>JBKPKZ010000106.1:0-14791 GCA_046731355.1 Pseudomonadota bacterium | reverse complement strand
CGCGTCGCTCGGCAGCAAAATTAAAGCGCTTGTCTGCGCCACCTGCTCCAGCCACACTAATCACAGCTGTGTCAGGGGAGAGGACCGTGCAGCTAGGGGCAATGCAGGACTGGTCGATGCGCGTCACGCGCCTCATCGACCACGGTGAGCGCGAGCACGGCGACGGTGAGGTCGTCACCGCCTGGGCCGACGGGCGGACGACCCGCACGAACTGGCGCAATATCCATCGCGACGCGCGAAAGATGGCCCAGGCGCTGGAGCGGCTCGGCATCAATCGCGGAGACCGCGTAGCGACCCTGGCGATGAACCACGAGCATCACTTGATCGCCTGGTACGGAACGACGGGGATGGGCGGCGTCCTTCACACCATCAACCCGCGCCTTTTCGACGACCAGCTCGAATATATCGCCAATCACGCCGAGGACCGGATTCTCCTCTACGATCGGGCCTTCAATCCGATCGTCGAGCGGATGAGGCCCAAGTGGAAGACAATCGAGCATTTTATCTGCTTCGACCCCGACCCCGGCGAGCCGGGATTCCGCGAGTGGATCGATGTCGAGGACGGCAATTATACCTGGGTCGACGGTGACGAGCGGGAGCCGATCGGCCTCTGCTATACGAGCGGTACCACGGGCAACCCGAAGGGCGTCCTCTACGAGCATCGCTCGACGATGCTTCACACGCTTGCTCAGATCGGGCCGGATATCATGGGCCTGTCGCAGCAGGCCGTGGTTCTGCCGATTGTCCCGATGTTCCACGCCAATGCCTGGGGGGTTCCATGGGCAGCACCGGCAACGGGGGCGAAGCTCGTCCTTTCGGCCGACTATCGGCCAGACCGGATGTGCCGGCTCTTCCGGGAGGAGAAGGTTACTCACTCCGCCGGTGTTCCCACCGTCTGGCTGACGATGATCGATCATATCGAGCGGACCGGTGAAGAACTCGGCGATCTCAAGAAGGTGACCATCGGCGGCTCGGCCGCACCGCGTGCGATGATCCGATGGCTTCGCGAGCGAGGCGTTGACGTCACTCATGCCTGGGGCATGACCGAAACCTCGCCCATTGGCACATGTGGAGCGCGCCCCACGAGTTGGGCTGACCTCAATGACGAGGAACAGGTCGACCATATCGCGATGCAGGGCCGCGCGCCCTTCGGGGTCGAGCTGCGGGTCGTCGACGACGACGGCAATATCCAGCCTCGCGATGGAAAGTCCTCGGGCCGGCTCCAGTGTCGCGGCCCTTGGGTGATCAAGCGCTATTTCAAAGCCGAGCAGGACGCGACCGACGACGAGCAGTGGTTCGATACGGGCGACGTTGCCTGCATCCATCCGGACGGCACCATGCAGATCACGGACCGGGCGAAAGACGTCATCAAGTCGGGCGGGGAGTGGATCAGCTCGATCGAACTCGAAAACACCGCCGTTGCACTTCCGGGCGTCGCCGAAGCAGCGGCTATCGGCATCCCGCATCCACTGTGGGACGAACGGCCGCTGCTGTGCATCGTTCGCGCCAACGGCAGCAATGTCACTTCGGACGATATCCTCAGCCACCTCCGCAAGCATGTCGCGTCCTGGTGGCTCCCGAACGCGATCGAGTTCGTCGAGGAACTTCCGCATACGGCGACAGGCAAGCTGTCCAAGCTCCGCCTGCGCGAGCAGTTCAAGGACTATCGGTTCGCAAATGCCGAGGAGATGGTCGGCCGCGACTGAGCGGGGTGGAAATTGGGCGTCTCATCGCCTAACTCGCGGTCAATTCCCGTACTCCTGAAGGACTGACGCGACCCCATGGCCGCCCAATATGCTTTTGTAATGAAGGACATGACGAAGTCCTTCCCCGGCGCCCAGAAGCCGGTGCTGAACCACATCAACCTGCAATTCTATCACGGTGCCAAGATTGGGATCGTTGGCCCGAACGGCGCCGGCAAATCGACGCTGATGAAAATCATGGCGGGCATCGACAAGGACTTCCAGGGCGAAGCCTGGCCGGGCGAGAACATTACGGTCGGCTATCTGCCGCAGGAACCGCAGCTCGATCCATCGAAGACGGTGCTTGAGAACGTCAAGGACGGCGCTCGCGACGTCGCCGACATGGTGGATCGCTTCAACGCCATCTCGGCCGAGATGGGCGACCCGAAAGACGACACCGATTTCGACAAGCTGATGGAGGAAATGGGCGAGCTCCAGGGCAAGATCGACGCGGTCGATGGCTGGACGCTCGACAATCAGCTCGAAGTCGCGATGGAGGCTTTGCGCTGCCCGCCGTCGGACTGGTCGGTCGAGAATCTGTCCGGCGGTGAGAAGCGCCGCATCGCGCTGACGCGGCTACTGATCCAAAAGCCGTCAATCCTGCTGCTCGACGAGCCGACCAACCACCTCGACGCCGAAAGCGTCCAGTGGTTGGAAGCGCATCTCAAGGAATATGCGGGCGCCGTGCTGATGATCACCCACGACCGCTACTTCCTCGACAACGTCGTGAGCTGGATCCTCGAAATCGATCGCGGGAAGTATTTCCCGTACGAGGGCAATTACTCGACCTACCTCGAGAAGAAGGCCAAGCGCCTCGAGCAGGAAGAGCGCGAGGAAACTGGCCGTCAGACGGCAATCCGACACGAACTCGAGTGGATTCGACAGGGTGCCAAGGCACGCCAGACCAAGTCGAAGGCCCGTATCGCCAAGTTCGACCAGCTCGTTGCCGCACAGGAAAAATATGTCCCTGGCAAGGCCGAGATTCTTATCCAGGTGCCCGAACGCCTCGGCGGCAAGGTCATCGAGGTGAACAACATCTCAAAGGCCTATGGCGACAAGCTTTTGTTCGAGGACCTGTCTTTCACGCTGCCGCCGGGCGGAATTGTCGGTGTCATCGGCCCGAACGGTGCCGGCAAGTCGACATTGTTCAAGCTGATCACGGGTCAGGAACAACCGGACTCAGGGTCGGTGGACATCGGTCCGACGGTGCACCTCGGCTACGTCGACCAGAGTCGCGATCACCTGAACGACAAGAACAACGTCTGGGAGGAGATCTCGGACGGTCTCGACTACATGAAGGTCAACGGCCACGACCAGTCAACGCGCGCCTATGTCGGAGCCTTCAACTTCAAGGGCCAGGACCAGCAGAAAAACGTCGGCAAGCTTTCGGGTGGTGAGCGCAACCGGGTCAATATCGCCAAGATGCTCAAGCGCGGCGGCAACGTCTTGCTGCTCGACGAGCCGACCAACGACTTGGACGTCGAGACCTTGGGCGCGCTCGAGGAGGCGATTGAGAACTTCGCCGGCTGCGCCGTGGTCATCAGCCACGACCGCTTCTTCCTCGACCGCCTGGCGACGCACATCCTCGCATTCGAGGGCGACAGCCACGTCGAATGGTTCGAGGGGAATTTCGAGGCCTACGAAGAAGACAAGATCCGGCGCCTCGGCGAGGAGGCCACACGTCCGCACCGGACGACCTACCGCAAGCTGACTCGGTAAAGCGATGCACGGGGGATCCGCTCAACATGACCACGATCATGTTGTCAGCGGCATCTTCTGCCGGATTGGATCCGGCCTAAGCTTCTCGACGATGGGCGCACTGCTCAAGCTGGCTTCCATCGAGGGCCTGAACGCCCCGGAACTCGTTTTCTATCGCTCCTTGTTCAGCCTACCGGTCGTCCTGCTCTGGGTGCTGAAACGTGAGTCTCTGGCATCGCTGAAACCCAACCGGCCGCTCGCCCATGTCTGGCGAAGTGCCCTTGGCCTCCTGTCCATGGGGCTGACGTTCCAGGCGTTGATCCTGCTGCCGTTGGCTGACGCCACCGCGATCAATTTCACGGCGCCCATATTCGCAACCCTTCTCTCGTTTCTCGTCCTGAGGGAGGATGTGGGCGTCCACCGCTGGGGCGCAGTTGTGCTCGGATTTATTGGGGTGTTGATTGTCGCTCGACCCGGCGGGTCGGGCCTGCCGGTGCTCGGGCTGATGATCGCGCTGCTTGGCGCAGTCGGACAGGCCGGAGTTACGACGACTCTTCGGCATCTCCAGCGGAGCGAGAACATAGCGGCGATTGTCTTCTGGTTCGCCGTTGCCGGAATAGCCGTTGGCGCACTGCTGATGCCCTTCTTCGGGCAGCTGCATGGCCTGAAGGCGATGGCCTTGGTCGCGGCTGGCGGACTTGCGGGCGGAATAGGCCAGCTGCTGATGACGTCTTCTCTTCGCGCGCCCGTGTCGGTCGTATCCCCATTCGACTACCTGCAGATCGTCGCGGCGACCATCTATGGCTGGATGCTGTTCTCTGACGTTCCGAGCCCCCATATGATCACTGGTGCGGCCCTTATCGCGGGGAGCGGGAGCTACACCGCCTGGCGTGAACATCGCCGCAGGCTAAAAGAAGGGCCGACCGCCGTTCCCGCTGTATGATCACCCTCAAAGCGACCCTCTGGCTCTGGAACGGCGAAAGCGCGAGCTGGCACTTTGTCACTGTACCGGAAGAGCTCGCGGGCGAGATCCGCGCCGAAGGCCTCGCCCGGCGTGGCGGATTCGGCTCCGTGCGCGTCGAAGCGACGATCGAAGATGTCACCTGGCGCACTTCCGTCTTCCCGCAGAAGAGCGGAGGCTACATCCTCCCGGTGAAAGCCGAGGTCCGCCGGCGCGCGAATATCGCGGCCGGCGATGACGTGACGCTCACTCTGGATCTGATCTAGCCGCGGAGCGAATTCGCGGACTCATCGTAGCCGGTGGCCATCGAGCGAAGGATGTCGCGAGCCGACAAATCGTCGGTCGAATTGGCCAGGCGCCTGCAGCGAGCGGCCTGCTCCTGGAGCGCTTCCGCCTGTTCATCGCTGATGTCGATCAGAATGTTGATCGCGCCCTTGAACAGGCCGGACTCGCCGAAGATCGGGGTGGGATAGGGGCGGAATGCGACGCGGGAGCCGTTCGGGCGCATCGCAATCGCGACTTCGGAGCGGATCGATCTTTGTTCTCGTATTGCCTTGGCCATCGGGCATTGGTCGTGGGGTAGGGGATCACCGTCGAGCGTGAAGAGGCGCCAAGTGACGCACCAGCGATCCTCGCCGAGTTGCGGCTCGCGCCCGGCAAAGTCGACGCAGGCCTGATTCCAAAATGTGATCCGGCCCTCTGCGTCGGCCGTGTAGATCGGCACCCGGATCTTATCGATCTCTGCATGGAAACTGGTTTCGTCTTCAACGGCGGCAAGCGCGCTGTTGAGCAATGCTTCAGGCTTGCTGGAGTCCAGCATTCTAGTGCCCAGTCCTGGTGTTAATCCCTACTCGCCAATCCAACTGGCAGGGGGCCACCCGGTTCCTACTCAGGCGGGAAAATCTCCGATCAGGCGAGTCTGTGTCCGCTAGGCAACATAAGCCTCGGGGTATTATCTCAGGCGCTTCACCAGAAGGCTTCCGTCTGACGCTGCCTTGACGTCGAAATTGGGGACGGAACGGATGAGGTCGGAAAGACGCGTGAATCCGTAATTGCGAGCTGCGAAGCTCGAGACTGCGGTTGCGCGCTGTCCCAGTTCAGAAAGGGAAGCATAGCCTTCGTCATCGCGCTTTGATGCCTTGTAGGCTTGGCCGAGCAGGTCAATCAGCTCGTCATCGACTGGATTCTCGGCCTCGGACGACGAATCGTCAGCCGATTGCGCATCGTGAGGCAGCTGCAGGGCGGCTACATCGAAAAAGCGGGTGCAGGCCTGCCGGAAGCCCAGGGGCGTTTTGGTCGTGCCGAAGCCATAGACCGGAAGCCCTTCCTCGCGGATTCGCTGCGCGAGCGGAAGGAAGTCACTGTCGCTCGACATGATTCCGAAGCCGTCTACATGGCCGCGATAAAGGAGGTCCATCGCGTCGATGGTCATGCGCATGTCCGTCGCGCTCTTCCCCTTGGCGACGTCGAACTGCTGCATCGGAACGATCGAGTGGATCCCGGTTAAATTGCCCCAGCCCTTGAGGCTGGTTTTCGCCCAATTGCCGTAGGCCCGGCGAACATTGATGGCTCCGAGCTCGCCCAGGACCAGCAAAACCTCATCCAGGTGCTCGGGGCTCGCATTGTCGGCATCGATGAGCAGTGCAATGTTGTCTTCGCGTTCGTCGTGCCGCTCATTCATGTTCTGAATCCATTCATCTGGCCGTGTCTTAATCGTTCGATGCGGGAACGAAACGCCTGTTCGAGCACTGAATCCGCATTGGGATGGAAATAACGGGCTTGGAGGAACAGTCGATGAAGAAAACAGCAATCACAGCTGCGCTTGCCGCCAGTATCGCCGTGAGCGGCTGCGCAACGAGTCCTTACGGATACAATGATCCCTACTACGGCAACAACAATGACCAGGCCCGCCGCGCGGCGACTGGCGCAGCGATCGGTGCCGCCGGTGGCGCCGCAGTCGGCGCAGTCGTTGGTGGCGTCAGCCCGGTTGAAGGCGCCGTTGCAGGTGCTGTCCTCGGCGGCGTCCTGGGTGCGGTCATCAAGGGACGTCAGTATTACCGCGATACCCGCGGCTATTGCTATTACGTCGACCAGTACGGGCGTCCGGTCTACGATTATAACACACGTTGTTAGGTAGTTAGCCTAATCAGCTGAGACGGGGCGGAAGGCGTCTTCCGCCTCGTCGAGCATGTAAAGCCGGCCTTCCGCAATCGAGAAATGGGCGCCGTGCAGCTTCAGCTCGCCGGTTTGCTCTCTCTCCAAAATCCACGGGAATGTTCGAAGGTTCGCGATGCTGACCTTCACCGCTTCCCGCTCCATATCCAGGAAGGCTGCATGATCGAGTTCTGAATGTCTCGATCGAACTTGGTCGCGCGCGTCGCTCAGCATTCTGACCCAGTCCGCGATGAAATGACCTTCACCCGGCGCTGTGTCGTCGAACTGACCGGTCAGCGCTGCTGCACATCCGCCGCACAGACCGTGACCGAGGACGAGGATTTCGCCGACCTTGAGCTGGGTGACGGCGAATTCGAGAGCCGCCGACACGCCGTGGAAGCCGCTGCTCGTCTCATAGGGAGGAGCAAGCGCGGCGATGTTGCGCGCTACGAACATCTCGCCTGGACGTGCGTCGAAGATCTGCGCTGGATCGACGCGGCTGTCGGCGCACGAAAGGACCATGACCTGCGGGCTCTGGCCCTCCGCGAGTTCCGACCAGCGTTCGCGCTCGTGCTCCCAATCCTTCGCTCGGAACCGGCGATACCCGTCAATCAACTCGTCTAGATAAGGCATGCAGGCCCGCTAGCCGTTGCGGGGCAGGGGTGGCAAGCGACGGGTCCAATCGCTATCTGGCCCCGCATGAACGATCCCGCACCGGTATTTCGTCAGCGCAAGCCAGACTGGATACGCGTCAAGGCGCCGACCAGCCCAGGCTATCATTCCACGCGCAAGCTGATGCGCGATCTTGGTCTTGCGACGGTGTGCGAGGAAGCGGCTTGTCCGAACATCGGCGAGTGCTGGACCAAGAAGCACGCGACTGTGATGATACTCGGCGACACGTGCACCCGCGCCTGTGCCTTCTGCAACGTGAAGACCGGAATGCCGCGCGCGGTCGACCCGCTCGAGCCAGAGCACGTCGCGATTGCGGCGGCCGAGCTCGGCCTCGAGCATATCGTGGTGACGTCGGTGGATCGCGACGACTTGCCGGACGGAGGCGCGTCCCAGTTCGTGAAGGTGATTGAAGCGCTCCGGAAGCGGACGCCGAACACGACGATCGAAATCCTGACCCCGGACTTTCGAAACAAAAGCGACGCCGCAGTTGATGCGATCGTTGAAGCCGGCCCAGACGTCTACAACCACAACCTCGAGACGGTTCCGAGGCTCTACCCAACCATTCGCCCAGGTGCGCGCTACTATGCGTCGCTCCGTTTGCTGGAGAGCGTGAAGCGGAAGGCGCCGCACATCTTCACCAAGTCGGGCGTGATGGTCGGCCTTGGTGAGCAGAGGCTCGAAGTCCACCAGGTGATGGACGACATGCGCTCCGCGGGCGTCGATTTCCTGACCATGGGCCAATATCTCCAGCCGACACCGAAACATGCGAAGGTCGAGGAATTCGTCACTCCACAGGCATTCGACGCTTATGCCGCGATCGCCAGGGCGAAGGGCTTCCTGCTCGTCGCAGCGTCGCCCCTGACGCGCTCGAGCTATCACGCTGGAGACGACTTCAAGAAGATGCAGGCGGCCCGCAACGCACAACTGGAGCGGGCGAACGGCTGATGCCGCGTCACACCGAGACGAAGCACCTCCCGTATACCCCTGAGCAGCTTTTCGAACTGGTTGCCGACGTCGCTCGGTACGATGAGTTCCTGCCCTGGGTCGTCGCCGTCCGTGTCCGGTCTTCGAGTGAGTTGGAGACCGTCGCCGACCTCGTCGTCGGTTTCAACGCGTTCAAGGAGCGCTTTACGAGCCGCGTGGTGAAGGAGCGGGCAAGCCGCATCTGCGTCGACTATGTCGAGGGGCCGCTGAAGTACTTACACAATGAGTGGAAATTCGATCCGGCCTCCGACGGAGGGACCAACCTATGCTTTTCGGTCGACTTCGCCTTCAAGTCGCGAATCTTCGAAGCTTTGGCCGGTCAGATGTTCGACCGCGCCCTGCGCCGAATGACGAGAGCGTTCGAGGAGCGCGCGGCCGCGCTTTACGGCATCAACAATTCGAGTGCGCAAAGCGCCGCCTGAAGGCGAACCCCCGCGCGATCCTTTTCATCAAAGAATTTTTGGTCTGCTACAATCTGCGACGGGTCCTTGCCGCGTTCGGCCTTGGCGAAAACCACGGTGCCGACCGGCTTGCTCGGACTTCCACCACCTGGACCAGCGATGCCGGTGATTGCGACTGCTACATCGGCCTCTGAGGCTTGAAGAGCTCCGCGAGCCATTGCCCAGGCCGTCGCGATACTCACTGCGCCGAAGGTCTCAACGACCTCCTGGCTGACGTGAAGATCGGCGATTTTCGCCGCATTCGAGTAAGTCACGTAGCCGGCCTCGAACACGTCGGACGAACCTGCGATTTCAGTGATCGCGGCGCTCACGAGGCCGCCGGTGCAGCTTTCAGCTACAGCAATGCGCCTCCCGGCAGCGCGGTTGGCCTCGACGACTTCGCGCGCTTTGTCGACAAGCACCTTTGGCAGGAGATTTTCTGTTGGCATTAGTTCTTCGGACAAATCCTGAAGGAATCATCCTTCCCGGACTCTACCAGGCCTCCGAGGCT
Source organism: Pseudomonadota bacterium (assembly GCA_046731355.1). Taxonomy (GTDB): domain Bacteria; phylum Pseudomonadota; class Alphaproteobacteria; order Sphingomonadales; family Sphingomonadaceae; genus Sphingomicrobium. The sequence goes on along the minus strand of JBKPKZ010000106.1, from coordinate 5,629 downwards.
CACGAGAATCGTTGCAACGTTCGAAATGGGTAAAGGCGCCAGAGCCGCCACGAGAGAATCGATCTTAGGACAGTCCGCTTCCTTGATGTCATTTCCGACAACGACGTTGAATGCGGTGCCTACCACTGACTTCAAGGTCTCGTCCGGCATCGCGCGGAGGATCTTCGCGCCCTCCGAATTGTCCTCCCCCCCAAGCTTGAAAAAGGCCACCTTGGCCTGCGGCCAGAGGGAGGCCGACGTGGCCCGATAACTCGCGACCAGCGCTTTCGAATGGGTCGACAAATAGGCTGTGGGAGGAAGCGCTTTCTCGCACTTGTTCGAGACCGTGTTCAACATCTCCGGCAGGGCGTAGCTGAAGAAAGCTACCGCTTCCTGTTCGGTGAGGCAGGTGGGGCCAGCCGCAAATGCATTGGCCGGAAGTGCAAGCGCCGCCAGCGCCGCTCCTAGTCTGAGTTTCCAGTTCATGCGCCGGCCCCCGGTTTGATCATGTCTGACCGTTAGAGTGCCATTCGAATGCTGGCCACTGCCTGGGCGGCCATGCCTTCGCGTCGTCCAGTGAAGCCGAGGCCTTCGGTCGTCGTCGCCTTCACGCTGACCTGATTGGCCGGCACGGCGAGGATCTCGGCAATGCGGGTGCGGATCGCGGCGCGGTGAGGGCTGATCTTCGGCTCCTCGGCAATGATGGTGACGTCAACATGGTCGATAAGCCCGCCTCGGCGGCGGATGAGCTCGGCGGCGTGACCTAGGAAGAGGTCGGACGAAGCGCCCTTCCACTGCGGGTCCGACGGGGGAAAATGCTCGCCGATGTCCCCGAGGCCAGCGGCGCCAAGAAGTGCGTCCGTAACAGCATGAAGGGCGACGTCAGCGTCGCTGTGCCCGGCAAGGCCGCGGGAGTGGGGGATGGCAATGCCGCCGAGCATGATCGGCCCTTCACCGGCAAAACCGTGGACGTCGAAGCCCAGGCCAGTCCGAGAAACCAGCCGAGAGGCGAGGATCGCTTCGGCGCGTTCCCAATCCGCGGCAGTGGTCAGCTTTTCGAGCATCGGATCGCCTTCGACCGTAGCAACCTTGAGCCCAGCGGAAAGCATCACCGTTGATTCGTCCGTTGCCGAAGCCAGGCCACCTTCCTCGTAAGCATAGAGCAAGTCTTCCGAGTGAAAGGCCTGAGGCGTCTGTACCCGGAGCAGGTTCCTGCGATCTACCGGGCTCTCGAGGACCCGATCGCCCGACGCCAGCGTGTCCGCCACCGGCAGCACCGGAACCGCTCCGTCCGCATCCTCGAGGGCTTCCAGCAGGCGATCCACGACGGCGGGGGGGCAAAAAGGGCGAGCGGCGTCATGGACAAGCACCGCGCCATTTTTGATCACCCTGAGGCCGTTGAGCACGCTTTCCGACCGCTCGGCTCCGCCCGTGATCAGGTCGCCAACGGGAAGGCCGCCCAGAGCGCTCAGTGCAAGTTCGTCCTGCCCGGCGCCGATCACCACGCGAACCTGATCGATCGATGGGTGTTCCGCCAGGGCTTCGACGGCCCAGCGCAGGACAGGCTTTCCGCCGATCGGGCGGTACTGCTTCGGGATGTCACCACCCAGGCGTTCGCCTTTGCCGGCGGCCACGATGAGAGCGGTTACGGTCATGCGGCGGGGGGCTTAGGGCGGCTTGCCTTGTCCGCCAAGGGCTGTTCCCTTACATGCGCCGAACTCATGACCGAGCTGAAGCCCATCTCGATCGGCCCAGTCCAGATCGCGTCGCCAGTGATTCTGGCGCCGATGACTGGCGTCACGGACTTGCCGTTCCGGAAGGTCGTTAAGCGCTATGGCGCCGGTCTGACGGTCAGCGAGATGATCGCCAGCCAGGCAATGATCCGTGAGACCCGGCAGTCGCTTCAAAAGGCACTGTGGGATCCCTCGGAGGAGCCGGTTTCGGTGCAGCTGGCGGGGTGCGAACCTGACGTCATGGCCGAAGCCGCCAGGCTCAACGAGCAGCGCGGCGCGGCGATTATCGACATCAATATGGGCTGCCCGGTCAGGAAGGTGGTGAATGGCGATGCCGGCTCCGCCTTGATGCGCGACCTGCCGCTCGCTGCCGCGCTGATCGACGCGACGGTGAGGGCCGTGAGCGTCCCAGTGACGCTCAAGATGCGCATGGGCTGGGATCATTCGAGCCTCAATGCACCTGAGCTGGCGCGCATTGCCGCGGACCTCGGCGTCAAGATGATCACTGTCCACGGCCGTACCCGTTGTCAGATGTACAAGGGCAGCGCGGATTGGACCTTCATTCGCGGCGTTAAAGAGGCCGTGTCAGTGCCGGTGATCGCCAATGGCGACATTTGCTCGACTGACGATGCCCGCGAAGCTCTCCGGCAGTCGGGTGCCGATGGCGTCATGATCGGTCGCGGAGCCTATGGTAGGCCGTGGCTGCTTTCGCAGGCGATGGCGGATCTCGGCGGGGGAGGGACCAAGCCCGATCCTGAGCTCGATGAGCAACTGTCGACCATGCTCGAACAGTATGACGGCATGCTGACCCTCTACGGCAAGCACACCGGCGTGAATCTCGCTCGCAAACACATCGGCTGGTACACGAAGGGCCTTCCCGGATCGGCCGAGCTTCGCAACACGATAAACCAGCAGGACGACCCGCGATTGGTCGTTTCGATGCTTCGCGAGTTCTACGCGCCCTGGTTGGCCCGCGCGGCGGCCTGAAAAAGCGGCAAATTGGCTTCAGCGACTGTGTTTTTCGTGCAACTGCCGTGCTAGGCGGGGCGCGTGGATGCCCCTGCAGCCGAATCGCAATTGAATAGAAACGATTTTTCCAGCTGGCTTGCTCGGAATCGGGCGACCGGCCGGGTGTCGCGATTCGCCACCCTGGGCGTAGCGATCGTTCTGATCGCAACGGTTGCCTTCAGCACCTGGGTCCTGACTCGAAGCGCACAGCCGGGCTCTCTCCTGTCCCCGCCGCTGATCGCTGTCCTGCTCGTTGCGAACCTTATCCCGGCAATCGCGCTCATGGTCCTCTATTCGCGCCGGGTCGCCCGTCAGCGCGCCAAGCGAGAGGGCCTCGGGAGCGGCAAGCTCCATGCTCGGCTCGTGACCCTGTTCTCGATTCTCGCTGCGGTCCCGACCGTCCTCGTCGCCATCTTCGCCTCGCTGCTGTTCCAGAGTGGTCTCGAATTCTGGTTCTCGGACCGGGCGCGGACCATGCTTGAGAATACGGTCGAGGTCGCTGGCGCTACCTACAGGTACGAACTCGGGCGGGTAGGCGCCGAGGCGACTGCGATGTCTGGCAATTTGTCAGAGACCCTCCAGCAGATGCCGCTGGACGATCCGCGATTCCAGCAGACGCTGGCCGCCCAGGTCTATTACCGGTCCTTGAACGAAGGCGCGCTCCTCGAGATCAAGCCGAACGGCCAGGTGCAGTCGCTGGCGGTGATCAACGGCTACGAGGGGATGCTCGACGAGCGCCGGATCAATGCCGCCGCGACCAAGCTGAGAGGGTCTGCGCCGGGTGTGGTGGTCGATGCCGAAACCCCCAATCGCATCTCGGTGCTAACGCGGGTTGCCTACGGACCCAACAGCTATCTCTTTGCAGCGAGGCACGTCGATCCGGAGATCGCTCTACAGATTGGCCGGGCGAACGAGGTTCTCGAGGACTATCAGGCACTCCTCGCGCGATCCCGCGTCAACCAGCTTCGCTTCAACGGAGCGCTCCTCATCGTTGCGCTGGTGATCGTTGGTTTCGCGATCGCCGCCGCTCTGAAATTGGCGGACAGGCTGGTTCGTCCGATGGGGCAGCTGGTCACCGCCGCGGGACGGATCGAGCAGGGTGACTTCTCGACCCGGGTGCCGGTAGCGAAGACCGACGACGAGATTCAGACACTGGCCGGCGCGTTCAACCGAATGTCGGGCCGCCTCGAAGAGCAAACCGGCGCATTGATGACGGCCAATGCCCAGCTGGAAACCCGTCGCGCATTCACCGAGGCGGTGCTTTCCAGCGTGACCGCCGGGGTGGTCGCGCTGGACGCGAGGAACGGCATCCTCCTGATCAACCGCTCGGCCGAGAGCCTGCTGCAGCACGAGCAGGAAGCGTTGGAAGGCGTCCCGCTTGCGGAAGTCTCGCCCGAGCTCGACGAGTTCATGAGCGGCGAGCAGCGCGAGGCCGATGTCCTCGTTGCCTCGAAGTCCGGGCAGCGGACGCTTGCGGTGAAACGCGTGCGTTATCAACAGGGTGCGGTTCTTACCTTCGATGATATCACTGATCAGCTGACCGATCAGCGGCGGGCGGCCTGGTCGGACATCGCACGGCGCATCGCCCACGAGATCAAGAATCCGCTCACCCCGATCCAGCTTGCTGCCGAGCGCTTGCAGCGCCGGTTCGGCAAGGAAATCGCATCCGATTCCGAGACGTTCGAGCGCCTGACCGGCACGATCGTCCGCCAGGTCGGCGACCTGAGGCGGATGGTTGACGAATTCTCGAACTTCGCGCGCATGCCGAAGCCGGTGTTCCGCCGCGAGAACGTCCATGAGATCGCGCGCCAAGCGCTTTTCCTGCACGAGGTCGCTCACCCGGGGATCAGCTTCTCGCTCACGCCGCCGGAGGGTCCCTTCGAGATGGTCTCCGACCGCCGGCAACTCGGCCAGGCGCTCAGCAATGTCGTCAAGAACGCCGTGGAGGCGATCGAAGCGCGGCGGAGCAGGGGAGAGCATCACCTCGCAGGTGACCGAGTGGACCTCAAGATCCATGAGGAAGGCGATCAGCTGGTCATCGACGTGATGGATACGGGCGTGGGACTGCCCGAGGACCGCGAGCGGCTCACGGAGCCGTACATGACGACACGCGTTCGTGGCACCGGCCTTGGTCTCGCAATCGTGAAGAAGATCGTCGAGGAGCATCTTGGGGAGATTGCGTTCCTGGATCGGCCTGGCGGCGGCACCCATGTTCGGATCGCGTTCGATTCCGCTCGGCTCGCGATGTTCGAGATGAGCGAACCCGTCGAGGTCGACGAGAATTCTGAACCGGGGGAACAACAAGGCGAAAGCGAAGGTGGAGTAACCGATGGCGCTTGATGTGCTCGTGGTCGACGACGAAGCGGACATCCGCGAACTTGTGAGCGGTGTGCTCGAGGACGAGGGCTACAGCGTGCGCTCGGCCGCGGACAGTTCCGCAGCACTCGATGCTATCGAGGAGCGCCGGCCTTCGCTGGTCCTGCTCGATGTCTGGCTTCAGGGCTCACGGCTCGACGGCTTGCAGATCCTCCAGGAGGTCAAGCGTCGCGACCCCAACCTGCCCGTCCTGATGATCTCGGGGCACGGCAATCTCGACACCGCGGTGGCAGCCATCCGTGAGGGTGCGATCGACTTCATCGAGAAACCGTTTGAAGCCGAGCGCCTGGTCCACCTCGTGGCGCGGGCGACGGAGACCGACCGGCTCCGTCGTGAGAACGAGAATTTGCGCCAGCAGATCGGGCACGACGACCAGCTCCACGGGACGTCGGTTGCGATCAACAACGTCCGCGCGACCCTGAAGCGGGTTGCGCCCACGGGCAGCCGAGTGATGATCACTGGTCCGGCGGGCGTGGGCAAGGAAATCGCCGCCCGGATGATCCATAACTGGAGCCCGCGAGCGAAGGCTCCTT
>JBKPKZ010000105.1:0-22666 GCA_046731355.1 Pseudomonadota bacterium | reverse complement strand
TCGAGGAACTGGTCGGCCGACGGGGCCGACAAGGCGAGGACCTTGACGTTCCAGCGCTCGAGCTGGGCGAGGCGGCCGCGGGTTCCGATCTCGGTCTGCAGGAGGCGGATGTCGCGCTGGGCGAGGACGATCCGGTTCTCGACGTCCTCGAGCGACGCGCGCTCGGATGCGACGTTCAATGAGACCAGGTAGCATCCCAGCGCCGCGCCGGCGCAGCTCGCCACCATGAATACCGAGCGGAAGCTACGGGCCGCGCTCATTTCCTGTCTCCTGATTTGAACTGCCAGGCCGGTGCGGCGGTGCGGATCGCGCTGCGCAGGCGCGCCGAACGCGATCTCGGATTGCGCGCGACCTCGGCCTCGGACGGGCCGACCGGCTTGGCCACCCGTTCGAAAGTTGGTGCGGGCCCTTGCGCTGCGACGGGGCGGTGACGCGAGCCCGCTGGCGTCGAACCGCTGCGCTCCCTGAAAAAGCGTTTGACGATACGATCTTCGAGACTGTGGAAGGTGACCACGGCGAGGCGGCCGCCGGGTTTCAGCGAGCGCTCGGCGGCTGCAAGCCCGCCCTCCAGTTCGTCCAATTCCGAGTTCAAATGGATCCGGATCGCCTGGAAGGTCCGGGTCGCCGGATCGCTCTTCTGGCCCTGCCGGAAGCCGGTCGCTCGGCGAACGATGGCGGCAAGCTCGCCGGTCCGCTCGATCGGGCGGTTGGCAACGATCGCTCGGGCGATCGCTCGTGCGCGCGGCTCCTCGCCATAGTCGCGAAGGACACGCGCGATCTCGGCCTCGTCGGCCTCGTTGAGGAAGTCGGCGGCGGTCGGCCCGGACTTCTCCATGCGCATGTCGAGCGGACCGTCGGCCGAGAAGGAAAAGCCGCGGTCCGCTCTGTCCAATTGCATCGAAGAGACGCCGATATCGAGCGTGATGGCATCGACGAGGCCGATGCCGCGCTCGCTCAGCACCCGGTCCATCTGGCTGAACCGTTCCTCGATGAGCGTCAGATCGGGGTCCGGGACGAGCGACCGGCCAACTTCGATCGCCTCGGGGTCGCGATCGAAAGCGATCACTCGTCCCGCCCCCACCTGGAGCATGGCGCTCGTGTATCCGCCAGCTCCGAACGTTCCATCGACAGCCGTCTCACCCGGCTGGATGGCCAATGCGCCGATCACCTCCTGGAGAAGCACCGGCACGTGCGGCGAAGCGGATGCGCCTCGGCCGATCATGCCTTCAGTCCCTTCTCTTCGAGGCGGAAGCGCGCGATGTCCTTCATGTCCTCGGGGATTCGGGCGTCCTTGAGGAACAGGGTCGGGTTCCAGATCTGGAAGGTTTCGCCGGCGCCGAGGAACAGCGCGAGTTCCTGGAGCTCGCCCTTGCGACGCATCATCGGCGGAAGGACGATGCGGCCCGACGGGTCGTACGGCACCTCCTCGGTTGCCGCGAACGCCATCAGGTTGCGCTGCTGATATTCGAGTTGTGCGTCCGGGCTCGTCTCTTCCTTCTCGAGCAGACGCTCGAGCTTCGCATGCTTCAGTGCGGCATAAGCGGGATCGTAAGCGCTGAGGCAGGGGAATGCGTCATGCTTGGCGAGGACGATCGTGCGGGAATCGCCTCGACGCTCGATGACGGAGCGCAGGAAGGAGGGCACGGAGACGCGACCCTTCGCGTCCACCGCATTCAGCGCGCTGCCCTGGAACAGATGCTCTAGCGCCACAATCACTCCCCGTTCGCAGCGCGAGCCTCCCCGTTCGTGGAATCACGGCATTTGCCGCGCCTCCGACGCTTGGAATCACAGGCTTTGGGTCAGCCCCGCACTACCCGATGTTGGTAACTCATCGGATTTGGGGACTCAATGGATTTCGATGCCATTTGACGGGTTTTCATGCCTAGTGGCGGAATTCTGCGGCTTTTTTACCTCAGTTTGGCGGGATGTTCCTGTCCTGTTCCTCTGATTTCAACCTGTGGATAAGTTTGTGTGCAGACCGAATCGGAGAATCAGAGGCTAAGTGACTGGCGACTCAGCGTTCCAGCCGGGCCAGTTCGCGAAGCAGCAGCGCCAGGCCCGCCTCCCGATCCTCCGTGCGGTCATCGACATTGAGCCAGTCGGCATCGGCGATCAGGGTGACCCTGCCCTTCCCGATCCGGCAGCGGGCGAGGATGCCCCTGGCTTCAAGATCGCAATCCGCCCGGCCTTTCCCGATCTCGCCCGGCGAAGAGAAGAGGACGAAATCGGGTCCGATCCTTGCGGACATCCCGCCATCGCCTGCGCTCCTCACCAACTCCAGACCCCAGTGAGCAAGCAAACCCGTGTCGGCGAAGGAGGGCGGCGGCCTCAGCTTGTCGCCGAGCGGCCGCTTGCTCGCCCAGTCGAGCTTCGGGTCGGCGAGGAGCAGCAGGCGCCCTCCCCGCTGGACCCATTGGTCCAATTCGACGAGGGATTGGGCCGGTTGGGGAAGGGCATGGGCCATCAACAATAACCGGCCCCGCTCGAGCGACCGGGCATCGGTCGTGCCGATAGGAACCACCTGGTAGCGCGTCTCGAGTGCCTCGAGCGCCTTCGACCCGCCGCCTTCCAGGCTGAACTCTTCGGGAAACATCAACGGGAGGGTCGTAATCAGCATCAGCCTCGGCTTGTTCGAGCGCGGAGAGATGTCGATTTCGGGTTCGTTTCGAACCAGCGCGAACGCCGCTGCCCCGATCAGGAGCAGAACCACGAGGGATAGAGTCAGAAGGCGCGCCGAACTCCGGCGCATCACGTCACCTGTCGCTGGAGTTGTTCGAGGATTCTTCGCCTCCGGGCGCGACCCCGAGCTGAGCCATGGGCTCGTTGGGCTCGGCCTCGTTCAACTGGTCCTGGTTTTGAACCGGCGCACTGCCCTCGCGCGACCGGCTGATCACCGATCCGAGGAGCACGAGGAGGAAGGCGACTGCGAGGCCGGTCAGCCCAATCCGGATGCGATAAGCGCTTGTACCGGCGTCTTCAGCCATTGCTTGGAAGCTATGGCCCGGGACGGTACAATGCAAGCTAGTGCCTTGACGCTGCCACTGCCGTTGTGAAAGGCGCAGATATTATGACTCGCCCCTTAACCCTAATACTGTTCGTTGCGGCCGCCGCGCTAGCCGGCTGCAACAACGAGGACCACACGATCGTCGCAGGCCCCGGCGCCGACGATGAGCCGATGAACAATGTCGGCGTGGTTCTCCCGCCCTCGATCCAGGCTAGCAAGGCCTATCGCTGCAAGGACAACAGCCTGATCTACGTCGATTGGCTGTCGGACGGCACCGCGCGAGTGAAGAAGACTCGCGAGGAAGTCGGAACCACGCTCCCGGTGGGCGACAAGTCGCTGACGGGCGACGCCAAGGCTTCGTCGATCACGTACAACGGCCAGAGCTGCAAGGCTTAAGCCGACCCTCGATTGGAATGATACGGCGCCGGAGCGATCCGGCGCCGTTTTCATTCGGGCTCAGGCGGGCTCGGCCTGCTTTTGCGAGCTCATCTGCTCCATCCGCCGCTGCATTTCATCGGGCGGCACTTCCTCGACATGGGTGGCAAGGCTCCACTGGTGGCCGAAGGGATCGGTCAAGGTGCCCATGCGATCGCCCCAGAACTGGTTCTCGAGCGGGCGCTGCTGCGTCGCACCGGCATTGATCGCCTTGTTGAACGCCGTGTCCACATCCTCGACATAGAGGAGGATGCTCGAGGTCGGGCCGCCGCGGCTCTTGGGGCCGAGGTGGCCCATGTCCGGGAATTCGTCGGCGAGCATGACGATGCTGTCGCCGATCTCGAGCTCGGCATGGCCGACACGGTCGCCCATCGGAAGCCTGAACTTCTCCTTCGCTCCGAATGCGCGTTGATAGAAGCTGATTGCCGCATTGGCGTCGTCGACCACGAGATAGGGCGTGACGCTGTGATAGCCTTCGGGAATGGGCTTCGGCATCTTGTGTCTCCTGATCCCCGCCCTTTTGCACTTCTACCGCTCTTGCCTGAGTCGGCCCAAGCCCTCTTACCGCCGTTCGTCGCACGCTCGGCGCCGCCCGCAGAGCTCTAGAGCCAGCCGGTCTCGCGAAGGATCGGAGCGTAGGTCCGGCTCACCGGGACAGTCAGCCCGCCCGCAAGCCGGGCTTCACCACTTCCACGGCGCCACTGCACGGCTTCAATCGTCGAAGCCGACACCCACCAGCTGCGATGGACCTGGTAGCCGTGGGCCCCGTCGAGCTCACGAACGGCATCGCTCAAGCGAAGCGTCAGCAGTTCGATGCCGGCATCGGTGTGGACCTTCAAATAATGGTCGTGCGCCTCGAGCGCGATCAGCCTCGCCGTCCTCCGCTTCGCCGACAGCCGCTGGCGGAACGTCGCCTCGCATTCCGGAAGCGGCGGAATGACGATGGTCCGCTTTTCGACGATCCGCTCCGGCCGCCGCCATGCGACCATCCGGACCGCCATCACCGGCAAGGCGATCACGAACACCTGCCATAAGAGCGGCATGTAATTCGACCATGTGAACATGTGGCGATGGCCAAGGACGACGGTCGATGCGCCAAGGACGAGCAGGGTCACGAACGGAGTCATCGCGACCGCGACGAGGAGAACCCGCGACCAGTCCTTCGGGACCGGGCGCCGAAGCACCGCATCGATTGCGATTCCGATGAGGCCGCCGCCGATGATGTTCACAAGCCAGTAGGCGAACCTCGTCCCGTCGCTCGCCTCGATGGTTCCAAACGGCCCGATCAGCGCGAGGAACACCCCCATCAGTGCCAGCAGGCCGATCTCTGCGGCGAACTTGTGGCGCACCAATCGCGCGGCAGTGGCGGTCATTCGAACCCGTTCACGAAGCAATTGCACGGTTCACGAAGGAGACCCTACCGCCCCCTCCGGATAGCGGCAAATGCCCCTTCGACGCGGAAAAGAAAGGGGCGAGAATGGCGAGCAGTGCAAAGGGGCGGCCGAACCTCCTCTGGGGCATGATGGCGATCTTATCGATCGCGATCGCGCTCTTTTCCTATCGTTACCTCCTCGGAGTCGGGCCGCTTGCGCCGAACGTCGTGACGAACGCCTTCGCCTCGCCGTGGCTCGCAATCCATGTCGCGGGAGCCTGCACGGCTCTCTTCGTCGGCTCGTTCCAGTTCATCCTCAGGATCCGGAGCCGCTTCCCTTCCTGGCACCGCTGGGCCGGTCGGGTTTACGCCGTCGGCTGCATCGTCGGCGGGTTCGCAGGCCTGCTGCTCGCGCTCGGCTCGACCTCGGGCCCGATTGCGACCGCGGGCTTCGGCGGACTGGCGACCTTCTGGCTCGTCACGACCACCCGGGGCTGGCAGCTGGCAATGCAACGGCGGTTCGTCGAGCACCGCGAATGGATGATCCGATCCTGGGTCCTGACCCTCGCCGCGGTCACTCTCCGGCTCTATTTGCCGATTGCGCCGTTGCTCGGATTTTCCTTCGTCGAGGGCTACCGCGCGATCTCCTTCCTGTGCTGGGTGCCGAACCTCATCCTCGCCGAGATCTACCTCGCCAACAGCCGAAAGCTGCGGCCGGGCCTGGCGCTTCCCAGCTCGAGCGTGACGGGAACGGGCAAGGCCGCTAATGGCGCGCCATGACCGTCCTCGAAGCCTCCCGCATCACTCCCGAAACCATCGCCGAACATGGCCTCTCGCCCGAGGAATATGACCGCATCCTCGGGGCGCTCGGGCGCGAGCCGAACCTCGTCGAGCTTGGCATCTTCTCGGTCATGTGGTCGGAGCATTGCTCCTACAAATCGTCGCGCTTCCACCTGAAGAAGCTGCCGACCGAGGCTCCGTGGGTGATTCAGGGCCCGGGCGAGAATGCCGGCGTCATCGACATCGGCGACGGCGATGCGGCGATCTTCAAGATGGAGAGCCACAACCACCCCTCCTACATCGAGCCTTACCAGGGCGCTGCGACGGGCGTCGGGGGCATTCTTCGCGACGTCTTCACAATGGGCGCTCGCCCGGTCGCGAACCTCAACGCGCTCCGTTTCGGCCGGCCCGACCATCCCAAGATGCGCCACCTGATCGCGGGCGTGGTTCACGGGATCGGCGGTTACGGCAATTGCGTCGGAGTCCCGACGGTCGGCGGCGAGGTCAATTTCGATACCGCCTACGACGGCAACATCCTCGTCAATGCGATGACCGTCGGAATCGCGAAGACCGACAAGATCTTCTACTCGGCCGCGACCGGAATCGGGAACCCGATCGTCTATGTCGGCTCCAAGACCGGCCGCGACGGGATCCACGGCGCGACCATGGCCAGCGCCGACTTCGACGAGAACAGCGACGAGAAGCGCCCGACCGTGCAGGTCGGTGATCCGTTCACGGAGAAGCTCCTGATCGAGGCCTGCCTCGAACTGATGGCCACCGACGCCATCGTCGCCATCCAGGACATGGGAGCGGCCGGACTTACCTCTTCCTCGGTCGAAATGGCGAGCAAGGGCGGCGCCGGAATCCGGCTCGACATGAACAAGGTGCCGTGTCGCGAAGAGGGCATGACGCCCTATGAAATGATGCTTTCCGAGAGCCAGGAGCGCATGCTGATGGTTCTGAAGCCCGGCCGCGAGGGTGAGGCCGAGGCGATCTTTTCAAAGTGGGAGCTCGACTTCGCGGTCATCGGCGAAGTGACCGACACCGGCCACATGGTGCTGGAGTTCGACGGTAAGGTCGTCTGCGACATCCCGCTCGGGCCGCTCGCCGACGAGGCGCCCTGCTACGAGCGTCCGTACATCAGCCAGGACGAGTACAAGGCGTGGACCGGGATCAGGCCGCTCGGCGACGTGCCAGAAAGCACGCACATCGCCGCGGACCTACTGAAGCTGATGGCCTCGCCTAACCTCGCCAGCCGCCGCTGGATCTGGGAGCAGTACGATAGCCAGGTCGGCGCCGACACGGTGCAGCGTCCCGGCGGCGACTCCGCGGTCGTCCGCGTCCACGGGACGAAGAAAGCGCTGGCGATCACGACGGACTGCACGCCGCGCTATGTCTATTCCGACCCCGTCGAGGGCGGGAAGCAGGCGATCGCCGAGGCCTATCGCAACCTCTGCGCGGTCGGAGCCAAGCCGCTGGCGGTCACCAACTGCCTCAACTTCGGCAATCCGCAGCGGCCCGAGATCATGGCCCAGTTCGTCGGCGCGCTCGAAGGCATGGGCGAAGCCTGCAAAGCGCTCGATTTCCCGATCGTGAGCGGCAACGTCTCGCTCTACAACGAGAGCAAGGCGACCGGCGGCGGGTCGGCGATCCTGCCGACGCCGGCAATCGGCGGCGTCGGCCTGCTCGGCGATTGGGAGAAAAGCGCGACGATCGCGTTCAAGGCCGCGGGCGAGCATGTGGTCCTGATCGGCCACAGCGACAGTCATGTCGGCCAGTCGCTCTGGCTGGAGGTTTGCAACGGGCGACGCGAGGGCTCGCCGCCCCCGGTCGATCTCGCCGCCGAGCGACGCGCGGGCGAATGCGTCCGCGAGCTCATCCGGGACGGCCTGGTAACCGCAGTCCACGATTGCTCGGACGGGGGGGCGGGAATCGCGCTCGCCGAGATGGCGCTCGCCGGGAACATCGGGATGACGATGACCATCGTCCCGCAGATCCCGAACGTCGGAGCAATCCTCTTCGGCGAGGACCAGGGGCGCTACGTGGTGACGACAAAGGACCCCGATCGGGTGCGTTCGCTGGCGAACTCCGCCCAGTTGTTTGCAGTTCCATTGGGTACGACGGGAGGCGATGCGCTGACCTTCGATCTCGTCGATCGCGGCGGTCCCCAGTCCGTGAGCCTCGCCGACCTCCGGCAGGCGCACGAGGGCTTCTTCCCGAGGCTGATGGGCGCCGACGCCGCCCTCGCCTGAGCGTTCGGCTACCGAAAAGCCGCGTTCGGCGGCAGCTTTCTTGACCGCTTCGGCAAGCGCCCCGTTTCTGGTACGCCAACGAGAGGGGAGTAAGGGGCATGCTTAGATCGACTGCAATCGCGACCGCGGTTTCGGGAACTCTCGACATCGCGTTTGCGATGATCCTGACGCTGCTGTACGGACGCGAGATCGGGAACATGCTCCGCTTCGTCGGATCCGGCCCGTTTCCCCCAGCCAAGGACATGGGTCAGACTGGCGCGATCCTTGGCCTCTTCGTCCACTTCACATTGATGGCAGTCATGGCTGCAGCCTACGTGCTCGCGGCGCGGCGCATTCCCGCGCTCACCGAACGCCCGATCCAGTGGGGCATCTTTTACGGGCTCATCACCTTTGTCGTGATGAACTGGCTGGTGGTGCCGATCCGCTTCGATGCTCCGATCCCCGGCAAGCCGCTGGCAATAGCGACGCAGCTCTTCGCCCACATCGCTCTGGTCGGCATCCCGATCGCCCTCGTCACCGCCCATTTCCTGAGACCGCGGACAGCGTGACGGCAGGTTACTCGGGCACTCCGCTCGCGAAGAAGCTGTCGCTCAAGGACCATATGCGGGTGTGGCGCGAGGGCATGCCGGAAAGCGTCGCCGACGAGATCGCTGGTGAAGGCCTGGCGCTCGACCTCCTCGCATCGCCCGAAGCGCCGATCGATGCCGCACACATCTTCGTCACGGAGCGCTCGAAGCTCGAACAAGACCTCCAGCGACTGATGCCGCTGCTCGGGCAATCCGGCTTCATCTGGGTCAGCTGGCCGAAGAAGGCCGCCAGGGTTCCGACCGACATCACCGAGGACGTCATTCGCGAAATCTGCCTGCCAATGGGCCTCGTCGACGTGAAGGTGTGCGCGATCGACGCGACCTGGTCGGGCCTCAAGTTGATGAAGCGCAAGTAGGACTTCGCGACCTCGTTTCGACAGTGTAACGTGTCTTGATGGCAAGCACCCCGACGCGCGGCTGGACGTATACGGGCCTGGCGATTTCGCTCTTGGGCATTCCGGCGGTCGTCACCGCGCAGCGAATGCTTTCACCGGATCCCGCGGCGTCGGGCAGCATCGTCATCCGCGAACTCGCGATCCTCGCGGTCACGGCATTCGTGCTGTGGATCGTCGTTTCCCGCGAGCGCCTGCCATTGTCCTCGATCGGTCTTCGGTTCGACCGTGTCGGGCGATCTGTCGGCTGGGGCCTTGGTCTCGCCGTCGTCGCGTTCGCGGTCCTGGCCGTGTGCCTGGTCGGCTTCTCGGCTTTCGGCATCCACTACGGCGAGGGAGCGGGGATCTCGAGGGCGCTTCCAGTCACGCTCCTCGCAGTCACCCGCGCGGGCATTTCCGAAGAGGTCCTCTATCGCGGCTTCGCGCTCGAACGCCTGCAATTGCTGACCGGAAGCAAGTGGATTGCCGCTGGACTCACTCTCGTCCTGTTCGCGGCTTTCCATTTCCGGCAGGGGCTGGCGGGCGTGTTCCTGGCGCTCGTGCTGGGGGGCGTATTCACCCTTTTCTATCTCTGGAAACGCGATTTGCTGGCGACGATCACCGGCCATTTCCTCGTCGATTTCGTCCCGAACGTGCTGCTTCCACTTCTAGGGGCCGGCGATTAATACTTGCGAATGGTTCGCATTATCGATTATATCGATCTCCATGATCGTCTGTATCTGCAACCGCATCACCGAGAGCGAGGTCCGCATGGCCGCTCGGTGCGGCGCGAAGACTCCCGAGGACGCTTACGCCTGCCAGGGCTGCGAGATCCAATGCGGATGCTGCCTCGATTACGCGCAGGAAGTGATCGACGAGGAGCGCGGCAAGCCGCCGCACCTTCGGCTCATTACCTCGCGCGCTGCCTGACGTCTTCCTGCGACTGACTATCAGTCGCATGTTTTTCCCGGATTTCCGCCACTTTTTCGCTTTCCACCAGGCCATTGGGGGAGTACAGCCCCGACGCCGAACAGGAGGGCTGGAATGAAGGGCGATCCCAAGGTCATCGAGCTTCTCAACGAGGCTCTGAAGAACGAGCTGACCGCCACCAACCAGTACTGGCTGCACTACCGGCTGCTCGACAATTGGGGGGTCCACAAGCTCGCCCAGTTCGAGCGGGGCGAATCGATCGACGAGATGAAGCATGCGGACAAGTTGTCCGAGCGAATCCTGTTCCTCGACGGACTTCCCAATTTCCAGCTGCTCGGCCGCCTCCACATCGGCGAGAACGTCGAGGAAATCCTCAAGGCCGACCTCGAGCTGGAGCTCGAGGCCCTGACCCAGCTCAAGGGCGCGATCGCGCACTGCGAGAAGGTCCACGATTATGTCAGCCGCGACCTCTTCTCGGAGATCCTCGAGAATGAGGAACAGCATGTCGACACGCTCGAACAGCAGTTCGAGATGATCACGCGGATGGGCATCCAGAATTACGTACAGCTTCAGTCGGAAGCCGCCGAAGACTAGAACCCCCATTTGAGGGGGCGAATGGCGACACTTGCATCGACCGAAGAGTCAGGGCGGATCGTAACGCTCGACATCATCCGCGGAGTGGCGGTGATGGGCATTTTCTCGGTCAACGTCATCGCCTTCGCGATGATCGAGGCCGCCTATTTCAATCCCCCCGCCTATGGCGGTCACACCGGCGCCGACCTCGCGGTCTGGGCGGCGAACATGGTCCTTGTCGATGGCAAGATGCGGTCGCTCTTCTCGATGCTGTTCGGGGCATCGATGCTGCTGGTCATCGAGCGGGCGGACGCTGCCAGACGATCAGGCTGGCAGGTCCACTTGCGCCGAATGCTCGTCCTGCTCGGCTTCGGCCTCGCCCATTATTACTTCATCTGGTTCGGCGACATCCTGACGCTCTACGCCGTCTGCGGGCTGATCGCCTTCCTGTTCCGGAACCTGCCGCCCGAAAAGCAGGCGGCGCTCGGCGCGGCCTTCCTGCTTGGCCACATGATGCTGTTCGGGGGCTGGCTCTTCAGCGCCTACCAGGCCGACATCGCGGCGCATTCCGCGAACGCGTCGTCACCGGCCATCCAGGCCTGGAACGACGGCCTCGGGCGCTACTTCCCGACCGCCGGGATGCTTGCCGACGACAAGGCGATCCACCTTGGAAGCTATCTCGATTACGTCACCTATCGGCTGGCAGAGTGGGACGACGTCATCGCCTCGACCCTGGTGTTCATCCCCGACACCCTCGGCCTGATGCTCCTCGGCATGGCGGGCTATCGCTCCGGCTTCCTGACCGGCGAATGGGCCGACGGGGATTATCGCCGGGTCGCCCGCCATGCGCTGCTTGCCGGGTTGCTCTGCGGCCTTGGAATCGTCGCCTACGACATAGGCTCGGGCTTCTACATCGTCGGGTCCTCGGCCGCGTTCCTGGTCGCCGCGACTCCGTTCATCACGATCATGGCGTTCGGCTACGCGGCGCTCATCATCCTCGTTTCGCGAAGCCTCGGTCCGCTCGCCCGCCGTGTCGCCGCGACGGGGCGCTGCGCCTTCTCCAACTATCTCGGCACGTCGCTTGCCGCGAGCTTGATCTTCAACGGCTGGGGCCTCGGTCTCTATGGGTCGCTGTCGCGCTGGCAGGCGTGGTGCTTGGTGCCGGCCTTCTGGGCGGCCATGCTTTTGTGGTCGAAGCCGTGGCTCGACCGCTTCCGCTACGGTCCGTTCGAATGGGCGTGGCGAAGCCTTTCGCGAGGAAAATTGCAGCCGATGCGAAAGCCGCTCGCAAAAGCGGCGCTGGGCGAGGCCTAGATCCGGCCGAAGTCCTGGTTCGAGACCTTGCGACCGAACGTGCCGCCCGGAGCCCGGGTCGAGAGCGGGTTGGTTGCCCTGTCGAACAGGTCGACGGTCCTGCTGAACAAGCGACGAAGCTCGACCACCTCGGGAACGAGCTCGTCCGGGAATCGGCGGGTCTCGACGCAGAGGCGCGCGGTGCTCTCGATCAGCTCGGCGATCTCGGCGAGCGGCTCGGCTCCGAACTGGCGGGCCTCACCCTTGATGGTGTGCGCCGGGAGGACGAGCGCGGCCGTGTTCTGGTCGTGCATCGCCTCTTCGATCTGGGCTACGGACTTGGCTCCATCCTCGCGGAAGTAACTGAGAATCCGGATGAAACCGGCACCGAGCTCGGCCCGGCTCCGCTCGAAATGCACCCAATCGACGATCTTGGTGTCGTCGTCACTCATCGTCTTCCCCGTCAACACTCGAGCCTTGGCTTACGGGGCAAACGGTAAAATTAGCCTTAGCGCTCGCGCTGATATGGATTTTTCGGCGCGCGGAAGGTCAGCCGCATCGGAACAGGTGCGAGCTTCAGGTCGCGCCGCATCGAGTTGAGAAGGTAGCGACGATAGCTGTCGGGAAGCTGGTCGACGCGGGTCCCGAACACGACAAAGGTGGGCGGACGGCTCTTCACCTGGGTGATGTAGCGGAGCTTGATCCGGCGGCCGCTCGGAGCCGGCGGGGGGTTGGCGTCGACCGCGTCCTCGAACCAGCGGTTGAGTTCGCCGGTCGAGATTCGCCGCGACCAGGATTCGCGAAGCTCGAACGCGACCTTGAGGACGTCGTCGACGGCCTTTCCGGTCTTCGCCGAGATTGCGAGCACCGGAACGCCCTTGAGCTGCGAAAGCCCCTCCTCGAGCGCCGCCTTGACGCCGTTGAACAGGGATGAGGCATGCTCGGCGACGTCCCACTTGTTCAGTGCGATGAGGAGCGCCCTTCCCTCTTCGACCACGAGATCGGCGATGCGCAGGTCCTGTGCTTCCAGGCCACGCGTGGCGTCGAGGAGCAGGACGACGACCTCGGCATGTTCAATCGAACGGCGTGCATCCGCTCCGGACAGCTTCTCCAGCTTGTCCTCGACCTTGGCGCGTTTCCTCAAACCGGCGGTGTCGACCAGCCGAACCGGGCGCCCCTGCCATTCCCAATCGAGCGTGATGGAATCGCGGGTAATCCCGGCTTCCGGCCCGGTGATCATTCGTTCCTCGCCGAGCATTCGATTGACCAACGTCGACTTTCCCGCATTCGGGCGGCCGACGATGGCGAGCTTCAACGGACGATCCGGATCGTCCTCGTCCAGCTCGTCATCGATATCGTCCTCGTCGCGCTCGACGAACGGGCGCAGGCTCTCGAACAGGTCGACGACCCCCTCGCCGTGCTCGGCGCTGATCGCGATCGGTTCGCCGAGGCCGAGGGCGAAGGCCTCGAGGCGCCCGCTCTCGCCGGCATTCCCCTCCGCCTTGTTGGCGGCGACGATGACGGGCGTCTCGCCGGCCCTCAGCCAGCGCGCGATTTCCTCGTCGAGCGGAGTCAGTCCCTCGCGCCCGTCGATCAGGAACAAGGCAACGTCCGAGGCCTTCACCGCCGCCTCGGTCTGCTGCCGCATCCGGCCGGGCAAGGTGTGCGGATCCTCGTCCTCGTACCCGGCCGTATCCATGACCTTGAATTCGAGCCCGAGCAGCTTGGCTTCGCCTTCGCGGCGGTCGCGAGTGACTCCGGGACGATCGTCCACCAGCGCCACCTTCTTGCCGACGAGGCGGTTGAAGAGCGTCGACTTTCCCACATTGGGACGTCCGACGATCGCTACGGTGGGGAGACGGGGCATTCGCGGCGGTTAGCGGATGAATCCGCTTCTGCGAAGCTACGTGGTACAACTCCGATTCGTGTGCGCAACGGAACGAGTCACCGGCGAGCGTATTGAATCGCCCGTTCCAAAGCTCGGGAGCTTGAAAGAATGCCGTCGCGACCCGCATGGAGGGGGCAGATCAGACTCGCCTTGGTCTCGATCCCCGTCGAAATCTATCCAGCCACCAAGAGTGGCGCCCAGATCCAGTTTCACCAGGTGCACGAGCCTTCGGGCAAGCGGATCAAGTATGAGAAGGTCGTTCCGGGCATAGGGCCGGTCGACCCCGACGAGATCGTCAAGGGCTACGAGGTGTCGAAGGGCCACTATGTCCTCCTCGATCCGGAGGAGATCGAGGCCGTGAAGCTCGAAAGCCGAAAGACGCTCGACCTCGTCCAGTTCGTCGACGAGGACGACATCGAGGCGATGTACTTCGAGAAACCCTATTATGTCGTCCCGGCCGACGATCTCGCCGAGGAAGCCTATGTCGTCCTTCGCGATGCGCTCAAGGACGCTAAGAAGATCGGCGTCGGCCAGATGGCGATGCGTGGCCAGGAATATGTCGTCGCGATCAAGCCTTCGGGCCGCGGCATCCTGATGGAGACGCTCCGCTACGCCGACGAGGTCCATAAATCGTCCGGCTTCTTCCGCGACATCGGCGACACCAAGCCCGATCCGGACCTGCTCGACATGGCCAGCATGCTGATCGAGCGGAAGGCGGGTGAGTTCGACCCGTCCGAGTTCCACAACCGCTACGTCGATGCGCTCAAGGACCTGATCGCCGAGAAGCAGAAGAAGAAGGGCGAGAAGGTCATCCAGGACCCGGATGCCGACAAGGCTCCGCCGAAGGGATCGAACGTCATCGACCTGATGGCGGCGCTCAAGAAGAGCCTGGGCGATGAAAAGCGCGGCAAGGCTGCCGAGCCCAAGAAGGCGGCGGCGAAGAAGTCGACCGCGAAAAAGGCCACCACCAAAGAGCCGGCGCGCAAAAGGGCCTAAGTCATGGCGAAGCGCGCCGGCCTCGACATCGAGACCTACAACCAGAAGCGCGACTTCACGAAGACGAAGGAGCCGAAGGGCCGCAAGCTAAGGGGCAAGGGCGACAGCTTCGTCGTCCAGAAGCATGACGCATCGCACCTCCACTGGGATTTCCGGCTCGAGCTGGACGGAGTCCTCAAGAGCTGGGCGGTGCCGAAGGGTCCGAGCCTCGATCCCAACGAGAAGCGCCTCGCCATGCGGACGGAAGACCATCCTCTCGATTACGGCAGTTTCGAAGGGACGATCCCGCCGGGCGAATATGGCGGCGGGACGGTGATGCTGTGGGACCAGGGTCGCTGGATCCCGCATCCCGACAAGGATCCCCGCAAGACGCTCGAGGAAGGACATTTGCACTTCACGCTCGAAGGCGAGCGGATGAAGGGCGAGTGGGTGATGTTCCGACTGAAGCCGCGCCGGGGCGAGAAGCGCGAGAGCTGGATGCTCAAGAAGGTCACCGACGCCTTTGCCAATGCCGAGGATGGCGATGAATTGGTCGACGAATTCGTGACCAGCGTGACGACTGGCCGGACGATGGCCGAGATCGCCTCGGGAAGCGACGTCTGGCGCTCGAACCGCGGCGGGCAGAAAGGCGGACGGGCGAGGAAGAAGGCCGCGGAGGCCCCGCCACCGTTCCGGCAGCCCCAGCTGGCGACCCTGGTCAACGAGGTTCCCGCGGGCTCGAACTGGCTGTTCGAATATAAATACGACGGCTACCGGCTGCTGATTGCGACCGGCAGCGGCGCTGCCACCGCCTGGACCCGCAACGGCAAGGACTGGAGCGACAAGTTCAGGGCGCTGGTCAAGGCGGCGGCCCACCTCCCTTCGGGCTGCCTGATCGATGGCGAGGCCGTCGCCCTCGACGAAAAGGGGAAGCCCGACTTCCAGCTGCTTCAATCCACTCTGAAGGAAAGCCGAGGCAAGAATCTCGCCTTCTTCGCCTTCGACCTGCTCGTCGATCGCGGCGAGGACATCACTCGACTTCCGACGATCGAACGCAAGGACCGGCTGAAGTCGCTGCTCGCGGGCGTCCAGCCGCCGATCCTGTTCGGCGACCATGTGATCGGCCGCGGCGAGGAGTTGTTCCGCGAAATCTGCAAGGCCGGGGGCGAAGGGCTGATCGCCAAGGTCGCCAATGCGCCGTACCGGGGCGAGCGAACGCGCAACTGGCTCAAGGTCAAATGCATCCAGCGGCAGGAATTCGTGATCGTCGGCTGGTCGGAAAGCGACAAGCGCCGGGGATTCCGTTCATTGCTCCTGGGCACGCGCGACGGGCGCAGGCTGATCTACGCGGGCAAGGTCGGAACCGGCTTCAACGGCGCTCTCATCGATGACCTCATGGAGCGGATGGAGCCGCTCGCGACCGACGAGGCGGCGGTCGATGTGCCTCGTCCCGACCGCAAGGGGGCGCACTGGATCAAGCCCAAGCTGGTGGCCGAAATCGCTTTTGCCGAGTTTACTTCGGATGGAGTGCTCCGCCACCCGAGCTTCATCGCCCTCCGCGAGGACAAGCCCGCGAGCGAAGTCGTGCGCGAAGTTCCAAAGCCCCTCGACGAGGCAGGCATGAAGGCGAAGCCGAAACCGGCCTCACGAGCAAAGGCGAAGGCCAGGAGCACCGAGGATTTCGGGATAGAGATCTCGAGCCCCGAACGGGTGATCTACCCCGAGCTCGGCCTCACCAAGAAGGACCTCGCCGACTATTATGCGACCGTCGAGCCGCTGATCATGGTCGATTGCGCCGACCGGCCGATGACCCTCATCCGCTGCCCCGGCGGGAGGACTGGCGAATGCTTCTTCCAGAAGCACGACAAGGGCACGTTCGGGCCGCACGTGAAGCAGATCCCAATCGAGGAGAAGGACGGCAAGACGGAGGACTATCTTTATTTCGACGACGTCCGCGGCCTGCTCGCCTGCGTCCAGATGGGCACGATGGAATTCCACGGCTGGGGGAGCAGGGTCGACAAGGTCGAAAGTCCCGATCGCCTGGTGTTCGACCTCGACCCCGACGAGGGGCTCGACTTTAGCAAGGTCAAGGAAGCCGCGTATCGGGTTCGCGACCTGGTCGCCGAGCTCGGCCTCAAGAGTTTCCCGCTCCTCACCGGGGGCAAGGGCATCCACGTGGTGATCCCGCTCGATTCGACCGCCGACTGGCCGGAGGTGAAAAGCTTCGCCGATCGTTTCTCGAGGGCGGTATCGGAGGCCGAGCCCGAACGCTTCACCGCCAACATCCGCAAAGCGCAGCGTACCGGCCGGATCTTCATCGACTGGCTCCGCAACCAGCGCGGAGCGACGGCCGTCATGCCTTACTCGGCCCGCGCCCGCGAAGGAGCGCCGGTGGCGGCGCCGGTGACCTGGGACGAACTCGACGAATTCGACAGCGGCCACGCCTTTTCGATCCGCGATGCGCACGAATTGCTGAAGCGCTCCAAATCGAAGGCGCTTGCGGGCTGGGGAAAAGCGAAGCAATCGCTGCCGGATGCATAGCCGCACCCGCCTAGCGCTCCTTCCACTGCTGTTCATCCTGACCGCCGCCTCGCCGGCCGAGCTCCGCCAATGGAAGGCGCAGGCCGACCGGGTGACGATCACGCGCGACGACTGGGGCATCGCCCACGTCCACGGCAAGAGCGATGCCGACGCGGTCTTCGGGATGATCTACGCCCAGGCGGAAGACGATTTTCCGCGCATCGAGGCGAACTATCTGACGAACCTCGGACGCTCCGCCGAAGCGGAAGGCGAGAAGGCGATCTGGCAGGACCTCAGGGCCCGGCTTTACGTCAGCGAGCCTGAGCTCAAGGCGAATTATTCCCAAAGCCCGGAGTGGCTGAAGCGGCTGATGGAGAGCTGGGCCTCGGGCCTCAACTATTATCTCGCGACCCATCCGAACGTTCATCCCAAGGTCCTGACCCGCTTCGAGCCGTGGATGGCGCTTAGCTTCACCGAAGGGAGCATCGGCGGCGATATCGAGCGGATCGATCTCGGCGATCTTCAGAAGTTCTACGCCGGCAGGCAGGCGGTCGCGCTTGCGAAACCCGACAATGAACCGCGCGGCTCCAACGGCATTGCGATCGCTCCATCGATCACGTCGAGCGGCACCGGACCCTTGCTGCTGATCAACCCGCACACGAGCTTCTTCTTCCGCTCCGAACTGCAGGTGACGAGCGATGAAGGCCTCAACGCCTATGGCGCCGCGACCTGGGGCCAGTTCTTCGTCTACCAGGGCTTCAACGAGCGCACCGGCTGGATGCACACGTCGAGCGGCGTCGACAATGTCGACGAGTTCGCCGAGAAGGTCGAAAAGCGAGGAAGCGGCCTCTGCTACGTCTACGGCAAGGATTGCCGTCCGCTCGGCAAAGAGGTCGTGACGATCCGCTACCGGACCAGGGACGGAACATTCAAAACGCGCGATTTCACGACCTGGCACACGCACCGGGGTCCGGTCGTGCGCGAGGCGAATGGGCGCTGGATCGCCTTTTCGATGATGGACAAGCCGGTCGAGGCGCTCCAGCAGAGCTTTCTCCGGACCAAGACGCGCGACCTCAACGACTTCCTTCGGGTAGCCGATCTCAAGGCGAATAGTTCGAACGACACAATCTTTGCCAGCGCGAAAGGCGAGATCGCCTACCTCCACCCGCAATTCGTTCCGGTCCGGAACGATCGCTTCGATTTCACCAAGCCGGTGGACGGAAGCGACCCGGCCGCCGACTGGGGTCGACTTCACGCGATGGCCGAGCTTCCAAACAGCATCAACCCGCCCAATGGCTGGGTGCAGAACACGAACAGCTGGCCCTATCG
Source organism: Pseudomonadota bacterium (assembly GCA_046731355.1). Lineage (GTDB taxonomy): Bacteria > Pseudomonadota > Alphaproteobacteria > Sphingomonadales > Sphingomonadaceae > Sphingomicrobium. Next base: position 4,357 of record JBKPKZ010000105.1, on the reverse strand, counting down.
AGCGGCGGGCGCCGACAGCCCCGATCCCAAGCGCTTCCCGAAATACATGGACATGTTCGGCGAGAATTATCGCGGCCTCCACGCGCTCCGGCTACTGGACGGCGCCAAAGGCTGGACTCTCGACCGGCTCCAGGCGGCGGCGTTCGACACTGACCAGCCGGGCTTTGCCGAACTGATCCCGCAGCTCTTGAAGGCCTATGACGCGCTCCCGAAGAAGGATCCGCGCCGTGACCGGCTGGCGAACTCGATCAACACGCTTCGCGGCTGGGATTATCGCTGGAGCGCCAGCTCCGTCGCACAGTCGATCGCAATGTTCTGGGGAGACGAGCTCCGCAAGGCGTTGAACCCGCCCAAGGACGAGCCGGGCAACAAGAGCATGATGCGGCTCGGCCGCGACACCACCGCGGCGCAAAAGCTGCAGGCCCTTGCCGATGCCTCGGCACGGCTGAAGCGCGATTTCGGCTGGTCGAGCGTCCCGTGGGGCGAAATCAACCGCTTCCAGCGCATCTCGCCGGCGATCGATCATCCGTTCAGCGACGCTGCTCCAAGCATTCCGGTGCCGTTCGCGTCGAGCGCCTACGGAACGCTCGCCGCGTTCGGCTCGGCCCCGAAGCCAGGGACGAGAAAATGGTACGGGACGAGCGGCAACAGCTTCGTCGCGGTCGTCGAGTTCGGGAAGCGCGTACGCGCAAGAGCGGTCACCGCCGGGGGCGAGAGCGGCAATCCCTCGTCACCGCACTTCAACGACGAGGCCGAGCGCTATGCGTCGGGCAGCCTTCGGGAAGTCTATTTCTATCCCGATGAGCTGAAGGGCCACACCGAGCGGCGCTACAAGCCCGGCGAATAGCTAGCCGATCGCTTCCAGCTCCAGCCCTCGAGTCTCGCGGGCGAGCAACGCGCTCATTCCGCTGATCACGCAGGCAGCCGCCACATAGATGGCGACGGGCATCGCCGAACCATAAGCCTTGTACAGCCACAAGGCGATGATCGGCGCGAGCGATCCGGCAACGATCGATGTCAGCTGGTAAGCGAGCGACACTCCGGAATAGCGGATTCGGGTCGGGAACAGCTCGGTGATGAAAGCCGCCTGCGGACCGTACATCGCTCCGTGAAGGACGAGGCCGACCACGAGCGCCAGGATGATCGACGCATCCTCGCCGCTTCCAAGCAGGCCGAACAGGACAAACGACCAGGCCGCCAGCCCGAATGCGCCGAAGGCATAGACCGGGCGCCGGCCGATCCTGTCGGACAGCAGGGCGAGCGAGGGTATCGCGATGAACTGGACGGCCGCCCCGATCAGCAGCGCATTGAGCGCGAGGCTGCGACTCTCCTTCGAGACGTCGACCAGGTAGGTCAGCGAGAAGACGGTGAGGATATAGTAGGAAATGTTCTCGCCGACCCTTAGGCCCGCGCCGAGCACCAGGGCCTTCGGGCGCTCGCGCAGGACCTCGATCGCCGGGACTTTCGCCGGCGCTTCCGACGCTTCGATTTCGGCCTCGAACATCGGGCTCTCGGCGATGCGATTGCGGATGTACCAGCCGACGATCACCAGCAGTGCCGACAGGACGAACGGGACTCGCCAACCCCAGCTAAGGAAGTCGGCCTCGCTCTGGATGGCGGCCATGATCGAGAGCACCGCCGCCGCCAGCAAATTCCCTGCCGGGACCCCCGCCTGCGGCCAGCTCGCCCAGAACCCGCGTCTCGCCGAATCGCCATGCTCCGCAGCCATCAGGACCGCGCCGCCCCATTCACCGCCGACCGCGAAACCCTGGATCAGTCGGAGTGCTATCAGAAAGATCGGCGCCCAGATCCCGATCGCCGAATAGGTCGGAAGCAGGCCGATCAGGACGGTCGCGACGCCCATCAGGACGAGGCTCAGCATCAACAGTTGCTTGCGGCCGATGCGATCCCCGAAATGGCCGAAAACGATGCCGCCGACCGGCCTCGCGACAAATCCCAGCGCATAGGTCGCGAACGCCAAAAGGGTGCCCGTCAGCGGGTCGAACTCGGGAAAGAACAGCTTGTTGAAGACGAGCGCTGCAGCGGAGCCGTAGAGGAAGAAATCGTACCACTCGATGGTCGTTCCAATGAGGCTCGCCATCACTACCCGCCGAAGCGGAGTCGATTTCCCGTCAGCCATGCGCGACCTTTGCCATCGTCATCGCGAGACTAGCGCGCGCGATGACGATGGGAAGGGACAAGCGCCCTAGAACTTCACCCCGAACTCAACGCCCCAGATGCGCGGCTCGTTGACCATCGCGGTGAGGTTGTTGAAGTCGATGCCCGAGACGGCGCTTTCGTCGTTGGTGACATTCCGGACGAAGCCGGCGATGTCGTAGCGGTCAAACCGGTATCCGAGCCGGACGCCGCCCTCGAGCAGGCTGTCGTCGCTGAACTCCACCGAGCGGTAGAGGAAGAACTGGATCTTCGAGCGGTGGTACCAGTCGGTGTAGACATAGAGGCTGCCCGGGCCGACCGGATGCTCGTAGCCGGCGGTGAAGTTGATCGTCCACTTCGGAGCCTGCGGGAGCTGGTTGCCGTCAATGAAGACGATCGACGGCTGGAACGGAGCCGCCGGGACAGACACCGGATCGAGCACGGTGCAGGGAGCGCCGCAGGTCTCGACCACCAGGCCGTTGTCGTGGATCTTCGCGATATTGAGGCTGACCCCGCCGGTGAAGGTCAGGCCGGTGACCGGGCGCGCCTCGAACTCGGCCTCGATGCCGTGGCCTTTCACCGCGTCGGCGTTGAGCAGAAGGTTGGCGTTGGTGCCGCCGCCGACCGCCGAGAGCTGCAGGTCCTTGGTCTTGAAATAGTAGACGTCGAAGTTGAAGCGCAGCTTGCGGTCGAGAAGGACCGTCTTGATGCCCGCTTCGTAGGACATCGTCCGCTCGCTGTCGGCGGTCGAGACTTCGCGATCGAACAGGATTCGTCCCTGGATCGCCGGGGCGCGATAGCCCTTCGCGACCCGGGCGTAGACGTTGACGTCCGGATTGAGCTCCTGGAGCGCGCTCACGTCCCAAGTGAGCTGGCTGTCCTTCACCTTGGTCTCTGTCTCGGGGACCGGGCCGCCGCCGACGAAGAGCGGGCGGACGTCGAACAGGCGTTCGGCATCGAGGGTCTTCTTGTCGTGGTTCCAGCGGGCCCCGGCCTGGAGGGTGAGGCCGCTGTCGGTCGCGTAGTTGACCGAGCCGAAGATGCCGAGCGCTTTCGAATCCTGGCGCTGGTTGACGATCGCTGCGGGGTCGAGATCCGTCGGGTTCGAGAAGTCAAAGCTCTCGATGTCGAGGTTCTCGTTGAAGTAGAAGATTCCGGCCTGGTAGCCGAAACCGCCCTTGTTGTTCGACGCGACCCGGAGTTCCTGGGTGAACTGGTCGAGGCTCGGGATATTGTCCTGGCTCTGCGCCGGGAACGGGATGAAGCCCGGGCCTGAACCCGGCAGACCGCAGCAGCTGAAGCCGCCGTCGATGTCGCCGCGGCTCTCGACCTTGCCATGCCAGTAGCTGGTCACGGAATAGACCGTCGCGGGGCCGAAATCATATTCGATCGTGCCGGCGATGTTCTGGGTGCGCAGCTTCTGGAAGTTGAGCCCGTCGGTGCGGACCTCGTCGCGCTTGAAGTCCCCGCCATCGACTCCGATCAGGTGGTTGGTGCCCTGCTCGATCGCATTGGCGCGGAACAGTCGGGCGTCGCCGTTGAGATGGCGGATCTGCCCGACGAGACGGATCTTGAGCTCGTCGGTCGGGTCAAACTCGACCTGGCCACGAAGAGCGTAATCACTGTAGCCCTCGAGGTCGTGCTTGCCCGGCTCGTCGAGATTGTCGACCCAGTCGTTGCGGTGCTGCCAGATGCCCGAGATTCGTGCCGCGAAAGTGTCGCTGAGGCGACCGCCGGCGGCGGCTTCGGCATTGATCGTCGAATAGGTGCCGTAGCTGATGCGGGCATAATTATCGCCATGGCCGGGACGAACGGTATCGAACTTGACGATACCGGCAGGCGTGTTGCGGCCGAACAAGGTGCCCTGCGGGCCGCGAAGAACCTCGATCCGGTCGACGTCGAAGGCCGGGAACCCCTTCAGGATCGGATTTTCGAGGACGACGTCGTCATAGACCACGCTGACTGGCTGGGAGGCGTTGAGGTCGAAATCGGTGTTGCCGAGGCCGCGGATGTAGAAGCGCGGGAAGGTGCGCCCGAACGAGCTTTCAATATTGAGGCTTGGAACACGGCCGGCGAGAGCGCGGACGTCGGCACCAGCAGAGTTGATCGCCATCAGCTGGTCCTGGTTGATCGTTCCGACCGAGACCGGGATGTCCTGGACGTTTTCCGAGCGGCGCTGGGCGGTGACGATGATGTCGCC
>JBKPKZ010000104.1:0-6968 GCA_046731355.1 Pseudomonadota bacterium | reverse complement strand
GACCAGCACGGTCCCGGATTGCCCGAGAGCAGCCGAGCGGTCGATCATCCTCGTCCAGATCGAGCGGTGATCGAGGCGAAGGCCGTACCGTCCGCTCAGCCTTCCAGCGGTCGCCTGATCGATCCTCCCCAGGCCGGCGAGTCCGGCGACGAGAAGCGCGCTGCGCTTCCTGCCTTCGGTCTTGTCGCGGTCGATGAAGGCGTTGATGCGGCTGACGCCGACGTCGAGGCCGCTGCTGTCGGGAGCGCCGAGAGCGAGCATCGCCCAGACCTCGTCCGAATATTGGTCGTCCATCTGGCTCGCGACCCGGGCCCAGCGGGCAGCCTCCTTGTCGAAGCCGGCGGCAAGCATCGAGGCGACGAGATTCGGAGCGTCGGATTGAAGGTCCTTGCTCGGCTCGACCATCGTCGCCGCTCGGCCCAGCATCGCCCGTGCGGCCTCGAGCAGCAGATAGTCCTGCGAGCCGCCCCAAAGCTTGCGCATCGCGCCGAGACGAGTGTCCAGATCCTTTCCGACAAATGCGAGGCGCAACTGCCAGGCATCGGTGCCGGGAAGGTCGTCGGGCCCCGTCGCGTCGTAGATCGCCGAATGGAGATCGATCATCGACTGCGAGGAGAAAACTCCGAGACCGGCTGCGATCCGCGCGGACTTGAGGCGATCCTGGGGCGAGATCAGGGGCGCCGCGGCCTGCCACGCCCGAAGCTGAGGTGGCGCCGAGTCGATAAGCCGGTCGGGGAAGGTCATCCCGGTCGACGTTGCAAGGCCGAAACGCCAGGTGTCGAGCCGGTCCACCGGCTCCCACTTGATGTCCACCGCGCGGTTCGTGTTTCCGCCCGCTCCGACGACCTTCTGGGCGAGCTCGAGATCGATCCCGCTCATCTGTCCGCGACGCCGCGCCGAATCGACCTGCGCGGCGGCGGTCTCCGGCTCGCCCGCAAGGGCGGCGCACATCGCGTCGACGAGCTGGACGATCTTCGCATCGGTCTTCTGGATGCTGTCCTGGAGCGGACAGAGTGCCGCCGGATCGGCATTGGCAAGAGCGCTCTCGACTCCGACCTGGACCATTCGCGGAGTGAAGCGATCGACGTCGACGTTGGAGACGATCATCCGCCCCGCGTCCGCTTCGCCCATTCGAAGGAGAAGCCAGGCGCGCTCGGCGGCCCAGTCGACCGGATCCACGTTTCGAGGTGCGAGCGACCGGGCGAGGAGCGCGTTGCGAAGCGAGATGTGCGCCCAGCGCGATGCGACCGGAGTGTCCATCCGCCGCATCAGGCTCGCCAGAAAGGCGCCGCTGGTGCCCTTCCAGGGATTGTCGCCGAGGCCGAGCGCGACCGGGTCCAGGCGCCCGACCAGCCGCGGATCGCGCCTTGCAAAATCGGGAATCTCAACGGGCGGCGGCGGCGGCCGGAGCGCCTCTTCCGAAGCCATGTCGACGAGTGTTGTCTCGCTTTCGCCGACGCCGTCCGCCGGAGCCGCGGTGGCGGGCGATTGAGGCGCTGGCTGAGCCGGCGGCGCGGACGGGGCCGGGGCCGCTGGAACGGCATTCGTCGGCGCTGCGACCTGGGCGAGCGCCGGGATGGCGATCGCCGCCGCGGCGACCGCGCCAATCAGTCGGCTATTGCGCATTGGCAGGCTGGTTGACCTCGACTTCGATCGTTCGCGTCGGCTCCTCGCCCGCATGGTGCGAAAAGAAGAACAGCAGGCCCAGGAGAACGAGGACCACCAAAATGAGTAGAATTACGGCTCGCGGCATCTGAACTCGCGTAGGTTGGATGAGGAAACGCGATCGCTTTTGCCGCCGCGTCCGCGCGCTGTATAGCCCTGCTGGTGGGAAAGCTGACAGACCGTCTAGATCGTCCGATCGTTCTCGTGGGCCTGATGGGAGCGGGCAAGTCGACTGTCGGCCGCCGCCTTGCAAAGCGGCTTGGGCTTCCTTTCATCGATACGGACAGCGCGATCGAGGATGCGGCGGGCTATTCGGCGGCGGAGATTTACGAGCGCTACGGCGAGGCAGATTTCCGCGACGGAGAGCGCCGCCTGGTCGCTCGGCTGATCGACGGCGAGGTTCGAGTGATCGCGACCGGTGGCGGAGTCTTCGTCGACCCGCGCACTCGAAAACTCCTGAACGAACGCTCGATCACGATCTGGCTCGATGCTCCGGTCAACATCCTGACCGAACGGACGTCGCGCCGAGACACGCGCCCGCTACTCCGCAATGGTGATCCCAAGGGAACATTGGAAAGGCTCTCGGAAGAGCGTGGGCCCTCCTACGCGGAGGCGCATATCCGGGTGACCAGCGGCGAAGGCGCGCATGGCGACGTCGTCGATTCGATCATGATGGCGCTGGAAACGCATCTTGAGGGAGATGCGGCCTAGGCCGGGTCGACCGCCTCGTCGGGAAGCGGTCGGTCGACGCCGAAGCTTCGATCGAATTTCGCGTGCAGGTCGCCGGTTACGGTCTGCGCCTCGAGCCGCTCGAGATCCCTTTCGCGATATTCGCGCTCCACACGCTCGGCCTCGCGCCGCGAGACGCCGAGCTTGATGAGCACCTCGCGGCCCATGACGACTGCGCTCTCGTAGAGTTCGCGCTGACATACGGAAAGATCGAGCCCGTCGAATTCGATGACCTGTAGCCGGTCGTACACCCGGGCCATGATCGCCGCGTGCGGAAAGGCTTCGAACACCGCTTCCAATTTGTCCCGGGTGAGCTCCCTCGGGTTCTGGCAGAAGATGATCGCTTCCGCACTCTCCGCCCCGGCGGTCCGGAGCAGGTCGCCCCGCGTTCCGTCGCCGTAATAGACCTTGGTTCCGAACTCCTCGCTGAGCTCGATCTGCGACGGCTTGCTGTCGATGATGGTGACCGGGATGCGCTTGGCCATCAGCATCTGCGCGACGGTCTGTCCGAAGCGGCCGTAGCCGACGACGATCGCGTTGGTCTCGGGCGAGAATTCCGGCCCGTCGAGATCGACCGCGGGCTCTGGCAGTCGACGAAGGATCCACTCGATCACCTGCATCAGGAACGGCGTCGAGACCATTGTCAGGGTCACGACCGCGCTGAACAGGGAGGCGGCCTCGATGGTGATGAGCTGGGCACTCGCAGCCTGGCCGAACAGGACGAAGCCGAACTCACCCGCCTGGCTGAGGAGCAGCCCAAGCCAGATCGCCCGGCCCTTGCGCATTCCGAACATGAAAGCGAGGCCGGCGATCAAGACGGCTTTCACGAAGATGATCCCGACCGCGAGGCCGAAGACCAGGCCGGGCCTTGCTGCGACCGCATTGAAATCGATCAGCATTCCGACAGAGAGGAAAAACAGGCCGAGGAGGATTGAGCGGAACGGCTCGACGTCGCTTTCCAGCTCGTGCCGGTAGGGCGATTCGGCGAGCATCACGCCGGCGATGAAGGCGCCGAGCGCGGTCGACAGGTGAAGGGCGTGCATCAAAGCAGCGCTGGCGATGACCGCAAACAGGCCCGCGACGATGAACAGCTCGCGCTCGCCGAACCGCCCGATCAGCCGGAACAGGGGGTTGAGGATGAAATGGCCGACCGCGACTAGACCGATGATCGCTCCGATCGTGTAGAGCGCGAGCATTCCGCCCGGCGGAGCGCTCGGATCGACCGGAGCGCGCGACATTGTGGCGATGATCGTGATCATCGGGACGATCGACAGGTCCTGGAACAGGAGGACGGAGAAGGCCCGCTCCCCGCGCGGGTGATTGAGCTGCCCGGTGTTGCGAAGCATCGGTAGGACCTGCGCGGTCGAGGAAAGCGCCAGTGGAAGACCGATCGCGATGCTCGCCTCGAAGCTGAAGTCGAGGGCCAGGTGGATGAGCCCCGCAAGAGCGAAGCCGCAGATCAGGACCTGCATCAGGCCAAGCCCGAAGATGTCCTTCCTCAGCCGCCATAGCCGGCTCGGGTTGAGCTCCAGGCCAACGAGGAACAAGAGGAGTGCGATTCCGATCTCGGAAACTGCCATGATCGAATCGGCTTCGCCGATCAGGCGCAGCACGTTGGGACCGATGATCGCTCCGGCGACGATATAGCCCAAAGTCGCACCGAGCCCGAGCTTTCGAAAGACAGTGACGAAGAACAGGGCCGCGCCGAGCATCACTGCGCCGTCGACCAGAAGGTTTCCGGCGGCAGCCTCGGTGATCGCGGGGCTCATCGGTGCTCGCCCGTCATTGCCGCAAGCAGGGCCTTGAACGGAAGTAGGATTGCGCCGTGGCGCGAGCGTCGGGTGCGCGCGGGTGCAAGGGCCGAAAGACCAGGCCAGCTCCCCGGATCGTTTCGGGCGCCGGATAGCCAGCCGCCCAGTTCCTCGACCGCCTTCGATACATCGTCCTTCGAACGCCCGGCGGCCCCGGAAGCAAGCAAAGAGGCCGAGGCCTGACCGAAGGCGCAGGCGTGGACCTCCTGCGACACGGCCTCGGCGCGGCCTTCCGGATCGAGCTGAACGGCGAGGCGGATCGTGCTTCCGCAGGTCGCCGAGCGCTGCTCCGAAATCCCGTCGACGCGATCGAGCCTGCACGGCCCGGGCAGCGAGGCCGCGAGCCGCAAAATCTCGGTCGTGTAAAGCGGCGCGTTCATTCCTTTCGCCAGCTAGTCCCTTCGGCCGTGTCCTCCAACACTATGCCGTCGGCCTTGAGCTCGTCGCGGATCCGGTCGGCGGTCGCGAAGTCGCGGTTCCTCTTCGCTTCCGAGCGCTCGGCAATCTTCGCTTCGATGGCTTTGGAATCCCCTCCACCCTGGAACCATTCCTCCTTGCTCATTTCAAGGACTCCAAGGGCCCGGGCGGCCGCGGAGGCCGACGCCAGGAGCTCCTCGCGGCTGCCCTGGAAATGTTCGAAGTCCTCGCTCGTCTCGCCGAGGCACTCGTTGATCACGGCAATCGCCTTGGGCGTGTTGAGGTCGTCGCGAAGCGCTTCCCAGAAGGGCTCGATGTCGCGCTTCCCGGGCTCGATGTCGCCGAGCACGCGATACCAGCGGTCGAGAACGGCCTTGGTCTGGGCGATCAGGTCGCCGGTCCAGGCCAGCGGCTGGCGGTAATGCGCGGACAGCAGGGCAAGGCGAAGGGTCTCTCCCTTGTGCCCCTGTTCCAGCAGCTCGGCGGGCGTGACGATGTTGCCGAGCGACTTAGACATCTTCTCCGATCCCATGTCGACGAAGCCGTTGTGCACCCAGTAGCGTGCAAGCGGCAGGCCGCCGTGCGCGCAGCGGCTCTGGGCGATCTCGTTCTCGTGGTGCGGGAAGATGAGGTCGAGCCCGCCGCCGTGGATGTCGATGGTCTCGCCGAGGTGACGCTCGATCATCGCCGAGCATTCGACGTGCCAGCCCGGCCGGCCCCTGCCCCATGGCGAATCCCAGCCGATGACGCTTTCACCGCTCGGCTTCCACAGCACGAAATCGGCGGGATCGCGCTTGTAGGGCGCGACCTCTACCCGGGCTCCGGCGACCATCGCTTCCCGGTCGCGCTTGCTCAAGATGCCATAATCGGGATCGCTGGGCACGGAGAAGAGCACGTGGCCTTGCGCCTCGTAGGCATTGCCGTTCTCGATCAGCCTCTCGATCATCGCGACCATCGCCGGGATTTCCTCGGTCGCGTGCGGAGCGATGTCGGGCGGGTTCACTCCGAGCGCGCCCATGTCCTCGAGATAATATTGCTCGTAACGAGCAGTGATCACGGAAGGCTCGACGCCCTCCTCTTGAGCAGCGGCGATGATCTTGTCGTCGACGTCGGTGACGTTGCGGGCATAGACGAGGCTCTTTGGCCCGAACTCGTGGCGGATGAGGCGGGCCAGAGTGTCGAACACGACTGCCGGCCTCGCATTGCCGATATGGGCCCGGCCGTAGACCGTGGGTCCGCAGACATACATGGTGATCCGCTGCGGGTTGAACGGCACGAACGGCCGTTTCTCGCGGGTCAGCGTGTCATGCAGGCGGATCACTTTTCATTGTCCTTTTCAAGTTGGCGCGAACCTTTTCGGCGAGCCTCGACCCAGTCGACCACCGCTCGACCGCTCGCGTTCAGAAGCGGATAGGTGCGCGAATTTCGCATCCATTCGGGCCTCGGTTGGTCCGGCCCGTAAGTAAGGTCGGTGGCGAGGTTTGCCAGGAGGAAGAACAGGGTCACCGCGAGCAGGCCCTTCAGCATCCCGAAGCCGCCGCCGAGCACCCGGTCGAACGGCCCGAGCACCGAAGTGCGCGCCTTCTTGCCGATCGAGCGGGCGAGGAGCTTCATGAACAGGAAGCTCGGGAGGAACAGGACGACGAAGGCGACCACCGCGGCGCCGGTCGCCGATCCAACGCTGTCGGCGAGCGAGACCGAGATCGGCGTATGGAACATTCGGAGCATGACGATCGCGACCACCCAGGCGAGCAGTGACAGCATCTCGTGCACCAGCCCCCGGACGAAGCCGATAATGGCTCCTCCTCCCAGTAGGACGATGACGAAGATGTCGAGCGCGCTCATTCGGGAAGCGGCGCTAGCGAAGTCTTCGGGTCAATGCGAGCCGTGTCCGTTGTTGATCTGTCTTGCGCGGACGATCACCAGCGACACATTGTCCGGAGCGTCGCGCTCCAGCGTGATTTCGAGGAGCCGAGACGCGCTTCGGTCAAGGTCTTTGCCGTCGATCTCGGCTAGAAGTTCCTCGTCGCCGAGCAGCCGGGTCAGGCCGTCGCTCGCAAGAAGGAAGGTGTCGCCGGGAAGGATTTCGCCGCTCAGCGTCTCGACGTCGAACACATCCGACACTCCAACGGCGCGGGTGATGATGTTCGCATTGGGGTGGGTCTTCGCATCCTCTAGGCTGAGCCTCCCGGCGTCGACGAGTTCCTGCACCATGCTGTGATCGCGGGTGAGCTGCTCGATTCTCCCGTCGCGGATGCGGTAGGCGCGACTGTCGCCCGCCCAGAAGCAGCTGAACTCCGTCCCGTCGAGGATGAGGCCGACGACCGTGCTTCCGATCGTCCGACC
>JBKPKZ010000103.1:0-12676 GCA_046731355.1 Pseudomonadota bacterium | reverse complement strand
CTCACGGTGCAGTAGCGGCCCGGTCGGAGCTAAGCCCCCTGCCGGGCCGCTTCACGGCTCCCTTTCCGCCTCATCGGCGAGCTTGTCCTATTCTTCGGCCACTCTGGGAAGATGGTGCCTGTTGTCACCAAGTGCCTGTTGTCACCAAGCGCCGCCTGTCTACCCAGATCGCGGCCGCGTTGCGCTTGTTCACGATAGTATCTCGGTTTCACCCTCACGAGCGTGAGACCCGCCGCGACGCCCGTTTCAATGCTAGACGAAGCCACAACGGGTCTCGGCCGCTGAAACCAGTAGCCGTGCCACTTGCGCCATTGGAGAACCGGATTAACGCCAGAAAGTGCACACCGGGCGTTCAAACGGGTGGAAGCCCTATGCGACGACAGTCACGGCCTCGTCGGAATGATGGCGTTCAACTCGTTGGTCGGATTGGCGCTGAACCCGACGTAGGCAAGGGCCAAAAGTGTTAGAACAAGAACGATTGCGATTATGAAGCAGCCGCGCCGATTTGCACGAGCAATCCAGGACTGCGGCGATTTGTGGCTCGGCATCGCATCGCAGTGCGTGATTTCGCCAGTCGGAACAAGCACCTAGTGATCAAATTCATCGCCTTCCCGATAGCTTCGTAGTAAATATGGCTCACGACGCCGTGACGATTACTGTGACGTGATCGTGGCCCGGGCTCTCGATAGTGGGATCTTAGGGGCGCTGAGGCACTCGCAAGGATTTGGGTCAGCGGTCACATTGTCAGCCTTGCCGGCCGAACCGATCGTCGACCGTTATGGTAATCGGCTGCAGCCCCATCTCGAACGCGGACCGCCCTTCGCTAACTTTCGGTAGCTCAGCAAATCTCGTGAGACCCCTAAATATGAACCGGGGGAGTCTTGATGCGTACGCTAAATTCGCTGTGGGTCGGGGATCAGCTCGGGAGCCTTGAACAGCTCTGCATCTTATCGGCCCTCGCGGCCGGTCACCCCTTTCATCTCTATTCGTATGAGCCCTCCAAGCTTCGCGGTGTTCCTGAGGGCGTCGAACTCCGCAATGCCGCAGAGGTGATGCCCCGGGAGCGCTTGTTGGCGTATGCCGATTCAAATTCTTATGCGCTCGGAGCAAATTTCTGGCGCTATGAAATGCTTGCACTCGGGTTGGGCTATTGGGTCGACCTGGACATCCTCCTGCTCAAGCCGTTCGAGTTCAAAGAAGACTATGTTTTCGGCCGTGAGCAGGAGGGAACGATCAACAACGCGGTATTGCTGGCGCCCAAGAACTCCGCGTTGGTGCGAGACTTGAGAGAGCTCCCTCCGCGCATTGGACGTCCGCCCTGGTATGGACCACGAAGGTCGGCGCAGTACTTTCTGCGGCGCATGCGGGAAGGCCGGCTCAGGCTTGAGGATTATCCGTGGGGTACGTTTGGGCCAGGGCTTCTGGGATATTTGATTGAGAAGCACGGACTGACGGACTTCGCGCAGCCACACCAAGTTTTCTATCCAGTGAGTTGGCATAGTGCCCGGACGCTGTACGGTCCAAACGAACAGGTGGAATCCGTTCTTTCGGAACAAACCCGCGCGATCCATCTCTACAATTCCCAGCTACGGGACCTGGCGAGAGAACCCCCTCCGGCGGGAAGCTTCATGGCTGCGCAGTTCGCCAAATTCGGGCTGCGCTAAGCTTGTGGCGGGGAGCCCGAATCACGGGGATTCGATGGTGCCGGATGCAGGATTCGAACCCGCGACCTTCGGTTTACAAAACCGCTGCTCTACCAACTGAGCTAATCCGGCCCGGCAGCGCCTATGGCCACCGCTAGGCGAGGCGGCAAGCTTTACTGTCTGTTTACCCTGTTGGGCGCATCCTGACATATCCGGAAGTGTGTCCGGAGTTGTAAAGGAGAGCGTACATGGTGGGATTGGCATTGGCCATGTTCATCGCCCTCTTTGGTTGGGGAGCGAACTACTTCGGTTGGCACGATCCGACCGGCAAGGTTCAGCTCGCCTTGTTCACGAGCTTCATCCTCGGCGCGATCTGCGGCTTCAAGTCGAAGAGCTGATCCCCGAAACCGCTTGGCGAGCCGCCTCCAGCCGCTAAACGCCATGGCGTGAGCCCGCTTCCTCCATACGCCCAATTGCTGAAGCTTCGGATCGAAGAAGGCGATCAGGGACCGGTCATGGTCATGCCCTTCCATCAGGACGTCATCGGAAGACCGGGCTTCTTACACGGCGGAGCGATTGCGGGCCTTTTGGAATTCGCGGCATTCACGATGCTTCGCCGCGAGTTGGGCGACCACAAGGTGGTGATGAAGCCCATCACCGTCACCGTCGACTACATGCGCGGCGGGACCGACGCGGACACGTTCGCGACCGCCAACGTGGAGCGGCTCGGAACGCGCATTGCCAACGTCGAGGCCTTCGCCTGGCAGAAGGACCGGGCGAACCCGATCGCCAGCGCGCAGCTCAATTTCCTGCTCGAGCGTCCAGATCAGTAGCCGCTAAGCTCCGCGACACGGGTGCGGTGGTAATAAACGTCGCCGAACAGTTCGGCGAGCACCGCCTCCCGCTTCATGTAGAGGCCGATGTCATGCTCATCGGTCATTCCGATGCCGCCGTGCATCTGAACGCCTTCCTGTACCGCGAGCCTGGAGACGGCGGCAGCTTTCGCCTTGGCGACCGCAATCAGGAGTTCGGCCTTTTCGTCTCCGGAATCGATCAATTCCGCCGCCTTGAGAGCAGCGGCACGAGCGATCTCGATCTCGCCGTAGAGATGCGCGGCGCGATGCTGGAGCGCCTGGAACTCACCGATTAGCTTCCCGAACTGTTTGCGCTGCTTGAGATAGTCGACGGTCATCGCCGAAGCTCCTGCGGCGACGCCGACCAGCTCGGCGGCTGACCCGGCCCGACCCGCGTTCAAAGCTTGAGACAAAGGCAGCCAGCCATTGTCGACGTCCCCGACGACTGAATCGGCATCGAGCTCGACATTGTCGAACGTGAGCCGGGCGGCCTTGGAGGCATCCGCGAGCGTAACGCTCTCGACTTCCGCGGCATCCTTGGGAACTGCGAACAGAGTGAGGCCCCCGCGCTCGCCCGGCGAGCCACCCGTACGCGCCACGGTGAGGATGACATCCGCGGAGTTGCCGTGGATGACGAACTGCTTTGCGCCGGCGAGAACGAAGCCGTTGCCTCGCCGCTGGGCGGCGAGCGACGTCTGCTCGGGTCCATGGCGGCGGCTTTCATCGACCGCGAGAGTGAGGACGGCTTCACCTGAGAGAATGGCGGGATACCAGCGTCCAGCGTGCGCGGTGCCCTCGATCGCGCGTGCAGCGACGACCGCAGTCGCCAGAAATGGCGAGGGCGTCAGGTTTCGTCCGATCTCCTCGAGGACGAGGGCGGCCTCGACCGCACCCAATCCCAGCCCGCCCTGGTTCTCGGGGATACAAATGCCATTGAGTCCAAGCTCTCCGAATTGCTTCCACAGATCGGTGCCGTAGCCGTCGCTGCAGCCGGTATCGCGCCAGTGGCGAAGCTGCTTCGTTGGCCCACCTTCCTCGCGCAGGAAGTTGATCGCCGTCTCCTGAAGCATTTTCTGGTCGTCTGTCAGAAGCGGCATTGGTCAGGCTCCCGGCAGGCCAAGGATGTGCTTGGCGACGATGTTGAGCTGGACCTCGCTCGTTCCGCCCTCGATCGAGTTGGCCTTGGTGCGCAGCCAGTCACGCGCCGCCTTGCCCTTGTTCGACCGCTCGCTGTCCCACTCGAGTGCGTCCGAGCCGCCGGCCGCCATGATCAGCTCGTGGCGGCGCTTGTTGAGCTCCGTCCCGGCATATTTCATCATCGAGGGACTGGCCGGATGGGCTTCGCCGGCCTTGAACATTTCGAAAAAGCGCTCGCTCATCGCGGCAAAGGCCAGGGCGTCGACGTCAAATGCCGCAAGCTCGGCACGAAGCAGCGGATCGTCCGGCCGCAGTGAAGCGCCAAGCGTGCCATCGGTGCCTCCGAGCCCCATTCCGGCGATCATCTCGCGTTCGTGGCCGAGGAGATATTTGGCGACATCCCAGCCGCGGTTCACTTCGCCGACGACCTGGTCCTTCGGGACTTCGACATCGTCGAAGAAGGTCTCGCAGAAGGGCGAATAGCCGCTGATCAGGAGGATCGGCTTGGTCGAGACGCCCGGGGTCGCCATGTCGAACAGGAGGAAGCTGATTCCGCCCTGCTTCGATTCAGACGAGGTTCGGACGAGACAGAAAATCCAATCGGCCTTGTCGGCATAGCTGGTCCACACTTTCTGACCGTTGACCAGCCAACGATCGCCTTTGTCCTCGGCCTTGGTCTGGAGGCCCGCCAGGTCGGAGCCGGCGCCAGGTTCCGAATAGCCCTGACACCAGCGGATCTCACCGCGCGCGATCTCGGGAAGGAAGCGCTTCTTCTGCTCCTCGCTCCCGAATTTGAGGAGCGCGGGTCCGAGCATCGAAATTCCGAAGCTGGTCAGCGGCTGGCGAGCACCGATCCGCGCCATCTCCTCCTTCAGGACCTTGGCTTCGCCCGGCGACAGGCCCGCGCCGCCATAGTCCTTCGGCCAATGCGGAACGGTCCAGCCGCGCTCGACCATGCGTTCGAGCCAGGTGCGCTGGGCATCGCTCTGAAACGACCAGTTGCGACCGCCCCAGCAGGCATCGGCCTCGGTCCGCATCGGCTCGCGCATTTCCGGCGGACAATTCGCCTCCAGCCAGGCGCGCGTTTCGGAGCGGAAGGTGTCGAGATCATTCATGCTTCACCGTCCGAGGTTCGAAAAGTTCGCCCCTCGAGTGCGCATCCGCGTGCACTCGCGAGGACGGACGTTTGTAGACCGCCATTTGCCTCAGGCAAGGAGATCGCGTCGCTACGTCCGGGCTCTAGCGTTCCATGCGATAGAGCGGGTTCAAGGAAACGCCCGTTCCAGCTGGCCTGGAGCAACGATACCCCCGTCGCCTCCGGCGCAGGGGGTGGAGGGGGTGCTGATCCGCGATCCCCGAAGATCGCCAGCAGCTGTCGCGCCCACCCGGCGGGTGAACCGCGCAGGTCAAGGCAAGCTGGAATCTCCCGCTGACCGGAGGGTCACATCCCGCTCAGGGCGCCGATAGTTGAGCGACCTTGCTGGCGAGCTGGTCCGCGCGCATCTTCTCGGTTCTTTCAGCCCGCGCCGCCATTTCCATCCACGCGGCTTCCGCCCGCAGACAGCGGTCGCGAACGTTATCCAGCGTAGCTTCGTTCGCCTGGGCCCGCGCCTCCTCGGCGCGCAGGAGATAGACCTCCCGATCCTTCAATCGGTGCGTCGTGAGGGGTTCGACCATGTCATGCTTCCAATTGGCTCCCTCAGCCCGCTCCGTACTCGGACGGAGCGGCACCGAGGGTCCTCCCGAGGGAGGGAGGTCGTCCGTCAGGCGGACTGAATATTCACGGCGCTCATCTTGCCGCGCTTGTCCTGCTCGAGATCATAGCTGACGCGCTGATTCTGCTGGAGCGTACGCATCCCGGCGCGCTCGACTGCCGTGATGTGAACGAAGGCGTCGTTGCCGCCTCCCTCGGGGGCGATGAAACCGTAACCCTTCTGGTCGCTGAAAAACTTGACTGTGCCGATCGGCATAAATGGTCATTCCTTCTGTTGAGGACCGCCAGTCGGTCCTCTGAGGCTAGGAGAGGCGAATAGAAGGAATGAAGGGCTGCAAAGCTCCTGAAGACCGTTCAATTGCAACTAGTAGCGGGATCACCCCCTAGCACAGGGGGACAGATATGACGAATATCGCTTCAGGCCGGCGCAAAGATTCTGGTTGAAACGGGAACGTATCGATTGCGTCGACCGTTCATGACGGATGCGAAACTTCAGGATCTGAAATGTATCATCCGAGCATCATTGAACGCGCCTTCGAGGTGGCGAAGAGCTCAACGACGATCGACGAGATCAGGCACGTGCTCAAAAACGAGGGATATTCGAACGTCGATGCGCACCTCTCCGGACCTTCGATCAGGGCGGACCTGAAGAAGCGCTTCCTTCGAGATTAGGACTAGGAACGCTCGCCATCGAGTGACGTTTTCGGTCTAACGCCAGATTTCCTCCGGCGTTGAAGCGGCCCGGATCATTCGCGTGACCCCGGGTCGCTTCGCTTGCCTCTGGAAAAGGGGCGAACGCGGCCAGTGCCGAACGGAGCCGAGTCCTCGGGCCTGGGGTTATTTCTGGCCGGGGAAATCCGACTTGTAGATGTGCCATGAGCGCTGCTCGGCGGTTGAGCCGGGCACGTCGTTGACGCGGCGCAGGGTCATCGTTCCGCGGGAGTTGAACTCCTTGCCGGCCTTAGTTCGGCCGTAGAGCTGGACCGGATAGTCGACGTAGCTTGAGCCCGCCGCACCCTCCATGTCGCCTGGGCCGCCGATGTTGGCATGGATCTCGCGATAGGCTTCGAACGACTTGGTGAATTGCCCAGCGGTCTCGCCGGTCGCTTTCCCGCCGTCGGACCAGAGCTTGTACGCCTCGGCATATTTGCCTTGCTCGATCAGCGCGAAATAGGTCTGGAGCACCTGGCCCGCACCTTGGGCACTCTTGGGGTCGGTCGGTTCCTCCAAGACCGGTGTGCGGTCGTCGGTAAGACCGCCTGGTTCGCCCGGGGCGGGCGGATTGAGCGGGGCTTCATTCGAGGAAACATTGGTCGCAGGGGTGCTGGGCTCGGGAGCATTGGCGACGATGTCGTTCCCCTGCGACTGCTGAGAGCAGGCGGCAAGCAGGAGCAGGGCGAGGGCCGCTCCTGAACCTCGACCCGTGCCCGACGTTCCGGGCGCAAGGAGATTGGTCATGATCAAGGCGCTCCTATGGATCGTCGTCATCATTTTCACCACCGGCCTGCTTGTTGTGACGGGGGTCTTGAAGGCAATCTTCTGAAAGGTGCCGGGCAGCACTTACGCGCGAATGACCGTGGGGTTGCGGCTCAGCTCCAGGTCTTCATCGATCGGGCTGAAGCGCATTGCGAAACGGTCCTTTACGTAGTTCTGCGGGACGATCCACGGCTGGCGCGAGCCCTGCTTGGGAAGGGATGCCAAGGCGCGCTGTACATAGCCCGAAGTGAAGGTGATCACGGGGCGACGCTCGATGCCCTCGTCGGAAAGGCGCGGAGTGCAAACCCCGTATCCTCCCCGCGTCATGCGATTGAGCAGGCGGCAGACGGCCTTTGCAGTCACGTCGCTTCGAAGGGTCCAGGATGCGTTGGTGTAGCCGAACGACAGGAAATAATTGGGTACGCCGCTCAGCATCATGCCCTTCCAGATCATGCGCTCTGACGGGTTCACAACGTCTCCGTCGACGGTGAGCTGGACCCCGCCAAACAGCTTCACGACGAGGCCGGTGGCGGTGACGATCACATCGGCGTCCACCTCCTCGCCGGTGACGAGGCGGAGGCCGGTCGGCGTAAAGCGCTCGATCGCTCCCGTGGCGATGGAGGTTCTGCCCGAGCGGATCGAAGCAAACAGGTCGCCGTCGGGGACGAGGCAAAGACGCTGGTCCCAAACCTTGTACGAAGGCGAGAAATGCCGCTCGACCGGATAGTCTTCCGGGAGCTGCTTGCGGATCATTCCCTTGATCCACTCGGCCGCCCGCTCCGGCTTCCTTCGAGTCCTGGAGTACATGAAGATCGTCAGAAGGACGTTCTTCCAGCGGATCGCGGAGCCGGCCGCCTTCCGCGGAAGGATGCGTTGGAGGACTCCTGCGATGCGGTCGCGGGCGGGGCGGGCGACGATGTAGCTCGGCGAGCGCTGGACCATCGTCACGTGCTCGGCCTGCTCTGCGAGGGACGGGACGAGCGTCACGGCGGTCGCTCCGCTGCCGATCACCGCGACCTTCTTGCCGCCGAGGTTCAGATCGTCGGGCCAGAATTGCGGGTGGACGATCCGCCCCTTGAAGTCGGTCTCGCCCGCCCAGTCGGGGCGGTAGCCTTCTGCATAATCATAATATCCAGAGCAGGCGAACAGGAAGGAGCAGGTGAAGCGGCGGGGTGTCCCGTCATTCGTCGTTTCGACTGTCCACCGGGCCTCGGCGGCCGACCAGGAGGCGCTGATCACTCGGTGTCCAAAGCGGATCTTCTGATCGACGCCGAACTGGCGGGCGGTCTCCTCGACGTAGTCGCGGATCGAATCCCCCTTCGCGATCGACACTTCGCTCGCCCACGGCCTGAACGGGAAGCCCAGCGTGTACATGTCGGAATCCGATCGCACGCCGGGATAGCGGAACAGGTCCCAGGTGCCGCCGATGCGCTCGCGCATCTCGAGGATGAGGTAGCTCCTTTCCGGGCACAGAGTCTGGATTCGATAGGCGGCGTCGATGCCGGACATGCCGGCGCCGATAATGAGAACGTCAACATGATCGGTCTGCGGATCGTCGCGCGCCATCGCCTATCTCTTGCAGCCCAAGCGCCCCAAGCTTAGCGGAAATCAGCCGCAAAAGCGCATGGGCAGCGGGGAAAGGCAACGCCTTGGACTTTGACCTTACGGAACGACAGGCTTCTTTCCGAAATCGCGTCCGTGATTTCATGGACGGCGAGGTCCGCCCGCGAGTCGGTGACTATCACCGACAGCAAGCTGACGGCGGCCGCTGGAAGTCGATCGAGGTCATCGAGGCGCTGAAACCCAAGGCTCGCGACGCCGGGCTGTGGAATTTGTTCATGCCGCCGGGCGGGGCGCTCGAGCATGTCGATGAGAGCTTTCCGTTCGAAGGCGAGCAGCTCACCAACCTCGAATATGCGCTGTGCGCCGAGGAGATGGGGCGCATTCTCTGGTCGAGCGAGGTCTTCAACTGCTCGGCTCCCGACACCGGCAACATGGAAGTTCTCCACCGTTACGGCACGCGCGAGCAGAAGGACGAGTGGCTCAATCCGCTGATGCGGGGCGAAATTCGCTCAGCCTTCCTGATGACGGAGCCGGGCGTCGCCTCGTCCGATGCGACGAACATCCAGTGCGAGATCCGTCGCGACGGCAACGAATATGTCATCAACGGCAAGAAATGGTGGTCATCGGGCGCCGGCGATCCACGCTGCAAAATCGCGATCCTGATGGGCAAGACCGACCCCTCGGCAAGCGTTCACCAGCAGCAGTCGATGATCCTGATGCCGCTGGATGCCGACGGCGTGACGATCGAGCGACACCTCACGGTCTACGGCTATGACGATGCACCGCACGGGCACATGGAGATCAAGCTCGACAATGTGCGAGTGCCGCCGTCGAACTTGCTCCTCGGCGAGGGCAGGGGGTTCGAGATCGCGCAGGGACGGCTGGGACCCGGGCGAATCCACCATTGCATGCGGACGATCGGAGCGGCGGAAGAAGCGCTGGAGCTGATGTGCAAACGGCTGCAGAGCCGGGTCGCATTCGGGAAGAGGATTTCTGAGCACAGCATCTGGGAGCAGCGAGTGGCCGAGGCTCGGATCGAGATCGACTGCACCCGGCTGCTCTGCCTCAAGGCCGCGGACCTGATGGACAAGGCCGGAAACAAGGCCGCCAAGGCCGAGATCGCGATGATCAAGGTGAAGGCGCCTCGAATGGCGTTGACGGTCATCGACGACGCGGTTCAAGCGTTCGGCGCGGCCGGCGTCAGCCAGGATACGCCGCTCGCCGCGAGCTGGGCCGGCATCCGCACGCTTCGCCTCGCCGACGGTCCGGACGAGGTTCACAACCGCGCCATCGCCAAGCTGGAGTTCGCCAAACATGCCGAGGCTTGAAGGCAAGGTCGCGATCATCACCGGAGCCGCGTCGGGCATCGGCAAGGCGACTGCGGAGCTTTTCCGAGCCGAAGGTGCGACCGTCGTCGCGGCCGACCGCTCGGAGGGTGACAATGTTGTCTCGCTCGACGCCGGATCGGAAGCCGACGTGGAGCGACTGGTCGAGCAGACGGTCGCGGACTTTGGCGGCATCGACATCTTTTTCGCCAATGCGGGCATTTCCGGCGGACTTGCGGGGCTGTTCGATCAAAGCTCATCCGATTGGGAGGAGATCCTCAGGGTCAACCTGATCGGCCCGTGGCTCGCAATCAAATATGCCGCTCCGCATATGAAACGGCGAGGCGGAGGATCGATCGTCTGCACGGCGTCAGTCGCCGGTATCCGAGCCGGCGCCGGCGGGGTTGCCTATTCTGCGTCCAAGGCCGGAGTCATCAACCTGGTGAAGACTGCCGCGGCGCAGCTTTGCGACAGCAATATTCGAGTCAACGCAATCTGCCCGGGCCTGATCGAGACCGGAATGACACAGGGCATTTACGACATGGCCCGCGCGGCCGGGAAGGAGACGGCGATCGGCCAGCTCAACCCGCTCCGGCGAGGCGGTGAGCCAAGCGAGATCGCCGAGGTCGCCTTGTTCCTGGCATCCGATCAGTCGAGCTACGTCAACGGCCACGCCCTGGTGGCCGACGGCGGACTTTCGATCAGCCACCCCTTCACTCGGCAAGCCTACGGCTGCACGTTCTAAAGACCAATTGGAGAGCATCATGGCCACCCTCACCGAGGACAATCCCGCCACCACCAGCCCGATTTCGACGAAGCGCCACGGCGACGTGCTGATCGTCCTCTCGAACAATCCGCCGGTAAACGCGCTCGGCGCGGCCGTTCGGCAGGGCCTCGTCGCTGCGATCGAGGAAGCCGAGGCCGACGATTCGGTGAAGGCGGTGGTGATCGCCTGCGAGGGCCAGACCTTCTTCGCCGGCGCCGACATCACCGAGTTTGGAAAGCCGCCGGTCATGCCGTGGCTGCCGACGGTCGTGGACCGGATCGAGACCTGCACCAAGCCGGTGGTTGCAGCAATCCACGGCACCGCGCTCGGTGGTGGCCTCGAGGTCGCGCTCGGCTGCCACTATCGAGTGGCTCTGCCGTCGGCGAAGCTCGGTACTCCAGAGGTGAAGCTTGGCCTCCTTCCAGGCGCAGGCGGAACGCAGCGGCTGCCCCGCGTCGCCGGCGTCCGAAAGGCGCTCGAAATGTGCGCAGGCGGCAATCCGATCGGCGCTAAGGAAGCGTTCGAATGCGGGCTCGTCGACCGGCTGATCGAAGACGACCTGATCCCGCACGCGGTTGGCTATGCCGAAGAAGTGCGCGACGTCCGGCCGCTGCCGAAGAGCAGCGAACGGCAATACAAGATCAACGAGTGCGATCCGTCGGTGTTCGAGGATTTCCGAAAGGAGAATGCGCGCAAGTTCCGTGGCTTCGATGCGCCCGAAGCCAACGTCCGCGCCGTCGAGTTCGCCTGCAAGATGCCGTATGAAGAAGGCGTCATCGAAGAGCGCAAGCTGTTCATGGAACTGATCGGCGGCACCCAGTCGCGCGCTCAGCAATATTTCTTCTTTGCCGAGCGCAAGGCCGCAAAGATCGAAGGTCTCCCCGAGGACACCCGCCCGCGACCGATCCACAAGGTCGGAGTGATCGGCGCCGGCACCATGGGCGGCGGCATTTCGATGAACTTCCTGTCCGCCGGAATTCCAGTGACGATCGTCGAGATGGGCCAGGAGGCGCTCGATCGCGGCACCGGCCTGATGCGCAAGAATTACGAAGCGACCGCGGCCAAGGGGAAGCTCACCCAGGAGCAGGTCTCGAAAGCGATGGGCATTCTCACCCCGACGCTCGACTTCGGCGCGCTCGCCGACTGCGACCTCATCATCGAGGCGGTCTACGAGAACATGGACGTGAAGAAGGAAGTGTTCGGGCGGCTCGACCGGATCGCCAAGCCCGGGGCGATTCTCGCGTCCAACACGTCCTATCTCAACATCGACGAGATCGCCTCGAGCATTTCGCGGCCCGAAGATGTTGTCGGAATGCACTTCTTCTCGCCGGCCAACGTGATGAAGCTCCTGGAAGTCGTGCGCGGGGCGAAGACGGCGCCCGACGTGCTCGTCACAGTCATGGGTTTGTCGAAGAAGGTCCGGAAAGTGGCGGTAGTCGCTGGCGTCTGCCACGGCTTCATCGGGAACCGGATGTTGATGCCCCGGCAGGTCGAAGCGACCAAGCTCCTTCTTGAAGGCGCGACGCCGGAGCAGATCGACAAGGTCCACGTCGAGTTCGGAATGCCGATGGGTCCGTTCCAGATGGCCGACCTCGCCGGCGTCGACATCGGTTGGCACCGTGATCCCAACCGGATCGAAAACATCCGCGACGCGCTCTGCGCGATCGATCGCTGGGGTCAGAAGAAGGGCGCGGGGTTCTACGATTATGACGAGAAGCGCCGTCCGACGCCGTCGCCGGTCGTCCAGCAGATCATCGAGGACTTCGCCGCCAAGCAGGGCGTCGAGCGTCGCGAGATCAGCGACGAGGAGATCGTTGAGCGAACGCTTTACACAATGGTCAACGAGGGCGCGAAGATCCTCGAGGAAGGCATGGCGCAGCGTGCGTCCGACATCGATGTAGTCTGGGTCTACGGCTACGGCTGGCCGGTCTACCGCGGTGGACCGATGTTCTGGGCGGACACCGTCGGACTTCAGAACATCGTCGAAGGCCTGAGGCGCCAGGAAGTGCGCATGGGGAGCGACTTCAGCTTCTCGAAGCTGCTGCTCGACAAGTCGGCAGCTGGAGAGAAGTTCACGAGGTGAAGCGCTGGGTCGCTGTGCTGCTCGCCATCATCGGCGGAGCGATGGCGGCCTACACGACCATCCTCCTTCTGGCCGGCGCGCTACTCGGAGTGTTCTGGCTGTGGATTTTCGGTGA
>JBKPKZ010000102.1:0-36894 GCA_046731355.1 Pseudomonadota bacterium | reverse complement strand
CCGCCGAGGGTAGTTCCGACAAGGAAGACGGCTCCAGCGCGCCTGCCAACAAACTTCCGCTTTGAAATCACGCGTCCCCGCCTTTTGTGCAAGAATCAGCGGCCGCCCCTCAGCGGTCCGCGAGAATGGTGTGCAGCCCTGCCCTAACAGACCTAGCCAATCAAGCGCTCAAGCCGTTCCCACAAGCCGAACGACCCCAAATCGTTGACGGTTGTGAAAATGAGGAGTGCCAGAATGAATGCGAGGCCACCTCGGAAAGCCCAATCCTGCGCTTGCGGACTGACCGGGCGCCTCCGAACGGCCTCGATTCCGTAGAAGAGGAGATGTCCACCATCCAGCACCGGGACTGGCAAGAGGTTGATGAATCCGAGATTAATTGAAAGCAGCGCGACCAGGCTGACGAACTCGATCGGACCCAAGGTGGCCTGCTGGCCGGCCACCTGTGCGATCTTCAAGGGGCCCCCAAGCTCTTTCACCGAGCGTCGCCCGGTGACGATTTGCCAGAGTGCATCCAGCATCGTGTGAGTGAGCTTGAAGACGTAGACCGTCGCGTGCGGAATGAGCTGGAGTGGCGGCACCGGCTCGAAGACCGCATTGACCGGGGAAACACCAAGCAGGCCCCGCTTGTAGCTTTGGCCGAAGCGGTCCTTTTCGACGTCGGTCCCAAGCACCACTTCGATTTGATGCAGGCGTTGCTGCCGTTCGAGTCGAACCGTGACCACCTCGCCAGGCCGTAGAACGATGTAGTTCCTAAGCTCCTCGAAGGTCGGAGTGTCGCGCCCGCCGATTGACAGGATTCGGTCTCCGGGCTGGATGTGAGCAGCGGCTGCCGCGCTCCTCGGCTCGACTGTGTTGACGACCGGCGGAGTCCTTGGAGCCCCGAACGAAGCGAAGAAGATCGCGAAAATCAGGATCGCCAGGATGAAATTCGAAACGGGCCCGGCGAGCACGATGAGGAAGCGCTGCCAGACAGGCTTGTGATGAAAGCTCTTCTCGAGCTCTTCCGGGGTCAGGCTATCCAGGTCACCCGGCGCGCTTGCGGCATGCTCATCACCGATGAACTTCACATAGCCGCCCAAGGGCAACCAGCCGACTTTCCATCGAGTACCGCGCTTGTCGGTCCACCCAGTAATTTCGTGCCCAAAGCCAATTGAGAATGTCTCGGCCCCGACCCCAAACAGGCGGGCGACCAGATAGTGGCCGAGCTCGTGGATGAAGACGAGCGGGCCAAGCGCACAGACGAAGGCGATCAGGATGACCCATACTGGAGGTTGCGACAGCATCAGGCGCAGCGCACTTCGATCATTGCGGTCACTTCACTGCGCACCTTGCGGTCGATTTCAAATACGTCTTCGATGGATTGCGGAGCGCGACTGTCATTTTCCTGTAGGGCAGCTTCTACCAGCCGGCTGATCTCGGGAAATGCAATCTTCCCGTCGAGGAAGGTCGCCACGGCCACCTCGTTCGCCGCGTTGAGCACTGCAGGCGCGGAACCGCCCTCTTCCAGCGCTTCCCGAGCCAGTCTGAGAGCCGGAAAGCGTCTGGCGTCAGGTTCACCGAAATCGAGCCGTGAAATCGCGGCGAGATCCAGCCGTTGCGCGGGTGTTGGCATTCGGTCGGGCCAGGCCAGCGCGTAGGAAATCGGAATCCGCATATCCGGCGATCCAAGCTGAGCAAGGACTGATCCGTCGACATATTCGACGAGCGAGTGGATCACCGATTGCGGGTGGATGAGGATGTCGATCTGTTTCGAGGGCAGACCGAAAAGGTAATGCGCCTCGATCAGCTCCAGTCCCTTGTTCATGAGGGTCGCGGAATCGACTGAGATCTTGGCTCCCATCGACCAATTCGGGTGCGCCACCGCTTGCGCGGGTGTCGCGTTCCGTATCGCCTCGTCCGATGCTGTCCTGAATGGTCCGCCGCTCGCGGTCAGGATGATCCTTGATACATGCTCGATGCGGCCGCCCGCGAGTGACTGGAAAATGGCATTATGCTCGCTGTCGACAGGAAGGAGGGTCGCACCGCTCCTGTGCGCAGCTTCTGTCATTAGCTCGCCTGCGGTGACCAGGGCTTCCTTGTTGGCGAGTGCGACTGTCCTGCCGGCTTCTACAGCGGCCATTGTCGGTCGAAGACCGGCACAGCCGACGATTGCAGCCATGACCAGGTCGGCATCCCCGGAAGCGGCCTCGACCAACGCCCTTTCACCAGCTGCGGCGCGGCAGTCGGTACCCTGAAGACCGGCTTCCAGCTGAGCTAGGCGGCTTTCGTCCGCGATCACTGCGAGTTTGGCGTTCGTTCGGCGGGCAGCGTCAGCCAGTGCAGCAGCGTTCACCGACGCGGTAAGCGCAACTATTTCAAAATGTTCGGGCGAACGCTCGATCAGGTCGAGCGTCGACTTACCGATCGATCCGGTTGCGCCGAGAATGGAGATCTTCTTCACGTCAGCCCAGCCACCTGCGCCGCAAATGTCAGGACTGCAACGGGAACCAGGCCATCGAGCCGATCGAGAACGCCGCCGTGGCCCGGCAACAGATTGCCCGAATCCTTGACCCCCGCGACGCGCTTCATCCTGCTTTCGAAAAGGTCGCCCATTTGCGCCGCGAACGCGAACAACGGCGCGAGCAAGGCCAAAGGCTTGCCAAGGCCGGCGGCAAACACCCATGCCGCTCCAAACAATGCGGCGGCGGCCATGCCTCCCCACAGGCCTTCAACCGTCTTGCCCGGGCTGATCGACGGGGCGAGCTTGCGCTTTCCAAACCGCCTGCCCGCGAAATATGCGCCGATGTCCGTCGCCCAGGTCACGATGAACACCCACAGCAGAAGCGAAAGCCCATGATCGCCGCTTCGATCTCGGATCCAGAGAAGCGCCAGCGCAGGAAGCACGCAGTAGAAAAAGCCGCCGATGGCCCAATGGATGCCCCACCCCTGGGTAATGCGTCGCCACTCGTAGAACATTCCGGTAGCGGCAGCCGCCGCCAGAAACGCGAAGTAATAGCCTCCAAGGACCGCCGCTCCGAGGGCGACGGCGATCATGAAGAGGCCCGACACGATGCGGGTGACGAGCTCGCTCACCGGCCTCCAAACCGCCTTTCGCGAGCGGCGAACTGGCCAATCGCATCAGCCAAATCAGCCTCTCCGAAGTCCGGCCACAAGGTCGGCGTGAACATCAGCTCGGCATAGGCCGCCTGCCAAAGCAGGAAATTTGACAGCCGCACTTCGCCGGACGTCCGGATCAGGAGATCCAACTCGGGCAATCCGTGAGTGTGAAGTTCACGCTCGAGGCTGAGCTCGTCGATCGATGCGGGATCGATCAAGCCGTCGGCCGCCTTGGCGGCAAGTTTACGTGCCGCATCGGCAATTTCCGAACGAGAGCCGTAGTTGAGAGCGACGACCAGCGTGAGCCGCTTGTTTCCTTCCAGCCGCTGCGTCGCCCGTTCGAGCCGGGCACTGAGATCGGGCCCGAAAGCTCGATAGTCACCGATCAGCCGGAGTCCAACGCCCTCCTTCGCAAGGGAGTCCAGTTCTCGTTCCAGATAATAGCCGAGCAGCCCCTTGAGGTCCGAAACCTCCTCCTCGGTCCGTCGCCAATTCTCCGAAGAAAAGGCATAGAGCGTAAGGACTTCAATGCCATTCTTGACGGCCGCGCGCAGCGTCCGGCGGACGGCTTCCGCACCCGCACGATGACCAGCGACGCGAGGAAGCCCGCGCTTCTTGGCCCATCGTCCGTTGCCGTCCATGATGATGGCGACGTGGCGCGGGACCAACCCGCCTTCCTTGGCCGGCTTCTCCGCTTCATTCGACGCGGCGGCGGGGTTCACTTACCGAGAATTTCCTTTTCCTTGGTTTCGGCAGCGACATCGATCTCCTTGATCGTGTCGTCGGTCAGCTTCTGCACATCGTTCTCGAGGCGCTTGCGCTCATCCTCGCTGATTTCGTGCTTCTTCTCGTCGGCCTTGAGATGCTCCATGCCGTCGCGGCGCACGTTGCGAACGGCGATCTTGGCCTTCTCGGCATATTGTCCGACGAGCTTGGCGAGCTCCTTTCGTCGCTCCTCCGTCAGCTCGGGGATTGGCAGGCGTATCATCTGGCCGTCAGTGATCGGATTGAGCCCGAGACCAGCGGACCGGATTGCCTTTTCAACTGGCTGGACGTTGGAGCGATCCCACACCTGCACCGATAGCATGCGAGCCTCGGGCACCGAGACCGTCGCTACCTGGTTGAGCGGCATGTTGGCCCCGTAAACCTCGACGTGGACCGGGTCGAGCAGCGCAACCGACGCGCGGCCCGTCCGCAGACCGGCAAGGTCGTGCTTCAGGGCCTCAAGAGCACCATGCATGCGGCGCTGGAGGTCGGATTTGTCGATGCTAGTCGTCATCATTGCTCTCCCTGGACGACCGTTGCGGTTCCGCGGCCCTCGATGACCTCGGCGAGGTTGCCGGGCTGGCGGATGTTGAACACCACGATCGGAATATTGTTGTCACGGCAAAGTGCAACCGCAGCCGCATCCATGACCTTAAGGTCGTCGCTCAACACCTTGTTGAAGCTCAGATTATCGTAACGCGTCGCGTCCGCCTTCTTCTTCGGATCGGCAGTATAGATGCCATCGACGCTAGTGCCCTTGAACAAAGCGTCACATCCCATTTCGGCGGCCCGAAGCGCTGCTGCCGTATCAGTCGTGAAATATGGGTTGCCAGTGCCTGCCGCGAACAGGACGATCCGCCCCTTTTCGAGATGCCGAAGCGCGCGGCGGCGGATGTACGGCTCGGATACGCTCGCCATCGGGATCGCGGACATCACTCGGGTGTCCACACGCTGCTTCTCCAGCGCATTCTGAAGGGCCAGTGCGTTCATCACCGTCGCAAGCATGCCCATGTAATCGGCGGTTGCCCGGTCAAAGCCCTTCGCCGCCGCGGCCATGCCGCGAAAGATGTTGCCGCCGCCGACCACCAGGCAGAGTTCATGACCCTTCGCCTTCGCAGCAGCGATCTCGCTGGCGAGGCCTGCGGCCGCTTCCGGATCGATGCCAAACTGGCCCTGTCCCATCAGCGCTTCGCCCGAGAGTTTCAGTAGGATCCGATTGAAGCGCGGGCGGGTCATGCGGTGTCGAAATCCTTCGGATATGAAAAGGGCGGACACGCTCTTAACGTGCCCGCCCCATTTTCCAACTGCCTTGACGCCTTATGCGACCGGTTCGGCCTTCGACGTACCCGCTGCGGCAGCGACTTCCGCAGCAAAGTCTTCCTGCTTCTTCTCGATGCCTTCGCCGAGCTGGAAGCGCACGAAGCCTGCCAGCGTCACCGCCGTGCCGGCTTCCTTGCCCGCCTGGGCAACGACGTCAGCGACGGGGGTCTTGTTGTCCATCACGAACAGCTGCGACAGCAGCGCGTTGTCCTTGCGGAACTTCGCGAGGCCGCCTTCCACCATCTTCTCGATGATGTTCTGCGGCTTGCCGCTTTCCTTTGCCTTTTCCATCGCGATCGAACGCTCACGCTCGACGAGTTCGGCGTCGAGGTCGTCGGCGTTGAGGGCGAGCGGGTTCGCCGCCGCGACGTGCATCGCGATCTGCTTGCCTAGAGCAACCAGCGTCTCTGATGGAGCAGCGCCTTCGAGCGCGACGAGCACGCCGATCTTGCCGAGTCCTGGCGCGACCTGGTTGTGGACGTACGGAACGACCACGCCTTCCTTCACTTCGAGAACCGCGGCGCGGCGCAGCGACTGGTTCTCTCCGATCTTTGCGATGTTTTCGGTCAGCGTTTCGGCAACCGTGCCGCCCGACGGGTAGGACGCGTTCGAAAGCGCCTCGATGTCCGAGCCGTTCTCAAGCGCGATCTGCGCGACGTTCCGGACGAAATCCTGGAAGATTTCGTTCTTGGCGACGAAGTCCGTTTCCGAGTTCACCTCGACGACCGCACCGCGGACACCTGTGACGGAAACGCCGACGAGGCCTTCGGCAGCGGTTCGGCCAGCCTTCTTGGCGGCGGCTGCAAGGCCCTTGGCGCGCAGCCAGTCGATTGCGGCTTCCATCTCGCCGTTGGTTTCTGCGAGCGCCTTCTTGCAATCCATCATCCCGGCGCCGGTGCGCTCACGGAGTTCCTTCACGGTCGCGGCCGTAATCTCAGCCATTTCTCTTTTCCTTCCTCGCGCCCCTGCGGGAAGCAGGGGCCCAGTCAGATTCAAATATAGGTACTGGGCTCCCGCTTTCGCAGGAGCGCAGGTCATGCCTCCAGCACGGCTTCCGCGGGCGGCTCGGCCATTGCGCCGATGTCCTCGCCACGGGCAGCGGCATTGCCGGTGCGGCCGTTGTTGACGGCCTCGGCAATTGCGTCCGTGTAAAGGCGGATCGCCCGGCTTGCGTCGTCGTTGCCCGGGACCGGGAACGCGATGCCGTTCGGGTCGCTGTTCGAATCGAGGATCGCGACGACTGGAATGCCAAGAACGTTGGCTTCCTTGATGGCCAGCTCTTCCTTGTTGGTGTCGACGACGAACATGACATCCGGCAGGCCGCCCATGTCGCGGATGCCGCCCAGCGACTTCTCGAGCTTGTCGCGCTCGCGGGTCAGCTGGAGGACTTCCTTCTTGGTGAGGCCCGTCGTGTCGCCCGACAGCTGCTCCTCAAGCGTCTTCAGGCGCTTGATCGAGTTCGAAATCGTCTTCCAGTTGGTCAGCATGCCGCCGAGCCAACGGTGGTTGACGAAGTGCTGGCCCGAAGAGCGGGCGGCCTCAGCAACGGCGTCCTGCGCCTGGCGCTTGGTGCCGACGAACAGCACCTTGCCGCCCCGCTGGACAGTCTGGGTGACGAAGTCGAGCGCGCGCGCGAACAAGGGCACGGTCTGCGAGAGGTCGATGATGTGAACGCCGTTGCGGTCGCCGAAGATGTACGGCTTCATCCGCGGGTTCCAACGATGGGTCTGGTGGCCGAAGTGCGCTCCGGCTTCGAGCAATTGCTGCATGGTGACGACGTTAGTCGCCATAGGTTTTCTCCTTCCGGTTCTGCCTCAGCGGAGCCGTGTCACCAGCCTTACGACTGGCACCGGTATGTAAGCTCCGCCTGTGGGATGGCGGGCCAGTTAGCGGAAGGCGCCCATTGTTTCAAGGGCATAGAAGGGTCGCAAAAAGCCTCTTGACGTAAGAGAACAAAACAGGAACATTGATCCATCCCAGCAGCGTCGGTCCGATCCGAAGCGGAACAGTTCAAGTCCGTCACGGTTGTGCCGCAAACAAAGGGACGTCGTCATGCTTGCACCGATCGTTACCCTCGTCTTCCTGTCGGTCCTCTGGGCCGCGGCCGTAATCTTCGCTGAGATCTTCGCACGCTCGGGGTCGCGCATCGTCGCGGCCCTGCGTGGCGACGCACCCGTTGTCACCGGAACGTCGTTGCTTATTCGGTTCCGGCCTTCTCGCGCGCGGACAATGCGCCGCCAGCCGATGCGAGCCCGCCCGCTCCTGCGCGCCGTTGCTTGACCCGCTGGTAGGAGGCGAAAGCGAACGGCAGCATCAGAAGATAAAGGGCTGCTACGACGAGGAGCGTGATCCAGGGAGCGCGGATAAGGGCCGCGCCGAGAAGCGCCACTCCCGCCAGCGCAAACAGCCGCCAGCCGCTCCGGATACGGATCGAAGACCAGCTGTAGGTCGGCAGGCTCGATATCATCAATGCGGCAATGAACAGGGTCCAGGCCATGACCAGACCCCAGTGACGAAACAGATCGTCACCGGTGATCAGCCAGAGGAAAATCGGAACAAAGGCCAGCCCTGCACCTGCCGGGGCCGGCACACCCGTGTTGAAGCCCGCGGACTTATGAGGCTGATCGTCCGCGTCGATGCGGGCATTGAAGCGCGCCAGGCGTAGAGCACAGCATACAGCCAGCGCCAGCGCAGCGATCCATCCGAACCGCGGCGCCGTCTGGAGCGACCAGAGAAAGAGGATCAGCGCGGGAGCCGTGCCGAAGGCGATATTGTCGCTGAGCGAATCCAGCTCCGCTCCGAACCGGCTCTGGGCCCTAAGCAGGCGCGCGATTCGGCCGTCGAAACCGTCCAGCACGCCTGCAAACACCACGGCGGCCAGGGCTTTTTCCCATTCCGCGCCAATCGCCAGGCTAACGCCGGTGAGTCCGAAGCAGAGTGCAAGCAGGGTAATCGCGTTCGGAACCATCGCCCGGAACGGAATGCCGTGTCGCTCGCGCTCCTCGGCTTCGGCGATCATTGGCTGAGGCCAACCAGCTCCGGCTGAACGCCGAGCTCCGCGATCACGGTTTCGCCGGCGATCGTTCGCTGACCAAGAAGCACTCGTGGACCTGTCCCCGTCGGCAGATAGACGTCGACCCGGCTCCCGAAGCGGATTAGCCCAACGCGTTCGCCGGCCTCGACCACGTCGCCCTCACGGACGAATGTCAGGATCCGGCGGGCAACGAGTCCCGCAATCTGCGTGAATCCGATGCGGACGCCGGTCGCGGTCTCGACTACCACGTGCTGGCGTTCATTATCCTCGCTGGCCTTGTCGAGGTCGGCGTTCACGAACTTCCCCGGGATGTACGCAACCTTCCGAACCCGCCCGCTCACCGGCGAGCGGTTAATGTGCACGTCGAACACGCTCATGAAAATGGAGACACGTGTGTATTCCGCTCCATCCAGGCCATCGACGCCCGCGACCTCGCGCGGTGCCGGAACCTTGCTGATCATCGTGATCAAGCCGTCCGCAGGGGCAATGATGAAACTATCGCCGCGCGGTGTCGTCCGGATGGGGTCGCGGAAGAAGGCGAACACCCACGCCGTCAGACCGACCAGCAGCCAGCCGATGAAATTCCAGTGAAGCAGGAACGCGAACAAGGTGAGCGCGGCCGATCCCGCAGCGAACTTGCGTCCTTCGGGGTGAGTAGACGGGAAACGCCATTTCACGGTGGAGGTGGTCAGGTCGCCACCGGGCTTGTCCAAACTGGGCATGGGCGCACCTCTTAGAGAGGCTGTTTGCCACGCACAACGCTGCGGTTGCCTGATCGGGACCTGCGTCCTAATGCGCCGCCAAACCCGAAAAACAGGAAGACCATGACCAAGATCAAGGTGAAGAACCCGGTCGTCGAGCTCGACGGAGACGAGATGACCCGCATCATATGGCAGTGGATCCGTGAGCGGCTGATCCTGCCTTACCTCGATGTTGACCTGCTCTACTACGACCTTGGTGTCGAGAAGCGCGACGAGACCGACGACAAGATCACGGTCGAAGCCGCCGAAGCGATCAAGAAACACGGCGTCGGCGTCAAGTGCGCCACGATCACTCCAGATGAAGCCCGGGTCGAGGAATTCCACCTCAAGAAGATGTGGAAGTCGCCAAACGGCACCATCCGCAACATTCTCGGCGGCGTCGTATTCCGCGAGCCAATCGTCATTTCGAACGTTCCGCGACTCATTCCGGGCTGGACCGACCCTATCGTCGTTGGTCGTCACGCCTTCGGCGACCAGTACAAGGCCACCGATTTCAAGGTCCCTGGACCCGGCAAGCTGACCATCAAGTGGATCGGCGAGAATGGCGAAGTGATCGAGCACGAGGTGTTCGATTTCCCAAGCGCCGGCGTCGCCATGGGCATGTACAACCTCGACGAATCCATTCGCGATTTCGCGCGCGCATGCTTCAACTACGGAATCAACCGTAAGTGGCCGGTCTATCTGTCGACGAAGAACACCATCCTCAAGGCCTATGACGGGCGCTTCAAGGATATCTTCCAGGAGATTTTCGACAACGAATTCAAGGCACAGTTCGACGAACTGGGTATCGAGTATCAGCACCGCCTGATCGACGACATGGTCGCCTCCGCCCTCAAGTGGAGCGGAAAGTTCATATGGGCCTGCAAGAATTATGACGGCGACGTGCAGTCGGACCAGGTCGCGCAGGGCTTCGGCTCACTTGGGCTGATGACCTCAATCCTGATGACCCCGGACGGCAAGACCGTCGAGGCAGAGGCTGCTCACGGCACCGTTACCCGCCACTACCGCATGCATCAGCAGGGCAAGGCGACCTCGACCAATCCAATCGCGTCCATCTTCGCCTGGACGGGCGGACTTAAGTTCCGCGGCAAGATCGACGAGACTCCGGACGTCGTGCGCTTCGCCGAGACCCTGGAGCAGGTCTGTATCGACACGGTGGAGAGCGGTCACATGACGAAGGATCTCGCGATCCTGGTCGGCCCGGATCAGCCGTGGATGACAACCGAGCAGTTCTTCGACACGATCGTGAAGAACCTCGAGACGACTATGGCGTCGTGGGTACGGGCGCCGCAGGAGAGCGAACCCGCTCGCGCCTGATACCGAAACCGATGATCCGGCCAGGAATGCGCCGGAGGAGCGGAAAGCGGTCGAGAACACGAACTAGCAGCGGCGCCTGCCGGATGGGCCCCGTGCCCTGAAGCAGGCGCCCGATGACTCGGTCCTGCGCGGCTTTCTGTGCACCCTGGATTACACGGGTCGGAAACATCCTGCGCTCCTGCACCTTTGCGAGCAACCGGCTCACGTCCTCACCTCGGGCAAGTGGGCTGGCCAATGCGTTTGCAGCCGCAACGGCGTCCTGAATTGCGAGATTGATGCCGATTCCACCAATCGGCGACATGGCGTGAGCGGCATCGCCGATCGCGAGCAACCCCGGCGTGTGCCAGGTCGTGAGGCGATCGAGTTTTACGGTCAGCAGGTGAAGGTCACTGATCTTATCGAGTTCGGCGAGATCGAGGTCCGGGGGAGCGGCCGCCGCAACCTCCTCGCGGATCGCGTCGATCCCGCGCTCTTGATACGCTTCGGCGGCACCCTTCGGGATCAGGAAGGCGCACTGCCAATAGTCGCCGCGGTCGATCATCACGAGCAGTCGCCCACGTTCGACGTTCCCGCGTAGCGCGCCATTCTCCTGCTTCGGCTTAGCGACGCGGAACCAGAACACGTCCATCGGCGCACCGAGATCCTCCAGAGGAAGCAGTCGACGAGCGATCGAGTCGCGCCCGTCCGAAGCGATGGTCAATGGTGCATGGACTGACTGCCCGTCCTTCAGCCGGACACCAGTGACCCTGCCCTGGTCCTCGATGAAGCCTTCGACAGGCTTTTCCATCTCGATGGAGAAGCCTGGGAACGCTTTCCCTTCGACGCGCAGGAAGTCGAGGAACTCCCACTGCGGCATCATGGCGATGAACGGCGCGGGCGCGTCGAGATGCGACAAGTCGCCTATCGTCCATTCACGTCCGGCAATCCGCAGCTCAGCCGAATCAACCCGGTTGTGAGGACGCTTGAGGAAGCGCTCGAGCATCCCAAGCTGGTCGAGGATCTCCATCGTCGATGGGTGCACGGTGTCGCCGCGAAAGTCGCGGAAGAAGTCTGCATGCTTCTCGAAGATGCTGACGTTGCAGCCGGCTCGGGCGAACAGCAATCCTGCCATGACCCCAGCCGGTCCGCCGCCGACGACAATCAGGTCACGGTCACGCTCTGACGTCATGGCGTCGCGATTACAGCTGTCGTGATTGGAAGTCAGCAAGGGTGACAGCCCCGGAGCCTCCTGCTCTAAAGACGGAATGCACGGCAATTTCAGCACGTCGGGATTCAGTGATGCTTTGGTTATCCTGGGTGCTGCGGGAATCGTCATCCCGGCCTTCGCGCGCCTGAAGATCTCGGCGGTTATCGGCTTCATCATCGTCGGAATGATCGTCGGTCCGGCGGGCCTGGGCGGTCTGACGGACGAGGTGCCCGGCCTCCACTACATCACCATCTCCAACCCTCAAGCCATCGATCCGTTCGCCGAGCTGGGCATCATCCTCCTGCTGTTCTCGATCGGTCTCGAGTTGAGCTTCAGACGCCTGGTGGCAATGCGGAAAGCGGTGTTCCGGATCGGCGCGGCGGAATTGCTGCTTGGGACGGTCCTGATTGGCGGCGGCCTGTACACATTTGGTCAGCCACTGCAGAGCGCGATCGCTCTCGGTTTCGCGCTCGCAATGTCTTCGACCGCGCTCGTTCTGCCGATCGCTGGAACGACAAGCCCGGTCGGTCGCGCCGCATTCGCCATGCTCCTGTTCGAAGACCTGGCGCTCGTACCACTGCTGTTCGTCTTCGGCACCGCCGCGGCAGCATCTGCGACTGGCTTGCTCGACATCGCCTGGAAGGGCGCGCTGGTCATTGCAGCCCTGCTTTTGGTCGGCCGGTTCGTGCTGCCGCTCCTGTTCGCCCAGGCGGCTCGCACCAAGAGCCCGGAGCTGTTCCTGGCCGTCAGCCTCCTTGTCGTCATCCTATCAAGCCTCGCGACCCGCGACGTTGGGTTGTCCCCTATCCTCGGAGCACTGATCGCCGGCGTCCTTCTCGCCGAGACCGAATATCACTCCGAAGTCGAAGTCGTGACAGCGCCATTTACTGGGCTGGCGCTTGGAATCTTCCTGATTACCGTCGGCATGCGGATCGATTTCCGGCAGCTTGCAGACATCTGGCCCGAGCTACTCCTCGCGCTTGTCGCCGTGCTTCTCGTGAAAGCGCTGGTTACCGGAGCCCTGCTCAGGATGAGCGGATCTCGAATCGGAGTTGCGGCTGAGACAGGCCTCCTGATGTCGTCGCCTTCGGAAACCACCCTCATCCTTTTGGGCGCCGCGGCCGCAACCGGAGTGATCGCGCAGGGAACAGCGACGTTCTGGCAGGCGGCGACGGCCGTTGGACTGACGATCACTCCGCTGCTTGCGCACCTGGGCCGGCTGGCCGCGCGAAGGGTCGATCCAAGCGCCGAAATCCCGGACGAGGATCAGCTCAAGGGGCAGACCATTATCTTCGGCTTCGGTCGCGTCGGTAAGATGGTCGCCGACCTGCTGAAGGAGCATGGCAAGCCTTACATCGCCGTCGATAGCGACATCGACAATGTCCTTGCGGCACGTTCTGCGGGTTACACGATCCTCTTCGGCGACGTCTCGCGAAACGAGCTGGTCGAGAAGCTGAAGCTCGGCAACGCTGCTGCGCTTGTCCTGACCATGGATGATCCGGTGCTCGTTGCGAGGATCGCCCGCCGGGCTCGCGGCTGGTCGCCGGACCTCGCGATCATCGCCCGCGCCCGTGATACGGATCACGCTGCGAAGCTCTATGAAGCAGGGGTCACTGACGCGGTTCCGGAGACGCTGGAGGCCTCGCTCCAGCTTTCCGAGGCGGTCCTCGTGGACATCGGAGTTGCGATGGGGCCGGTCATTGCAAGCATTCACGAAAAGAGGTCCGAACTTCGGTCCGAGATCATGGCGCAAGCCGAAATGGAGGCCGAACCGCGGCTAGGCCGGCGCAGGCTCAGGGACGCCGCACCTAGCGCGTAGCACCCATCCCACGCGTCACCTCGACTCGAAAGCCCGCATCGCCCTCGATCACTGACGTTTGTCCGGGCTCGAGCCGAAGAGCCTGGTTGAGAGATACGGTGCGCGTACCGGACTCCCCGCAGTCGGATACCGGAATGGGCCGGGCCCAGCTCGCATCGAACCGATAGCTCAAGCCGTACTGTCCGTTGTTCTGGACGTAGACGTTGAAGTTGATCGAGCTCCGCTCCGAGCGGTCGTAGGGCACTCCCGCTGGGCAGACCTGGGGAGAGGCTTGAGACCAGTTCTGTGAATAGCTTGCACTCTGGTTCTGCGAAACGCGCAGGGTTCCCTGCCAGAGGATTCCCTGGGGCGAACTGAGCCGGACCGAAAGATTCTCGACCTGAGAAGGGTCCGGAACCGGTATTGCGATCCGGTCGGTCGCGAACGCGGACGACGCCTGCACCAGGAGAATCGGCAGAAGCTGGGTGAGCATGTTCCCCCCTTTCGGCGGTAAGGCTTCACCCAAATAATATCGTTACGGTTGCCGTACGATTTACGGGATTGATTCCGGCTAGGCCGGCGTGAAGACCAGCGTTCCCGCCGGGTGCGTCTTGTGGTCCGGATTATCGCTGGGATGCCGCCGGCCATCGTTGACGATGATTTCCTTGAAATCGAACGGCGAAACACCTTCCAGACATGCGACGTTGACGCCCAGTTGATTTGGGTTCGAGCGGCGCTTGTGGTGCGTGTATATTCCGCAAACCGTGCAGAAATGGTGTTCGGCCGTCTTGGTGTTGAAGCGATAGGTGGCGAGCCTGTCCCCGCCTTGAGAGATTCGGAAGCCATCGGGAGTCGATGTCACTGCGATCGCTCCACGCATACGGCAGATGCTGCAGGTGCAACGGCGCGCGGATGACAGGCCGAAAGGCAGCTCGGCCTCAAACTTGACCGCCCCGCAATGGCAGGAACCCTTGAGAGTGACGGGCTCGCTGCTCAGTGTGTCGATCACGCCGCGACCTTCTCCAGCGCATCCTTGACGGCCTCGAGTGCTTCTTGTGCCTTCGACCCATCGGGGCCGCCGCCCTGGGCCATGTCCGGACGTCCGCCGCCGCCCTGCCCGCCGAGCGCCTCCACCGCCGCCTTCAAAAGGTCGACGGCGTTTATCTGACCAGAAAGGTCGTCGGTGACGCCCACAGCAACACTCGCACGGCCCTCATTGACAGCGATCAGGGCGGCAATTCCGGAGCCAACCTTCTGCTTCATCGTGTCAACTGTCGAGCGCAAGTCCTTTGGATTTAGACCTTCCACGACCTGGCCGAGGAAGCTGTGGCCATTGACCTCTTCAGGACCGCCAGAGTCCGACTTGGCCGACCCGCCGCCCATCGCCAGCGCCTTTTTCGCATCCGCCAGCTCGCGCTCGAGCCGCCGGCGGTCCTCGACCAGCGAGGCAATCCGCGCCGGAACTTCGTCAGGCGAGGACTTCAACGTGGCAGCGGCTTCACGAAGCTTCGAGTCGCGGTCGACGAGCCACTTCCGTGCTGCTTCACCCGTCAGCGCCTCTATGCGACGAACGCCGGAAGAAACCGCGCTCTCGGAAATGATCTTGAGCAACTGGATGTCGCCGAGCGCCCGGACGTGCGTGCCACCGCAAAGCTCGACGGAATAATCGTTCGCGCCGGTACGGCCCATCGAGAGGACGCGGACTTCGTCGCCGTATTTCTCGCCGAACAGCGCCATGGCCCCTGCCGAAATTGCTTCGTCAGGCGTCATCAGTCGCGTCGTGACCGCCTCGTTCCCGCGGATTTGCGCGTTCACGTCAGCTTCCACCTGCTCGATTTCCTCGCGAGTGAGCGCCTTCGGGTGCGAGAAGTCGAAACGGAAATAGTCCGGGGCGACAAGGCTGCCCTTTTGCGTAACGTGCGTGCCGAGCCGATGACGCAAAGCGGCGTGCAGCAGGTGCGTCGCGCTATGGTTGGCGCGGACCCGGTCGCGGCGTTCGGCATCCACCCTTTGGTGAACGCTCTCGCCGACGAAGAGCTCGCCTTTGACGATCTTGGTGCGAAGCACGTGAAGGCGGCCCAGCGGCTTGGCCGTATCCTCGACCTCACCCTCGAAACCCTTGAGCGTGCTCAGTTTTCCGGTGTCGCCGATCTGGCCGCCGCTCTCGCCGTAGAATGGAGTCTGGTTCGGGACGATGTCGACGACATCGCCGATTTCCGCGCGGTCGACGCGCTTGCCGTCCTTGACCATCGCAAGGACGACGCCCTCGCCTTCGTCGCCGGAATAGCCGGTGAACTCGGTGCTTCCGAACTCCTCGGCGATATCGAACCAAAGCTCGTCGGAGGCTCGTTCGCCCGAGCCCTTCCAGGCGGCTCGAGCGGCGGCCTTCTGTCGGGCCATCGCCACGTCGAACCCCTCACGGTCCACCCCCAGGCCTCGAGCTCGAAGTGCGTCCTCGGTCAGGTCGTAGGGGAAGCCGAAGGTGTCGTAGAGCTTGAAAGCCGTTTCGCCGGGAAGCGTGCCGCCATCGGCAAGGCCGGTGGTCGCATCGTCGAGGAGCTTGAGACCGTTCGCCAACGTCTGGCGGAATCGCGTCTCTTCCTGTTGCAGGGTCGCCTCGATCAGCGGCTGCGCCCGTACCAGTTCCGGATATGCGGCGCCCATCTCGGCAACCAGCGCGGGCACCAGCCGATACATTAGTGGCTCGCCGGCCCCGAGCAGGTGCGCGTGGCGCATTGCACGACGCATGATGCGACGGAGCACGTAGCCCCTGCCCTCGTTCGCCGGCAGAACTCCGTCCGCCACCAGGAAACCGGACGTACGAAGGTGGTCCGCGATTATCCGGTGGCTAGCGGTCATGTCGGCGCTGTCGTTGCTGGTCAGCGCCTCCGAAGCGGCGATCAGCGCCTTAAAGGTGTCCGTATCGTAATTGTCGTGAACGCCCTGGAGCACTGCAGCGACGCGTTCGAGGCCCATGCCCGTGTCGATGCTCTTCTTCGGCAGTTCCGAGACGATCTCGCCCGCGGCCTGCTCGTATTGCATGAAGACGAGGTTCCAGATCTCGACGAAGCGATCGCCATCTTCATTCGGGCTTCCCGGGGGGCCTCCGGGAATGTGATCACCATGATCGTAGAAGATCTCGGAGCAGGGTCCGCTGGGACCATCGTCGCCCATAGACCAGAAATTGTCCTTGGTCGGGATTCGGATGATGCGGCTTTCGGGTAGGCCGGAAATCTTCTTCCAAAGATCGAAGGCTTCGTCGTCCGTGTGATAGACGGTAGCTGTCAGCCGGTCCGGGCTGATCCCCCATTCCTTGGTTATCAGGTTCCAGGCAAGCTCGATCGCACGATCCTTGAAATAATCGCCGAACGAGAAATTCCCGAGCATTTCAAAGAAGGTATGGTGGCGAGCGGTGTAGCCGACATTGTCGAGATCATTGTGCTTGCCACCGGCGCGAACGCACTTTTGAGAGCTCGCAGCGGTTGAAAAAGGCCGCGTCTCCAGCCCGGTGAAGACGTTCTTGAACGGCACCATGCCCGCGTTGACGAACATGAGCGTGGGATCGTTTTGCGGGACCAGCGGCGCGGACTGCACGCGCGCGTGGCCGTTCTTCTCGAAATAATCGAGGAAGGAGCGGCGGATATCGTTCGTCGAAGCCATGTTGAGCGGCATGTAAATGCGCTGCTGCACTGCGGCAAGGCGAGGACTTGGCACCCGCTGGCACCCGCGGCTAGGCACGCGGGATGACGAGACGTCCGAAGTCGAGCATTCCGAGGTACAAGCGGAGACGGCAGAGGTCTGGCTCCGTCGTCGGCCGAATCGTCGGCTGGATCGTCAGACTGGTCCTGATCTTCCTCATTGGATCGATCCTGTGGGTCCTCGCCTATCGCTTTGTGAATCCGCCGATCACCGCGACCATGATCGGCGACCTGATTGCCGGCCGCGGATCGACGCACGAGTGGATGAGCATCAAGCAGATCGACCGCGACATGGTCCGAGCGGCGATCGGTGCGGAAGACAGCAAGTTCTGCACTCACAATGGCTTCGACGTCGAAGCCATTGAAGACGCGATGAAAAGAAATGCCTCGGGCGGACGTATCCGTGGCGGGTCGACGATCAGCCAGCAGACCGCGAAGAACGCTTTCCTGTGGCAGGGCGGCGGCTACGCCCGCAAGGGTGTCGAGGCCTGGTTCACCTTCCTGATCGAGCATCTGTGGGGCAAGCGCCGAATCATGGAGGTCTATCTCAACCTCGCCGAGACCGGGATCGGGACCTACGGCGTGAACGCTGGCTCGGAGCGCTATTTCGACCATGATTCGAGCGCGATGAGCCGAATCGAGGCGGCGAGGATCGCCGCTGTGCTTCCACTACCGAAAAAGCGCGGAGTGATTGCCCCCAAGGGCTTCACCCGCCGCTACGGCAATTCGATCGCCGAACGGATCAGCATCGTCTCCCGTGACGGCCTCGATGGCTGCGTCTACCAGGATATCGTCCCACCGAAGGAGAAGACGCCGCCGAAGACCAGGGCACCAAAGCAGCTGCCGGGCGAGGAATTCGAGAGCGCAAAACCGCTTCCGCCGCTAAATGAGGCAGTCAGCGAGCTCCCGCTTGAGTCGCAGGACCCGGTCGCCCTCAACCTGCCCGCACCGGCACCTCAGGCGCAGCCCGCGACAAACGAGACGACGCCTCCCACACCAGGGAACGTGGAAGCACCGCCTCCGCCGGCCAATCACTAGCCTAATCCGTTGATTGCCCGGACTTTTGCGTTCGGCAGAGGAACGCCGGGCCGCAGCCCTCCGTTCTGGCCGCAAACCTAAAAGGAGGACAAGCATGGCTACACATACCCAGAGTCGTTCCTCATCCAGCAGCCGTCCCCGCACCCGGAATAGCAACGGCGGTAGTGGCAGCGGTAAGCAGAGCAGCGGCACCGAGCGCAGCGCCTTTTCGTGGGGCGACAATGCCGGTCCGCTTCTGGGCGCAGCTCTCGCTGGTGCGGCAATCGGCTTCGCCGCGAATTACGGCCGAAAGTTCCTGATGCAGGGCCTGGAAGCGACGGCGGGCGATTGGGACGAGATCCTCACCGCGGAGCATGAAGTGGCGCTTGGACTCTTCGACAAGATGCTTGCCACGGATGAGACTCAAACCTGGAAGCGAAGCATGCTTCTGATGAAGCTCACGCACGCGCTCGACAAGCATGCGCACCAGGAAGAGATGGTCGTCTACCCAGCCCTTCGTGAAGCCAATATGGCGGTCAATGCCGACGAGCTCGAAAGCGAGCACGGCTACATCAAGACCTACCTGTACGAGCTGAAGACGATAGGCTCGAGCGCTCCCAACTGGCTTGAAAAGGTCCGGGAGTTCCGAGGCCTCGTCTCGAAACATGCGAGGATGGAGGAGGAGGAAGTCTTCCCATCGTTCAAGCAGAACATGACCGACGAGCAGAACGAGAAGATCACCGGGCTCGTCAACGCCGACGGATTCTGGATGGCCTGAGTCCTAGCCGACGAGGGCAAGCCTCGGCGGTTCCTGCACGGAAAGGTCGACGCTTCCCTCGCCGGTAATCCGTTCGATTCGGGCCTGAAGCTCAGCATCAAGAGCGAAGTCGCGCCCGGCGATGACAATCGCTTCGCCTCCGCTCAGAAGCGGCAGGAGCAGCCGGACCAAGCCTCCGCCCCCCTTCGCGTTTGAGAGCTCGCGGGAAATGGCGGGGACGAGTGCCGGATTCGAAATCCGGACCTCCATCTGAAGCCGGGTTCGCTTCGCCAGGCCTTCCAGCGGCTGGAATCTCTTGATTGCGACGCGCGGAAGGTCGTCACCGGGACGCTTGTCCAGTTCGACGCTCAGCAGGCCGCATGTCTGGGCCTTGGCAGCGGCTTCGACCGCCGCGCTTGCCTCATCGTCGAAAATGCTCGCCTGGAATTGGCCCGATGAGTCACTGAGCGTAGCCATGAGATAGCGCCGGCCCTTCGCCGAAGTCCGCCAGCGCACATCCTCGACCAATGCTGCCATGACCGCCCCGGCGCGACCTTCTGCAGG
Organism: Pseudomonadota bacterium; assembly: GCA_046731355.1. Lineage (GTDB taxonomy): Bacteria > Pseudomonadota > Alphaproteobacteria > Sphingomonadales > Sphingomonadaceae > Sphingomicrobium. The sequence continues at coordinate 17,581 of JBKPKZ010000102.1, read as the reverse complement.
CATTGGCACGTCGGCCAGCTGCGCAAAGGTCTTCGCCTTGTTGGCTTCGAGCAGATGGCGATGGGCGCTGACCGGGTGCGACGAAAAATAGAAGCCGAACGAGTCCCGCTCTGCCGCCATTCGCTGGGCCAGCGACCACTGCTCGGCTTTCGTGAGCCGGATTGGAGCTGCTGAGGCCGCGCTGCCACCGAACAGGCCGTGCTGGCCACTCGTGCGTTGCTCGGCCGCACTTGAAGCATGCGCGAGAATTGTTTCCGCCGAAGCATGAACCGACGCCCGATCGGGAGCGATTGCATCGAAGGCTCCGGCTGCGGCCAGGCTCTCGATTTGCCGTCGATTCAGGAGACGCGGATCGATCCGCTCTGCGAAGTCGTCGAGCGACTTGAACGGTCCGTTCGCCTCGCGCTCCGCGACCAGCGCTTCCATGGCCTTTTCGCCGACGCCCTTGAGCGCACCAAGAGCATAGCGGACCTTGCCATCCTCAACCGAGAAGGCGGCCTGGCTGGCGTTGACGCATGGGGGAAGGCACTCGACCTCCCCGCGGCGCATGTCCTCGACGAAGAGCGCAAGCTTGTCCGTCAGCGCGATGTCGAAGCTCATTGAGGCCGCGTAGAATTCAGGCCGGTGATGCGCCTTCAGCCAACCGGTGTGATAGGCGACGAGCGCGTAGGCCGCGGCGTGCGACTTGTTGAAGCCATAGCCCGCGAACTTGTCGATCAAGTCGAATAGCTCCGACGCTTTCGCCGGGGTGATGTCGTGGGCCTTGCAGCCTTCGACGAAACGAGCGCGCTGGGCGTCCATCTCCGACTTGATCTTCTTGCCCATGGCACGGCGCAAAAGGTCGGCTTCGCCGAGCGAATAGCCGGCGAGCACTTGCGCCGCCTGCATGACCTGCTCCTGGTAGACGAAAATGCCGTACGTTTCCTTCAGGACGTCCTCGAGCATGGCATGAGGATATTCGATAGACGCGCGGCCGTTCTTGCGGTCCCCAAACAACGGAATGTTGTCCATCGGGCCCGGGCGGTAGAGGGAAACGAGGGCGATGATGTCGCCGAAGCTGGTCGGGCGGACGGCCGAGAGGGTCCGGCGCATGCCCTCGGATTCGAGCTGAAAGACGCCAACCGTGTCACCTCGCTGGAGGAGCGCGTAGACTTCGTCATCGTCCCACTTCAGCGCCGAAAAATCGATATTGATGCCCTGTTCACCCAGCAGGCGCTCGGCTTCCTTCAGAACCGACAACGTCTTGAGGCCGAGGAAATCGAACTTCACCAGGCCCGCTGCTTCGACATACTTCATGTCGAACTGCGTGACCGGCATGTCCGACCGCGGGTCGCGATACATCGGGACCAGATCGTCGAGCGGACGATCGCCGATCACCACACCGGCGGCATGGGTCGAGGCGTGCCGGGGCAGTCCTTCCAGCTTCATCGCCAGGTCGATGAGCCGTCGGACCTCGGAATCGCCTTTGTACTCGGCGGCGAGCTCCGAAACGCCGTTCAGCGACCGCTCCAGGGTCCACGGGTCGGTCGGATGATTGGGGATCATCTTCGCCAACCGGTCGACGTGTCCGTAGCTCATCTGGAGCACTCGCCCGGTGTCCTTGAGAACCGCGCGCGCCTTCAGGCGTCCAAAGGTGATGATCTGCGCGACCTTGTCTCGTCCGTACTTCCGCTGGACGTAGGAAATGACCTCGTCTCGCCGGGTTTCACAAAAGTCGATGTCGAAGTCCGGCATCGACACGCGTTCCGGGTTGAGGAACCGCTCGAACAGCAGGTTGAGGGCAAGCGGATCGAGATCGGTGATCGTCAGCGCCCAGGCGACTACGGAACCCGCGCCCGAACCGCGTCCGGGACCCACAGGAATGTCGTGCGCCTTTGCCCATTTGATGAAGTCGGCGACGATCAGGAAATAGCCCGCGAAGCCCATGCGGGTAATGACGTCGATTTCGAAGTCCAGGCGCTCTCGATAGCGGGCTTTCTCCTCCTCGGCCCGTCCAGCAAGCCGTTCGTCCAGGCCGGCGTAGGCATCGGCGCGCAGCTGTTCGTCCTCATGATCGGACAGGCGCGGAAGGATTGGCTTGCGCTTGGGCGCGCCTACGGCGCAGCGCATCGCGATCACCGCGGTGTTCGCGATTGCCTCGGGCAAATCGATGAACAACTCGCCGATGGCCGCAGAGTCCTTCAGCCACGCTTCCGGGGACGAGGTCTGGCGATCCGCGCTTTCGACATAGGCCGACTGGGCAATGCACAGCATCGCGTCATGCGCGGCGTGAACGCTCGGATCCGAATAGGCCGCCGGATTGGTCGCGACGAGCGGCAGGTCGCGCTCATAGGCAAGGTCGATCAGCGCCTCTTCGGATGCTTCCTCGATGGGATCATTCCGGCGGATGATCTCGATGTAGAGCCGTTCCGGAAAGAGTGCTTGGAGGCGATCGAGGTAAGCCCTCGCCTTGTCCTTCTGCCCCTCGGCCAGCAAACGAGCGAGAGCACCTTCCGAGCCAGCAGTCAGGGCAATAAGACCGCCGTTGAGCGTCTCCAGAGCGGCGAAGGGAACGTGCGGGTCCAGCTCGACGGGTCGGTCGAGGTGCGCCGAAGAAACAAGGTGGCAGAGGTTCGAATAACCTTGCTCGTCCTTCGCCAGCAGCACGAGCCAGTCGACTCCACTGCCAAGCTCCGGCGGACGAGCCACCGCCAGCATGGCACCGACGACCGGCTGGACGCCTTTGCCCGAGCATGCCTCGGTAAACGCCATCGCGGCGTACAGGCCGTTCCGATCCGTGAGCGCCACGGCCGGAAATGCCAGCTTGGCCGCGCGCTCCGCAATCGCCTTCGGCTCCATCGCGCCCTCAAGCATCGTGAACGAGGAAAAGACGCGAAGCGGAACGTAGGGCTGAGTCACATTCCAACTATGGCGATGGACTCACCGTATGGCACCCATCGTAGCGTCCTTTTCCACAATTATTTGGGTGCTTTCGAGGGCTTGTAAGGGCCCGGCCCCAGCCAAGGCCGCCCCGATCCAGAATGCGAAAAAGGATCGCCGCTCGTACGGCAACACAAGTTCGGTGAATGGCTACCGCCCGGGGGTCCAAGTGCCCATCATGATGTCGCGGATCTCGCGCATTCGGCCGCGATATGTATCCGCGATGCATGAATTGCTGGTGCACTGGTCACGGTAACCCAGGAAGGCGTCGCGCGTTCGCTGGAGCAAGGCACGCTGCTCCGGGTCCGCTTGCGAGATGGCGCTGGCGTATTGCGCCGACATTCGACGGTCGAGCGCCGCCAGTCCCGGGTCGCGGCAGACCGCAACCTCCCCCGACGACCGCGCATTCGCGCAATTGAAACTGGGGTCGGGGGGCGGGTTTGGAGAATTCCCGGGAGAAGTTGGCGCGAGCGGATCCGATGGAACAACCGGCAATTCGGTCACGTCGTTTGTCGTCGAGTTCGCAATCGCATCCTCGGCCGGCGCTTCCGTCTTGGCCAGAGTTGCAAGCTGCGAAATCAGATCATCGGCATTTGCGAGCGAGAGCCCGCTTCCGCTGGAGTTCGCACCGGGCTGGACCGTGTACAGGACGTCGGCACTCAGCGAACGTCGTCCACCTGCGATCGCGACCCCTGGCGGAAGATCGAGTGTCAGCGTTCCATTGCACGTAATGCCTTCCGCACTGTCGTCGCGGAGCACGACGGCTTCCATCCGTAGGGATGAATAGGTCGCGATCTTGCCGAACGCCGCTTCGTCACCGCCTCGGCTCGCTGCCGCACGCCGGAAGAGCTCCTTCTTGATCTCGTCGTATGTTGCCTGGCCGGAACAACGGGCCGCCGGATCCTCGCCGGATGCCTCGACCTCAGAGCCGGTGAGCCTGTCGTCCTCGCCGGACCGGCTTCCGAAGACCATCATCGCAACGATCAGGAGGATCAACGCCCCAAGCGCGATCGCTGCAATGACGGTGGGGTTCACACGTTGCATGGAGCCGCCAACGCCTTCGTCGCGCCTGCGCTCCACTATTGTAGATGGCCTTCGTGAAGACGCACCACGCGGTCCATCTTCGACGCGAGGCGCTCATTGTGCGTGGCGACCAATGCAGCGCTTCCTTCGCCCCGAACGAGCGATAGAAACTCGGCCAGGACAGTATCCGCCGTCGCTTCGTCCAGGTTGCCCGTCGGCTCATCGGCCAGGACCAGCGGCGGCTTGTTTGCGAGCGCCCTGGCAACGGCGACGCGCTGCTGTTCGCCCCCCGAAAGCTTCGATGGGCGGTGGTCGAGACGGGCGCCCAAGCCGAGAGCACCCAGCAACTGCTCCGCCCTCGCCTGGGCAGCATCCGTCTCTGAACCATGGATAAGCTGCGGAAGGACGACGTTCTCGCGGGCATTGAACTCCGGAAGGAGGTGGTGGAACTGGTAGACGAAGCCGAGCGCCTCGCGGCGAAGCCCGGTACGCCCCTCTTCGTCCAGTTCTGCCGCCTCGCGGCCAGCGATACGTATCGATCCCTGGAATCCCCCCTCAAGAAGTCCGACTGCCTGGAGCAAGGTCGATTTTCCCGACCCCGACGGCCCAAGGAGGGCAACGATTTCTCCCGGCATGACGTCAAGATCGATGCCACGGAGCACCTCGATCGTGACGTCACCCTGAATGAAGCTGCGCTTCAGTCCTCGAGTTGAAAGGACTGCCTTACTCATATCGGAGCACCTGGACCGGGTCGGTGCTGGCTGCCTTCCAGGCCGGATAAAGCGTCGCGAGGAAGGACAGGATCAAGGCAATCAGGATGATCGCGGTGACCTCGACCGGGTCGGTCTTGGAAGGCAGTTCCGACAGGAAGCGCACTGATGGATCCCACAGGTTCTGGCCGGTGAGGAACTGGATCGCATTCACGACCGACTGCCGGAAGAAGAGAAAGATTGCCCCGATGATGATTCCGAGCACGATACCGAGCGAGCCGATCGTTACACCGACCGTGACGAAGACCTTCATCATGCTTCGCCGGCTTGCCCCCATGGTTCGCAGAATAGCAATGTCTCGAGTCTTCGCGCGCACCAACATGATCAGCGACGAAAGAATGTTGAACACCGCGACGAGGACGATCAGCGACAGTACGACGAACATTGCGACGCGCTCGATCTCCAGCGCCTCGAACAGTGCCGAATTCATCTGCTGCCAGTCGACGATGATCCCCTTACCCTGAACAGTCGGAGCTAGCGGCGCGAGGATTTGCCGTGCCTTGTCGGGATTGCTGGTCTGGATCTCGACCATTCCGACCTGATCGCCAAGCATCAGCAATGTCTGAGCGTCCTGCATGGGCATGACCACGAACGCCTTGTCGTAGTCGTAGACGCCGACCTCGAAGATCGCGCCGACTTCGTAGGACACGATGCGCGGAACGGTACCAACGGGTGTCGATCGCCCTTCCGGGCTGATCAGGCTGATCTGGCTGCCTACATAGGCGCCGAGGGTTTCCGCCAGCCGTGAACCGATGGCCACGCGGCCGCTTGCCGGAGTGATCGAGGCGATGTTGCCGGAAAGCACGTTGCCGGCAATGACCTTGTTGCCGCGGATGTCTTCGACCCGGAGCCCGCGGACCAGGACACCTTCGACCCGACCATTGGCCGATGCCATTAGCGGCTGCTCGATCAGAGGGATTGCTGAGGTCACTCCCGGCAATTTGCGGGCCGTGTCGCTGATGTTCTTCCAGTCGGTAAGGCGGCCCTCATAACCCTGCACGATCGCATGGCCGTTAAGCCCGACGATCTTGTCAAAAAGCTCCGCTCGAAAGCCGTTCATCACACTCATGACGATGATCAGCGCCGCGACGCCCAGAGCCACAGCGAACAGGCTGATCGAGGCGACGAGGAAGATGAACCCCTCGCCCTTGCCGGGAAGAAGGTAACGGCGAGCGACGGTGCGCTCGTACCGGTTAAGGATCATTCGGTGAGCCTCGCGAGGGCGGATTCCACGCTGATCTCATGGCGCTCGCCAGATGAACGGCGCTTGAGTTCGACCGTGCCCGCTGCAATTCCGCGAGGTCCGACGATCACCTGCCAAGGCAGTCCAATCAGATCCATGGTCGCGAGTTTCGCTCCTCCCCGCTCATCGCGATCGTCGTAGGCGACGTCGACGCGAGCGAGGCGGAGGTTGCCGTAAATCTCTTCCGCGGCGGCGACGCTGGGTTGATCGTCCTGCCGCATGGTCACAATGCCGACCTTCCACGGAGCGACGCTTTCCGGCCAGACGATGCCCGCATCGTCGTGGCTCGCTTCAATGATCGCTCCGACGAGGCGCGACACACCGACACCGTAGCTACCCATCATCGGGGTCACCGGCTTACCGTCCGTGCCGGAGACCTTCAGGCCCATGGCAGCAGAATATTTGTCGCCGAAATAGAAGATATGGCCGACCTCGATGCCACGGCCGGTACGCTTGCGGTCGTCCGCGATCGTCGCCCAGCGCGCTTCGTCGTGGGTCTCGTCTGTCGCCGAGTAGGTCGAGCTGACCTGATCAAACAAGCGCTGCAGGCCGTCCCCGTCGCCGTATTGCAGGTCCGGCTGGCCCCAATCGAACTCGTCGAACGAGGCGTCGTAGAAGACCTCGCTCTCGCCCGTCGGCGCGAGAACGATAAACTCATGGCTTAGATCTCCACCAATCGGCCCCGACGCCGCCTTCATCGGCACTGCCTGGATACCAAGTCGCTGGAAAGTGCGCAGATAGGCTAGCAGCTGCGTGTAATAGCTCTGGCGCGCTCCAGCCTCATCGAGGTCGAAGCTGTAAGCGTCCTTCATCAGGAACTCGCGACCACGCATCACGCCGAAGCGCGGGCGGACCTCGTCCCGGAACTTCCACTGGATGTGGTAGAGGGTGCGCGGGAGATCGCGGTAGCTCTTGAGCTCGTCGCGAACGATCGCCGTCAGCATTTCCTCGTTGGTCGGCCCGTAGAGCATCTCGCGATCGTGGCGATCGCGGATTCGGAGCATCTCGGGCCCGTAAGCATCGTAGCGGCCGCTCTCACGCCACAAGTCCGCAGACTGGATCGTCGGCATGAGCATCTCGATTGCGCCGGCTCGGTCCTGCTCTTCGCGAACAATCTGCTCAATCTTCTTGAGCACTCGATAGCCGACCGGCAGCCATGCGTAGATTCCCGCCGCGGTCTGACGGACGAGCCCGGCGCGGAGCATCAGCTTGTGGCTGACGATCTGGGCGTCCGACGGACTTTCCTTCAGAACCGGCAGAAAATAGCGGGAAACGCGCAATTCCAATTACCTCGACCTGACGCAGGAAGCCGTTGCCCTAAGGGCCTCAAGCGACAAGCGCAACGCAGCGGCTGGCGAAACGGCTGTGGCAAAGCCGACACAGGAGGTGCACAAAAACCCTGAGCCCCCCTTTATTGCAGTGACAACCGGCGCGAGTGCAGCCTAGCTTGAAGCTCTTCCGACGGGCTGCCCCTTGGGGCCGATGTCGGGAGCTTGCGGCGACGCGCGAGAGCGGGACGCAGCAAGAAACCAAGGGGGCTGACGAGCAATCGTCACGCAGGACGCCCGGGTCGCTTAGCGGTCCGGGCGTTTGCTTTTTGGCGGAAATCCCCGCCCTCTTGGAAGGAAGGCGCATACGGTGGTATTGCGCTTCCTGCGCAACAACACTGGCGCAAATACAGGAGGGCACCATGCGAACTCGATGGATGCTCGGCATGCTTGTGGCGGCCGGTCTGGCTGCCCCCGCAGCGCAAGCACAGGACACCAACGAAAGCGGGATCAGGACCGAGACGCAGGAACGTCTGCGTAGCGGACCTCCCGACATCGATTGGTTCGACCTGATCGGCGCTCTGGGATTGCTCGGGCTGCTGGGTCTCAAGAAAGAACATGGCGAGGACAGTTATCACCCGGCCTCTGTCGAATAGCGCGGCAGCTAGGGAGACCTGATTATGCGCAATGCAATTATGTTCGCTCTGGTGGCCGCATTGGCGGCGGCACCGGCAGTTGCTCAAAACGATGCCACCAACGATGTGATCGACGCCAACGCGACGAACATGGCAGTGCCGGCGGATAATGGAGCCGTTGCCGCTACGGACGTAAATGGTGCTCCAGTGGAACCCGTGGCAACGGAAACGACCGAGCCCGCGCCCGCGCCTGCGCCGGCACCTGCTCGGAAGTCCTCTGGTGGTTTCCCGTGGGGAGTCGTCGGCTTGGTCGGCCTCGTTGGACTTCTGGGCCGCAAGCGCCGGGACTGATTTTCTGATCAGACACTAGGCCCGCTCGACTTTTACTGCCACCGTTAGCGAATGCAGGGACGTCGGCGGGCCCCGGATCGAAGATCGCCCGTTCAGCCGGGGAAGACGGGCATTGCCCCGTTTGTGGTCTTGGCAACCGTTGCGGTTGGGGCAGCGTGGACGTTGCGCGACACCTGGGTCGACTGGCTCAAGGTCCCCTATTCGAGCTCGCCCAAAGAAACTTCTGAACGACTGGTAAGCGGAAGCGCGCCAGGATCACAGGCCGCGCGGGGCAATCTCGCTGGGCTCTTCAGCGCCGACGACTATCCTGCAGATGCCCAAATGAGGGACGAGCAAGGCACTGTTCGTGTCGAGCTGGAAATCGACAAGCGGGGCCGCGTGAGCCGATGCAACGTCATCGATAGCAGCGGGTCAATCTCGCTCGACTCGGCGACCTGCAGGATCCTGATGAGGCGCGCCAGATTCACGCCCGCCCGTGACAGCTCCGGTCGGCCTGTCGAGGACACCTACACCCAGAGCATTTCCTGGCGTCTTGAAGGCTGAACTGTCGAAGGATGGTAGCGGAGGAGGGACTTGAACCCCCGACACGCGGATTATGATTCCGCTGCTCTAACCAGCTGAGCTACTCCGCCCCAATAAGGCATGGTATGCGTCGCCCCGTCCGGCGGGGTGGCGCCGCGGCCATATAGGTGTGCGTATTGTGTCGGTCAACGCGAGGAACCGCTTACGGCTGCTCTCGTTCAAGCGGCATAATCGAAAGGCACGTTATGGATCCTTTGACCCCGCTCGAGACCCTTTGCCGGATTATCCTCCGGGCGCGGGAGTATGAGGCCCAGACGCCGACCGATTATGATGGTGGCGAGACTGCGGACACTGTCGACGATGAGGAAGAGGGCACGCTCTCCGTCCTCGATGACGCGATCAACGATAGCGTCGAGGAGGAGCTGAAGGCGGTTTTCGAAGATCTCGGCGAAGACCAGCTCGCCGAAGTCGTGGCCTTCTGCTGGGTCGGCCAGGGCACATACGACGCCGGCGACTGGGATGAAGCGATCGAGGAAGCCAGCGATCTCACGCGCGACGGCGGGGAAGCGGCGGTCGACGAGCTGATGGACATGCCGATGCTGGCGTCCGTGCTCGAGGCCGGCTTAGCGGCATTCGACCTCAGCTGTGACGGGATCGGGGACCTCAGCTAGCCCCGGAACGGAAAAGTCCGAAGAGTTTCCCACGGTCCGCCGAGGTAGCGGTGCAGCCCCAGCCCTGAAATTCCGATCGGCCGCCTGACGTCGCCGAGCGCCTTGATGAGCGCCCTCGCGACCTTCGGGGCGACCTTGTTTTGAATCGTGACGTGCGCCGACCAGCCAACGGAATCTTGCGCAGTCAGCAAGCCATGAAGACGCTCGGAAATTTCATTGCGGATGGCATCGAGTTCATCGGAAGTGACCCGCAACGCCACGCCACCACCCAGATCCATTGTTCCCGCAATCCAGGCACGCGGCGCATGCTCTTTCTCCATCGTTCGAAGGATCTGTCGAAGCTCCAGTTCTGCAGACGGGGCGATTGCATGAAACATGGTCAGGTGCGCGGGCAGCTGATTACGTCCGGACGGATAAAAGCGGCCTCGAAGGTCATTCAGCCAGGCAAGATCGGGCGGAGCCACCTCCGCGGTAACGATCAGCGCGCCGGCCATTCGTCCTTCTCGATCTTAGCGAACGATTCGACCCGCGCCACGCTTGTGATCAGCCTGTCCGATTCCATTCGCGATTGTTGCCACGGAATCCTCCGCAGCGTCTCCCCGACGCCCGCGACGCCGCCTTCCGACGCGACCACGTAGCGCAGTTCGCCGCTGGTGCAGCCCGCCATCGCGTCCACACAGGTGCCAATGACATTGCCGCGCCCGTCTTCGAGCGACGCCTTGAGCAGGAGGGAAACCGGAAAAAGCGACTCGCTGGAGCCTCGCTTGCTGGCTTCCGCTGCTACTGACCCACCCTCCTCGATGCGCGCCTGACGGCCAAGCCAACGCCATATGCCGAAGAGGTTCAGCACGGTCAGAACCACGTTCGTCCACATCAAGGCCGGCTGATCGGTAAGGAGACTCGCCGCAAACCAGCAGAGCGAGCCGACGAGAAAGACGCAGAAGCCGGAGCCCGTAATGCGTGAGCCCAGATTTGCAGCGGTCATAAAAGCGGCGATCACCGTCGCAATCGTCGCTACCCAGGAAATCGTCTCAGCCATGGCGCGGCAATGCCTGGCTTGGCCGAAGGTTCAGATCTCGACCTGGCTTCCCAGCTCGACGACGCGGTTGGTCGGCAGCTTGAAGAACTCCATCGCGCTTTCCGCATTGCGGAGCATCCAGGCGAATAGTTTTTCGCGCCAGATGGCCATTCCGGGCCGCGAGGAAGCGATCAAGGTCTGGCGGGCGAGGAAGAAGCTGGTGTCCATCATCTTGCAGGTCGGGCCGCAGCCTTCGAGCTTGGTCAGCTCCGCCGGTACGTTCACTTCTTCCATGAAGCCGTAGTTCAGGACCACTCGGTAGAAGCCCGCCGTATAGTCCATGGTCTCGGCCCTCTTTTCGACCGGGACATAGGGCACGTCTTGGATCCTCACGGTCAGCAGTATCACCCGTTCGTGGAGCACCTTGTTGTGCTTGAGGTTGTGCAGAAGCGCATGGGGGACACCCAAAGCGGAGCTGGTCATGAAGACGGCGGTTCCGGGAACCCGGGCGGCGCTCGTGGCAGCCGACTTGATGAAGATTTCCATCGGCAGGCTGGCTTCGTCCATCCGAGCGATCAGCAACTGCCGTCCCTTCGCCCAGGTCGTGAGCAGGGTGAAGGCGATCGCGCCGATCAATAGCGGGAACCAACCACCTGCCGGAATCTTCAGCAGGTTCGCTCCGAGATAGAGACCGTCGACAGTGAAGAAGAGCGCGAGCAGACCGATCGCGACATAGCGGTTCCAGTTCCACAGCTGCAGCAGCACCACCGAGATCAGCACCGCGTCGATCAGCATCGCGCCGGTGACGGCGATGCCGTAGGCGGCGGCAAGGTTCGACGAGCTGCCGAACATGATCACGAGCAGGATGACCATGATCATCAGCGCCCAGTTCACGACCGGTATGTAGATCTGGCCGGCGGCGCTTTCGCTCGTGTGGGCGATGCGCAGGCGTGGAACGAAGCCCAGCTGAATGGCCTGCTGGGTGACCGAAAAGGCTCCCGAGATCACGGCCTGGCTGGCAATGATCGCGGCGGCTGTCGCGAGGAGGACCAGCGGCAAGCGGAGCATGTCGGGCGCGAGGTAGAAAAACGGGTTCTTGACCGTCTCCATCGCCTGGTCGGGAGTCATCGACATCAGCATGGCGCCTTGGCCCATGTAGTTCAGAAGCAGCGCCGGAAGGACGAAGTAGAGCCACGAGACACGGATTGGCTTGCGGCCAAAGTGGCCCATGTCCGCGTAAAGCGCTTCGGCACCGGTGACCGCCAGGACCACCGAACCGAGCGCGATGAACGCGCGCGTTGGCTCTTCGATGAAGAACTGGACGAAGTGCCACGGGTTGAACATCGCCAGCGCGATTTGCGGGCGGCCAATGGCATGCCAGGCCCCGAGCACTGCAATGGTCGTGAAATAAAGAAGCATGATCGGGCCGAACAGCGCTCCGACCCGGGCCGTGCCGTGTGACTGGATCGCGAACAGGCCGACCAGGATGGCCACGGCGATCGGGATGACCCACTGCTCGAGACCGGCGTTGACGGTGGTCAGCCCCTCGACAGCGGAGAGCACGGAGACCGCCGGAGTGATCATGGAATCGCCGTAGAACAGCGCAGTTGCGAAAACGCCCAGCAAGACGATCCCTGCAGTCCATCTCTTCTTGCCGCCGATCTGACGGTTGATGAGAGCCAGCAAGGCGAGGCTTCCTCCCTCCCCCTTGTTGTCGGCCCGCATGATGATGGTGACGTACTTCAGGGACACGATGATCATCATCGACCAGAAGATGAGGCTGAGGACGCCGTAGATGTGCAGCTGGTCGACGGTGAGCGTGTGATGGCCCGCGAACGTCTCGCGGAAAGCGTAGATGGGCGACGTTCCGATGTCGCCGAACACGATGCCGATTGCGCCGACGGCGAGTTTCGTCAGCGACCCTTTTGCGTGGCCATGTGAATCGTCTTGCGGGGCTTCGGACTCAGCCCCCCCGGTTGCTGTAACGCTCATGCGATTGAAACTTGCCTGGACCGACTGCGAACCCGCATCCTTGGTGCCCCCGCACCGCCGCCCGAACGGCGGCGGGCCGCACTAGCACCGGCGGGATACAGTCGCAAATCCCGCAGGAATCTGGGGGGACAAGGGCGATTCACGCGTCTATAGGCCCGCGCAAACAACATTCATTGGAGCGAACGAATAATGCGCGTCGGTGTGCCGAAGGAAATCAAGGTTCACGAATACCGGGTCGGTCTGACCCCCGCTTCAGTGGCCGAACTTGTTGCCGCTGGGCACCAGGTTTTCGTCCAGGCCAGCGCTGGCGACGGCATCGACTGCCCGGATTCCGCCTACCAGAAGGCGGGCGCAGAAATTCTTCCTGACGCGGCTTCGGTTTTCAAGGCATCCGACATGATCGTTAAGGTCAAGGAGCCGCAGCAGCAGGAAATCGCGCTTCTCGAGCCGCGGCACATCTTGTTCACCTACCTGCACCTCGCGGCTGACAAGCCGCAGGCCGAGGGGCTGATGAAGTCGGGCGCGACCTGCATCGCCTATGAGACTGTGACGTCTCGCTCGGGAGCCCTGCCCCTGCTGAAGCCGATGAGCGAGGTCGCTGGCCGGATGTCGGTTCAGGTCGGCGCTCACTACCTCGAAAAGGAACAGGGCGGGCGCGGAGTCCTGCTCGGCGGCGTCCCGGGCGTCGCCCCGGCGAAGGTCGCGATCCTCGGTGGCGGGGTGTCGGGCGTGAACGCCGCGCAGATGGCCACAGGAATGCGCGCCGACGTCACCATCTATGATATCAACAACGACCGGCTGGCCGAGCTCGACATGTTCTTCTCGAGCCAGATCAAGACGGCGTACGCTTCACGCGCCGCGATCGCCAACGCGGTCAAGGAAGCCGAGCTGGTGATCGGCGCCGTGCTCGTCCCGGGCGCTGCCGCTCCGAAGCTCGTGACCCGCGACATGCTGAAAACGATGAAGCGCGGCTCGGTGCTCGTCGACATCGCGATCGATCAGGGGGGTTGCTTTGAAACGTCGCACGCCACGACCCACGCCGACCCCGTCTACGAGGTCGACGGGATCATCCATTACTGCGTGGCGAACATGCCCGGCGCGGTCGCCCGTACAAGCGCCTTCGCGCTCAACAATGCGACCCTTCCGTTCGCTCTCAAGATCGCCAATTTCGGTGCGGAAGAAGCGATGCGCCAGGATCCGCATCTGGCCGAGGGCCTGAACGTGTCGGGCGGCAAGATCCGCCACCAGGCGGTCGCCGAGGCGCTCGACCTTCCTTACGAGCGCGTCGCGGCCTGAGGCTTGGTCCCCGATCCTTCGAGGGCCGCGATCGCATCTTCGACGACCGGGCGCCAGCTGGCATCGGCTGGCGCCTCGGCGAGGATTTGACGCCAAAGCGCAATCGCGTCCTTGGGATCGCCCGAGCGGGCCAGTGCGAGGCCAAAGAAGAAGCGTGGCGCCGGGTGGTCTGGGGCAAGCTCGGCAGCGCGCTTAAAAGCGAGTTCGCTTGCCGGCGTCAGGGTGTTGGCGTGATCGGCGAGCGCGTTTCCAAGTCCAACCCACAGGCTCGGGTCGCCCGGATGCTCACGGACCGCCGACTGAAGAACACCAGCTGCTTCCTGCGTCTTGCCGCGGCTCGCGAGCGATTCCGAGATTATCAGCCAGTGCTCGGTCGGGCCAAAGTTTCCGTAGAAGGCGTGACGCAGCTTCGTTAGCGGGATCGGCGGCCGTCTCTGTTCCGCACTACGGGTAGATGACGCAAATCCGGGACTGCCGAACGTCGCATACCCGGCAGCACCAAATAACAGGGCGGCGCCCGCGAGCTGAAGCATGGCTCCGCGGACCCGCAATAGCCACAACAAGGATAGGCTGAATCCGATCAGGAGTAGAAGTGCGGCCCACCCGCTCATGACCGCTTCCTCTTTAGACGTCCTGCAACGATCGCGCCGCCAAAGATGAGGAGGATGATCGGCGCGGCCCACAACGGCAATGCAATCGGCTCTGTCGTCGGACGATAGCTGATCCAGTCGCCGTAACGCTCGATCAGCCAGGCCCGGATCTGTTCGGGTTTTTCGCCTGCCGCGATCCGACGACGCACCAGGTCTCGCATATCCGCGGCAAGGTCAGCATCGGAATCCGCGATCGACTGACCCTGACAGACGAGACAGCGAAGCTCCTGCATCAGCGCCTGCGCCTTCGCTTCCTGCTTGGTGTCGGGAAGCTGACGGTAGGCCCAGTAGGAGGGAGGCAGGTTGGAATCCGCGGATGCGGGCGCCGCGAGCGCGAGCGCGATACACAGGACGAGCGCCTTCACTTCGCTTCCTCGAGCTGCTTCATCACCATCGGAACATCCGCCGATCCGATAGGGCCGACAAACTGGAAGCGGATCACGCCCCTGCCGTCGACCACGAAAGTTTCCGGGACACCGGAAGACCCGAGCGAGAGCTGGACCCTGCTGCTCTGGTCGGAGCCGATGCGTTCGTAGGGATTGCCGTTGCGATCGAGGAAGGCGGTGATGCCGTCAGGCGTGTCACGGACCGCGATGCCGTCGATCTTCACCCCTTGCTGCTTGAGGCGCTCAAGGATCGGCGCCTCCGCAACGCAAGGTACGCACCAGCTCGCGAAGAAATTCAAAAGTCGGGGTTCTCCGGTCGCAAGGCCCGCTGAATCCAGTCCTCGGACTCCAGCGATTCCGGATGGGAGCGAGAATGACGGAACCTCGCGATTGACCAGGTGCGAGCGGACCACGGAATCACTCGGCTGGATCAGCCGCCAAGCGAAGGCGATCAGGATCCAGACGATCAAAATGATCGGGAGAAGGCGGAGCGCACGGCTCATTCGAATGCGCTCCTTCGCCATGAGCGGCGCGCATGACCCATGAATGCGAGCAGGCCGCCAAGACCAACGAGCGCGCCTCCGAACCAGATAAGTGTGACCAGCGGCTTCCACCACAGGCGCAACTGCCAGCGGCCTTCTCCATCGCTCTTGCCAAGGACCGTGTAGAGCTGGCCGCTTACGAGGGTCTCGATCGCCGCCTCATTGGTCTCGGTCGGCGGGTCGGTGAAGAAGCGGCTTTGAGGACGAAGGACGTGAACGCCGCCACCGCGAGACGCCCGGAGCTCGGCCTCGACCGCGGTCCAGTTGGGCCCCGCTACCGGCGAAACGTTCTCGAAGCGTACGAGCCATGGTCCAACGTTGACCGACTCGCCCGGCTTGACCGCGGTCAGCCTCTCTGTGGTGAACGCGCTGTCGGCGGCCATGCCCGCGATCGCGACAGCAACGCCGAGGTGGGCGATGACCATTCCCCAGGTCATCAGCGGGGTACGGAGAGGATTGCGGCCAATCAGCGGGACAGTCGCAGCCGGAATCAATCCCGCCGCGAGTGCCAATCCGAACTTTGACAGAATCGTCGCCTCCGGAAGGGCCAACATCGCGATCACCAGTGCCGTCGCTGCAATTAGTGCGGGAAGCGCAAGCTTGCGCAGGATCGGCCTGCTCTCGCTGCGCCAGCTCAGGAGCGGGCCGACTGCAAGAAGGATACCCAGGAGGATCGCCAATGGCCCCGCTACGGCGTTGAAATAGGGCGCCCCTACGGAAAGCTTCTCACCGCTCACCGCCTCGGCAATGAGCGGGTAAAGCGTTCCGATAAAGACGATTCCGAGGATGACAGTCAGCAGCAGGTTGTTGACGACGATCCCGGCCTCCCGGCTGACCAGCTCAAACGGCGCGCCTTCACGCAGATTGCCGGCGCGAAGTGCGAAAAGGACAAATGCCGCCGTCACGTAGATGCCGAGAAGGGCAAGGATGAACGCGCCGCGGGTCGGATCGACCGCGAAGGCATGGACCGAGGTCAGGATGCCCGAGCGAACGAGGAAGGTACCGACCATCGACATGGAAAAGGCGATGACGGCGAGCATCATCGTCCATGCCTTCAGCGCGTTGCGGGCGGAGAGCACCGCGACCGAATGCAGCAACGCGGTCGCCGCAAGCCAGGGCATCAGAGACGCATTTTCGACCGGGTCCCAAAACCACCAGCCGCCCCAGCCAAGCTCGTAATAGGCCCAATAGCTTCCCGCCGTGATCCCGAGCGTGAGGAATATCCAGGCGCCGATCACCCAGGGCCGCATGGCGCGGGCCAGTGAGCGGTCCACCTCCCCAGCGAGCATCGCTCCGACCGCAAGGCTGAATGCGACGGAGAGGCCGACGTAGCCGAGGTAAAGCGTCGGCGGATGAAAGGCCAAGCCCGGGTCCTGAAGCAGGGGATTGAGGCCCCTACCCTCCATCGGTGCAGGGTTCAGTCGCGCAAAGGGATTGGACGCGAACAGGAGGAAGGCGTGGAATCCAAGCGCGAGCGCGGCCTGAGCTCCAAGCGCGGCGATCAAGGTTGGGCTAGGCAGGCGGCGCGAGAACATCGCAAGCGCAGCGCCCGAGAGACCGAGCACGGTGACCCACAGGAGCATCGAGCCTTCGTGGTTTCCCCAGGCTCCAGCCACTTTGTAGATGAAGGGTTTGGCGCTGTGGCTGTTCTCGGCAACGAGCGCGACGGACAGGTCGGTTCGTGCAAACGCGATCAGCAACATCGCGAAGGCGAACAGGCAGAGCAGGCCCTGGACTATCGCTAGCCCACGGACCGACCGATCAGCCTCGACCTTGCCGCGAACGTGAAGGGTGCTGAGGAGCAGGCCGAGCAGCGAAAGCGCGGCCGCCAGCCACAAGGCGGCGAGGCCTGCCTCCGGAATCACTGCTTCAGCGTCCGCCCGGCCCTGTGCTCGGCCGCTTGGTTACCGAGCTCCGGTGGCATGTAGCGCTCGTCATGCTTGGCGAGGATGTTGTCGGCGACGAAAGATCGATCGGGCGCGAGCTTGCCTTCGGCGACAACGCCGCTGCCTTCACGAAACAGATCCGGAAGAATGCCGCGATAGGTCACCAGCACGCGCGCTCCGCCGTCCTCCACAAGGAAGCGCGTGGTCACTCCGTCCGGATCGCGTTGAACCGAGCCACGTTCGACCATTCCGCCGAGACGCATCGCCTTTTCGGTGCTCGCCTTCCCAGCGACCACGTCGGAGGGCGTGTAGAAATAGGCGGCGCGATCCTTCAGGCCCCACATGGCCAGAAGGACCGCGCCAAGCACAGCGGCGACCGCAAGGATGACGAGCACCATGCGTTGGTGCT
>JBKPKZ010000101.1:0-12744 GCA_046731355.1 Pseudomonadota bacterium | reverse complement strand
GACGTCTCCGGTCGGTCGGACGCGCACGCTTCCGGACGGGCCCGTAGACCGCTTCACGCTCGGTCTGTTCTCCTGCTCGAACCTGCCGTTCGGCTGGTTCAACGCTTATGCCCATGCCGCGGAGCGCGACGATCTCGACCTCATCGTCCACGTCGGCGACTATCTCTACGAGTACGCCCTCGGCGACTATCCGAGTGCCAGCGAAGCTGTCCCCGGCAGGATCATCGAGCCGCGAAGCGAGATCATTCATCTCACAGACTACCGGCTCCGCCATTCGGCCTACCGCGCCGATCCCGACCTCAAGAGGCTGCTCCAGAACTTTCCGTGGGTCGCCATGTGGGACGATCACGAGAGTGCGAACGACAGCTGGGAAGGTGGTGCCGAGAACCACCAGCCGGACAAGGAAGGTCCCTGGAGCGCCCGGAAGGCCGCCGCTGTTCGAGCCTATCGCGAATGGCTCCCGGTCTCGGACGCATCATACGAGGAATACCGTATCGGCGACCTTGCGACCTTGTTCCGACCGGAGACGCGGCTGACGGGGCGGACCCACCAGCTCTGGCTCCCGGGCGAGATCAAGGGAAAGGGGGATCTCAAAGCGGCGATCACGGGATTCCGCGATGGCCTCTGGCAGGACCCGGCGAGGACGTTGATGGGAATGGAGCAGGAGCGCCGGCTTGCCGAGGGGCTGCGTCGTTCGACCTCCGCCGGAGTGCGTTGGCAGGTACTCGCTCAGCAAGTGGTCATGGGCCCGATCGTCTTGCCCGAGACGGCTGCGGACTGGCTTGGAGCAAACGCATCGAACGAAACGAGGGCCTCGACCCGTGTGGACATCCTTGCGTCCTCGCTCGGGGTTCCGCCCAACCTGGACGGCTGGGACGGTTATCCCGCGGCGCGGGCGCGCCTTCTTAGTTCCGCCCAGGAAGCCAACGCCAATCTCATCGTGCTTTCGGGCGACAGCCACAATGCATGGGGCTTCGACTTGGACGAGGGGGGGAAGCCCGCGGGCGTCGAGTTTGCCGGACAGAGCGTCACCTCGCCCGGCTACGAGAGCGACGGGTTGAGAGCGAGGCCGAGCGACATTGCCCGCGATCTCATTGGCCGAAATCCGCTTCTCAAATGGGCAGACCTCGAGCATCGCGGATATGTGAGCGTCGAGCTCACTCCCGATCGCGCGATGGGCGAGTGGTTCCTTCTCGATACCATTCGCCAGCGCTCCACGGCGCTCCAGGGGCGACATCAAATGAGCGTGGCGCGCGGCACCAACCGGCTCAGCTGAGCGGCCTTGGCGGCCAGCGAATTTTGGCACGAATCGCGGTGACTCTGTCATTTTGGCAGAGGCGGCCTCGGCATAGCCTTCGTGAATGGACGGTCGTGGCGATCGTCCAGGCGAAGGAGACGGAACATGCAGATTCTGAAAGCGGCCCTGATGGGTGTCGCCCTGATCTCGGTGCCCGCGTTTGCCCAGGGCGAGAAGCCGGTGATCGTCGAAGGAGCACGCCCGACGGCGATCGTCAGCTATGCCGACCTCGACCTTGGCTCCAGCAGTGGGGTCGCAACCCTCAACGGCCGAATCTACCGTGCCGCCTCGCACATCTGCTTCGAGGATGGACGGACGGATCTCGCGACAAGGCTCAACTACGAGAGCTGCTTCAATGCCGCCCTCGCGAGCGCGAAGGTCCAGGTCGACCGTGCCGTCACTGACGAATCCCAACGGATCGCTTCTAGCGGCGCGATCAAGGTCGCGGCACGGTGAATCGACTCAAGTCCCGGCGAGTGGCATTTTCTTGGGGTGCCACTCGCCGGGCATGAGAATGCGCCAGAACGACGGAGCGCCGTCATGGACAGGCGACTGAAACGTGTTGGAATTTTACTGTTCGAAGGCTCGGACCTGCTCGACTTCGCGGGTCCGACGACCGCTTTCTATTCGGCTGCTCGGCATCTGGTGAGGACCGGTCAGGCCGACAGCCTGCTCTACGAAATCGAGCTGCTTTCGATCGACGGTGGAATGGTTCGAACGCTGCAGGGCGTCACCGTCCAAACCAAGGCCGCGCCCGAGCTCAGGCCAAGGGATTTCGACACCATCATCGTCACCGGCGGATTGGTCGACCATCGCACCTGCGATCCTCGCCTGGTCGAATGGGTCTCAAGGAATCACACCAAGCCCCGCCGGATGTCTTCGGTCTGCTGCGGAGCCTTCATCCTGGCCGGCGCCGGAGTGCTCGACGGCCATCCGGCGACGACCCACTGGGAGGACTGCCCCTTCCTTCAGCAAAGCTTTCCAGACGTCGAGGTGCGGCCCGACTGCATCTACGTGCAGGACGGAGGTCTCTGGACCGCCGCTGGGATTTCGTCCGGCATCGACATGGCCTTGGCGATGATCGAGGAAGATCACGGTCATGCTCTCGCCCTGCTCGTCGCGCGCAACCTGGTTGTCTTCCTGAAAAGGCCGGGCGGACAGTCGCAATTCAGCGCTCCGCTGCAGTCTCAGACCGCGGAAGGGCCCCTTGCATCCCTTCTGAGCTGGATCGTCGAGAACCCTCGCGAGGACTTGCGAACCGAGGCGCTCGCCGAGCGCGCCAACATGAGCCTTCGGAACTTCTACCGCGCCTTCGAGGCGGCCACTGGAACCTCGCCCGCCGAATGGGTGGAAAGCTCGAGGGTGGAAATCGCTAAGCGTCTCCTCGAGCAGACGTCCGAGAGGATCGAGCAGGTTGCCTACAGGTCCGGTCACTCGAGCTATGAATCGATGCGAAAGGCCTTCGCCAAGCGGCTCGGCGTAAGCCCTGCTGCCTATCGCTCCCGGTTCGCGCAGTCGCGCCCGACACTCGAAGAGCCTCCCGCGATTCCCTCGTTCTACGAATCCTACGTTCTCGGGTCGTCGCCGACCGAAACCGTACAGTGAGGCGCCGCCGCCAAATTTAACATAGATGTGGGACGCGCCGGCCGTCGCCATGCACATTGTTGCGCATGAAGAGCCGACCGGCGACGGTAAGACATTGTCTATGGGCACGCGCAGCGGAGCCAACTGCTCCATTTCCTGCGCGGTCATTAGCCTAAAGCGTTGCCGGCGCGGCCTGCTGCTTGAGCGGAATCGAGGTGACCTGCTTCAGCTTTGCCTTGAAGGCCGCGAATTGCGGGCCTTCGAAGACCGGACGGCTGACCAGTCGAGCTGTCAGCGGATTGACCGGCCGACCCCCGACGCGAACCTCGAAGTGAAGGTGCGGACCGGTGGAAAGCCCTGACGAACCGACGTAGCCGATGACCTGGCCCTGCCGGACCATCGTGCCGGGCTGGGCAACGATCGCGCTCATGTGCGAATAGGTGGTCATCAACCCGCCTTCATGGACGATCCGGACCTGTCGACCATAGCCCCCGGTCCATCCCGCGCCGACGACCTGTCCGTCCGCAGCGGCCGCGACCGGGCTGCCGTACGCGGCCCCGAAGTCGATCCCCGCATGGAGGCGCGAGAAATGCAGGATCGGGTGGTAGCGATAACCGAAGCTCGACGTGATCCGGCCTGCGACCGGTGCCATCAGCCCCGCTGACGCTTGCTGTTCCGAGCTTCCGTCGAACCAGCCGGTCTGGCCGTTGACGATCCATTTCATCACCTGGACGTCGCTGTACTGCGCGCGGTCCAGTCCGGCGTAGATCAATGTGTCCGGCTCTCCGTTGATGCCTTCGACCACCGCGAAATCGAAGCGGTCGTATGGCGCGACTTCGCCGACATCGATCCGTGTAGCGATCGCCTTGAGATAATCGGCGGCGATGGCTGGGCTCGCGCCGGCTCCGCGGAGCGACCAGTAGAGGCCGCCGGCAACGTCGCCGTTGATGCGGCGGACGCCGTTTCGCTCGCCGCTCTGGATTCCGACCGGCTTGGGGATTGAGGGCTTCGGCGCAATTCCAGCCGCAAGATCGCTCAATGAAGCATTGCGCATCGGCGCGGTCGGAGTTTCGGCGACCTTCGTCGCGATGAAGGGCTCGAAGCCGGGGGCCAGGAAGAAGGCAACCGCGCAAAGGGTTGCAAGTGTTGCCACGCCGCGAAACCAGCGTTTACCGATCTCCTCGGAGTGAAGGTCGACGACCAGGCTGAACGTCTCGGATTGCGGCCTGCGCCCGAACTCGCGGGGTTCTTCGACGGACGCGCGCGGGAAGGCGACGATCTCGGCGGTCTCGACGCCGTCCTGCCACCGGTCGCGCGCATGAAGCATTTGAAATTCCCAGCCTTCCAACGGCGAGATGCGCAGAACAGGGTTAATGCCGGTTTAAAATCGAACGGCTCGTCGAAGGAGCCTTGCGCGCCGCGAAAGCGCTGCCACATTCGAAATCATGAGCCGGCGTGACGATGCACCGGTCCGGGCAATCCTCGGGCCCACCAACACCGGCAAGACCCATCTCGCGATCGAGCGCATGTGCGCTCATTCATCCGGGGTCATCGGCTTTCCGCTGCGTTTGCTCGCCCGCGAGGTTTACGAGCGAGTCGTCGCCATTAAGGGCGAGAAGCAGGTCGCGCTCCTCACCGGTGAGGAGCGGATCGTTCCTCCGCAGGCGCGCTACGTGCTGTGCACGGCGGAATCGATGCCGGTGAAAACGGGGCGGGACGATCGTCCGACCGAGGGCCCGTTTCCCGACCAGTTCGCCTTCGCAGCCATCGACGAAGCGCAGCTCGGCATCGACCCCGAGCGCGGCCACGTTTTCACCGACCGAATGCTTCGCGCGCGAGGCCGCGAGGAAACGCTGATCCTCGGCTCAGACACGCTAAAGCCGTTGGTGCGCAAGCTCCTTCCCGAGGCGGAGATCGTCAGCCGCCCGCGCTTCTCGACCCTGCGCTACGCGGGTAACGTCAAGCTCTCACGCCTTCCGCCACGCTCCGCGGTGGTCGCCTTTTCCGCCGAGCAGGTCTACGCGCTTGCCGAAATGCTTCGCCGTTTCCGCGGCGGCGCGGCTGTGGTCATGGGCGCCCTGTCGCCTGCCACTCGAAACGCCCAGGTCTCGATGTTCCAGCGCGGCGAGGTCGACTATCTCGTCGCCACCGACGCCATCGGCATGGGCCTCAACATGGACGTCACCCACGTCGCTTTCGCGGGTCTGGAAAAGTTCGACGGCCGCCGCGACCGCCGTCTGACCATTGCCGAAATGGCCCAGATCGCCGGACGGGCGGGTCGCCACCAGCGGGACGGCAGTTTCGGGACGCTCGGCCTCGGCAACGACGGCGGAACTGCCTTTAGCGACGAGGAAATCACCGCGATCGAGGAACATCGGTTCCGACCGCTCGACTTCATCTATTGGCGCAACCCCGATCTCGATTTCACCGACGTCCGAGGGATGATCGCCAGCCTCGAGCGCCGCAGCGACGATCCGCTGCTTCGGCCGGCGCCCGAGGCGATCGATTTCGCAGTGCTCAAGCAGATTGCGCAGGACCCGGCGATCGCAGCCAAGAAGGGCCTGATGGCCAAGCGCCTCTGGGCGGTCTGCGGGCTTCCCGATTTCCGCAAGGTAGGGCCGATGCACCACTCGCGGATGGTCCGCCGGATCTTCTCTTACATCGGTGAGGGCGGGCACATCCCGCACGAATGGTTCGCGGCCGAGGTCACCCGGCTCGACAATGTGAACGGCGACATCGAGGCGCTTGCCGACCGGCTCGCGGGCATTCGCAGCTGGGCCTATATCTCCCACCGCGCCGACTGGCTCGCCGAGCCGACAAAATGGGCTGAACGAACTCGGGAAGTCGAAGCGCGCCTGTCGGACGCGCTTCACGAAAGGCTGACCCAGCGCTTCGTCGATCGCCGCACCGCCGTCCTCGTCCGCGACATTGGAGCGCGAGGATCGGACGCATTGCCGGTCACTGTCGCAGCCGACGGTGAAGTCAGCGTCGGACCCGAGCCGATCGGCCATCTCGCCGGCTTCGATTTTAGAGTCGATCCCTCCGCTCGTCTCGCCGACAAAAGGCTGCTGCTCGCCGCCGCGGAGCGTCGCCTCGGCGAGGAGCTGGACCGGCGGGCCAAGTCCCTGATCGACGCCCCGGACCACATGTTCGAGCTGGTGATCGAGCCGGACGGCAAGCCTGCAGTAGGCTGGGAAGGCAATGTTCTTGCGCGACTCGCGGCCGGACGCTCGCTCCTCGAGCCCGCGCTTCGAACCAGCCGAGCGCTCGACCAGCTTTCAGCAACCCGCCGCGCAGAACTGCGTGCGCGGCTCGAGATCTGGCTCGACGCGCAGATCGACCGAAACCTGCGCTCGCTCGAAAAGCTCGCGGGCGCGGCGACCGATCGATCGAGTTCGCCGGGGGTTCGAGCACTGGCCGCGATGCTCGCCGATGCCGGCGGCGTTCTGCCGCGGCGTGCCCTCGTCGGCGCAATCGCGGCGCTGGAACAGCAGGACCGCCAGACCCTTCACAAGCTGGGCGTCCGGCTCGGCTCACTCGACGTATTTCATTCCGCCTTGCTGAAGCCGGCGGCTCAGCAATGGCGGGCGATCCTCCAGTCGGTTCGGGCCAACCTGCCGATGCCGACGATGCCGCCGCCCGGTGCGTCCACCCTCGACTCCGAGGCCGACTCCCGCGGGGCATCGCTCGCCTATCGGCGTCTCGGTCGCCAGTGGCTCCGCATCGATCTCGCCGATCGACTCGCCAGTCATGCCCACAAGGTCCGCTCGGCGGGCGGTGAGGAGCCCGTCGACGCCGAGCTCGCGACATCGGTCGGGCTCGATGAGGCGGCCATAGCCAAGCTGATGGAAGAGGTCGGCTTCACCCGGGCGGGCGAAGCATGGAAATGGCGTGGCCGCCGGCCCCCGCGGCAAGAGCGTCGCGCTCCCGGTTCCAACGCGTTCGCCGAGTTGGCGAAACTCAGGGGCAAGTGAGGCTCGACCTTTACCTCCACCGAATCCGGCTGGTGAAGAGCCGCACCCTAGCACAGTCGCTGATCGAGACGGGCTACGTCCGAGTGAACGGAAAGCGCATCGAAAAGCCTAGCGAGCAGGTCGATGTCGGAAGCACCATCGCACTCCCGCTCCAGGGCCAGGTACGCGTCCTCAAGGTGCTCGAGCTGCCTGCCAGGCGGGGTCCGGCCCGGGAAGCCAGGCTCTGCTACGAGGACCTGAGCGATTGACGGGAATCGCGCTCGCTCCTAGCGAATGGGCAAAGAGGGAGATCGACCAGCCATGACCTACGTCGTCACCGACGCGTGCATCCGCTGCAAATATATGGATTGCGTCGAGGTCTGTCCGGTGGATTGCTTCTATGAAGGCGACAACATGCTCGTCATCAACCCGAACGAGTGCATCGACTGCGGCGTGTGCGAGCCGGAGTGCCCCGCCGAAGCGATCCTGCCCGATACGGAAAGCGGCCTCGAAAAGTGGCTCGAGCTCAACTCGACCTATTCAGCCGAATGGCCGAACATCACCCGCAAGAAGGAAAGCCCGGCCGACGCCGACGAGCACAAGGGGGAAGAGGGCAAGTTCGACAAATATTTCTCTGCCGACCCGGGGACGGGCGACTGAGTTCAAACTGCTGCAACGCTGTCCGTGCTTCCAGATCTTGTTGATTTGCATTAACATTTTTCTAGGAAGAAGAGGGGAGGACTGAGCGAGGAAGAAGGAACCGTGAATGAGCGTTTCGGCACTTGCTACTGCGATGGCGTTCGCAGCTGCGGCGGTGCCCGACGGCGGAACGCAGCCTTCGGTGGATGCGATCGTTTCCGAGCTGGTTGCATTAGATCAGGAGCAGCCGGAAGTCGGGCCCGCGGCCGGATCCGTCGAAGCGTCTCCTCGGCTCGTCCTGGCTCAGTCTACGGAAGCGCCACAGTCGAGCCCAGCAACGTCGAGCGATGCTGCTTCGTCGGCGCAGCCTGAATCCGAAGCTCCGACCCCTACAAGCGAGCAGTCAGACATCATCGTCACCGGGCGTCGGCCGAGCCCTGACGACCCGCTCGAGGAACTCAATTCCAAGTCGTTCAAGGTCACCCAGTCGGTCGACGAGTCATTCGTCGCTCCGATTGCATTCGCCTACGAGGACGTCATGCCCCGCCCGGTCCGAAAGGGTCTGAGCAACTTTCTGCATAACCTCGGCGAACCGATCGTCTTCCTGAACTTCCTGCTGCAGCTGAAACCGGGCAAGGCGGCAGAGACGTTAGGGCGTTTCGCAATCAACACGACGCTTGGCGCGGGAGGGCTGGTCGATGTCGCCAAGCGAAAGCCCTTCAACCTGCCCCGTCGCGAGAACGGCTTCGCAAATACTTTAGGCTATTACGGCGTGAAGCAGGGGCCTTATTTCTTTCTGCCACTGGTCGGCCCGACGACCCTTCGCGATTTTATCGGAGGCCGGTTGGATTTGCTTCTGTTGCCCTCGGTTTTGCCAAAGTGGTCCAGGAAGCCGGAAGTCGTTGTCCCCATTTGGGTGCTCAAGGAACTCGACCGTCGAATCGAGTTCGAGGACGAGTTGAGTCAGATACGGGTGACGCAGGACCCCTATGTCACCGCGCGCACCCGTTACTTGGAGCAACGGCAGGCCGAGATTGACGAACTGCGCGGTCGCAAGCCTTCCACCATCAAGCCAACCGTGCCGGCGCCGTCGCCAACGCCTGTCCCGGATCGTCCTCAGGATCAGAGTCCAAGGGACCCAAGCGGGACTTCAAGCATCGACCTGCTCGGAAGGCTGCCGATCGTCGCGACGGGTGGCTACACGCGACTGGCCGGAGACTTCAAGGACAGCCCGATCGTCAGCTTTGGCGGCGAGCCCAGCGAGTGGATTGCGGCACCGGGTCTCGTTTTTTCTTTCTAGGCTTCGGGTTCGTTCAACCACGCCGCCAGCAGTCCAAGCGCAAGGCCGAACCACCGTCAGCCGCGATAGAGTTTTCGCAATTCCCGTTGATAGGCGACCCGCTCTTCGCGAAGGGCGAGATTGGGCCGCGCCATCAGCGGCGCTCAAGGAAATCGATGATGCGCTCAGCCGCGTCTTCGGCGGACAAAGCCGTCGTATCGATTACGAGCTCAGCATCGTCCGGCGCCTCGTACGGGCTGTCGATGCCGGTGAAGTTCTTGATCTCTCCCGAACGTGCTTTTGCGTAGAGGCCTTTGGGATCTCGCTTCTCGGCTTCGGCCAGCGGGGTATCGACGAACACCTCGACGAACTCGCCTTCGGGCAGCATCTTCCGGACCATCTCGCGCTCGGCGCGGAAAGGAGAGATGAAGGCCGTGAGCACGATGAGGCCTGCGTCCGCCATCAGCCGGGCAACCTCACCGACGCGGCGGATGTTCTCGATGCGGTCGGCCTCGGTGAAGCCGAGGTCGCGGTTGAGCCCGTGGCGGACGTTGTCGCCATCGAGCAGGAAGGTGTGGCGTCCCTTCGCGGCCAGCTTCTTTTCGACGATGTTGGCGATGGTCGACTTGCCCGATCCCGACAGGCCGGTGAACCACAGCACCGCCGGCCGCTGGCCCTTCAGCGTCGCATGGGTCTCGCGACTTACCTCCAGGGGCTGGCGATGGATGTTGAGTGCCCGCCGAAGTGCGAAGTGAAGTATGCCGGCCGCGACGGTTGCGTTGGTCAACTTGTCGATCAGGATGAATCCGCCGAGCGCGCGATTGGGCGAACCGCCCTCGAGAGAATATGGCTCGAAGACGATCTCGCGATCGGTCGCAATCTCCGCAACGCCAATCGAGTTTAACTCGAGCGTCTTCGCCGCGAGATGCTCCAGCGTGTTGACGTTGATCTCATATTTCGGGTGATGGACGGTCGCCGTCACCACCTGCGTCCCGAGCTTCAGCCAATAGCCGCGGCCCGGCAACATCTCGGATTCGTCCATCCAGACGATCGTCGCCTCGAACTGGTCGGCGGCTTCCGGCGGGGCATCCGCAGCTGCGATCACGTCGCCGCGAGAACAGTCCACTTCATGCGTGAATGTCAGCGTCACCGACTGCCCGGCAACCGCACTTTCGAGATCTCCGTCGGCCGTCACGATCCGCTCGATGCGCGTCGTCCGTCCCGACGGGAGCACGCGAATGTCCTGCGATCGAGTGACCGAGCCCGATGCGATCTGGCCCGCGAAGCCGCGGAACGACAGGTCCGGCCGGTTGACCCACTGAACCGGCATGCGCAGCGGCTTCGCAACATCGGCCGCCGCATCGAGCGGCACTTCGTTCAGATGCTCGAGCAGGCTCGGACCATGGTACCAGGGCGTGTGTGCGCTGCGCTCGCCGATATTATCGCCGCCGAGACCGGACACCGGAATGGGGACCCAGTCCTTGATCCCGATCTCGTCGGCGAACGTCCGGTAGTCAGCAACGATCGCATCGAACGCCGCCTTGTCGAAATCGACCAGGTCCATCTTCGTTACGGCCAGAACGAAATGACGGATTCCGATCAGCCGAGCGAGGTAGGAGTGTCGCCGCGTCTGCGTGAGAACTCCCTTGCGTGAATCCACCAGCAAGACGGCAAGGTCCGCCGTAGACGCGCCCGTGACCATGTTGCGCGTGTACTGCTCATGCCCCGGGGTATCGGCGACGATGAACTTCCGCTTCTCGCTCGCGAAGAAGCGGTAGGCGACGTCGATCGTGATGCCCTGCTCGCGCTCCGCCGACAGCCCGTCGACCAGCAACGCGAAGTCGATGCCTTCGCCCTGCGTTCCATGTTTCTTGCTGTCCGCTTCCAGAGCCGAAAGCTGGTCGTCGAAGATCTGCTTGGTGTCGTAGAGCAGCCGCCCGATCAGCGTCGACTTGCCGTCATCCACGCTTCCGCACGTGATGAAGCGCAGAAGCTCCTTCCGCTCCTGCTCGGCCAGCCAGGAGGTTACGTCCACGGGGGCGTTCAAAAGTAGCCCTCCTGCTTCTTCTTCTCCATGCTCGCTGCGCCGGCGTCGCGGTCGATCGCCCGACCCTGCCGTTCAGACGTCGTCGTCACCAGCATCTCGGCGACAATCTCCTCGACCGTGCCGGCCGCGCTGTCGACCGCCCCCGTCAGCGGATAGCAACCGAGCGTCCGGAACCGCACCCGACGAATCTGCGGAGTCTCGCCGTTCAGCGGAATGCGTTCGTCATCGACCATCAGAATCAAACCATCGCGTTCCACCACCGGACGGTTGCCGGCGAAGTACAGCGGCACGATCTCGATCTTCTCGCGCAAAATATATTGCCAGACGTCGAGTTCGGTCCAATTCGAGATTGGAAAGACCCGGACGCTCTCACCCTTGTTCTTGCGCATGTTGTAGAGCGCCCAGAGCTCGGGCCGCTGGCGTTTCGGGTCCCAGCGATGATTGCGGTCGCGGAAGCTGAAGATGCGCTCCTTGGCGCGGCTCTTCTCCTCGTCTCGCCGAGCTCCACCGAAGGCAGCATCGAAACCGTATTGGTCGAGCGCCTGCTTCAGCCCTTCTGTTTTCCACATGTCGGTGTGCGCCGGCCCATGGTCGAAGGGATTGATCCCGAGCCGCTCGGCCTCCGGGTTCTTGTAGACGATCAGCTTCACCGCCGGATCAGCCGCCACCTTGTCGCGAAGCGCATACATGTCCCGGAACTTCCACGTCGTGTCGACATGCAGCAATGGGAACGGCAGCGGTCCCGGGAAGAAGGCCTTCTTCGCGAGGTGCAGCATCACCGCGCTGTCCTTGCCGATCGAATAGAGCATCACCGGGCGATCGGCCTCGGCGACCGTTTCGCGCATGATCTGGATGCTCTCGGCCTCGAGCCGGTCGAGATGGGTAAGCGCAGGCATTGGACGCCTGATGCCGCCACAAGTTAGAATAGGGAAGTGGGCGATTCACCCATCGGCAAGGATGGATGGCGCAAGGCCCATGCGTTCGAAGCCGCCAGGGAGGCTGCCGTGTACAAGATTTCGCTGATCGCGCTTGGACTTCTCGCAGGCACCGCCGCCGTCGCCCAGGCCCCGCAAGTGAGAATTCGTGGTGACGTGCAGAAGCAGGTCGATACGAATTTCGACAAGGGCGACACCAATAACGACGGCTTCCTCAACCGCGCCGAGATCCAGGCCATGACCAGCAAGGCCCTCGAAGGCGTGCAACCCAAGATCGAGTCCGAGTTCAAGGCTCTCGACAAGGACGGCAACGGCCAGATCAGCCTCGCTGAGTTCAAGGCGGCCGCCGCCGCCAAGCTCGCGCAGAACCCGGACCTTACCCTTTCGCGGTTCGATGCGAACAAGGACGGCAAGGTCAGTGGAGCGGAGTTCCGGGCGCCGGTGATGGCCGCGTTCGACAAGGTCGACACCAACAAGGACGGGAAGGTGACTGCGGACGAAGCCAAGAAGGCGCAAGCCCGACGCTAAACGGGTGGCGCGCCGCGTCTCACGCGCCTAAGGACGACTCTTCCCTGGGGGAGCGGTGACCGCCGCTTGAGAGGCCAGCACGAGCTGGCGACCCATCGAACCTGATCCGGCTGACACCGGCGGAGGAAGAGGAGTTTCCGAGAATGGCGGACGTTCCCGCACGCACCGAGCTTAAAGTCACTACCGGCCCGATCCGCGGGTCGCGCAAGATTCACGTCGAAGGCCGCGATGGCATCCATGTCGCCATGCGCGCCGTCGATCTCGAGCCCTCATCGGGCGAGCCGCCGGTCGTCCTTTACGACACGAGCGGTCCCTACACCGACCCTCGCTCCCGGATCGACATCATGGCCGGCCTTCCCGAGCTCCGGCGCGACTGGATCCGCGCCCGCGGCGACGTCGAGGACGTCGCGCAGCGCGAGGTCCGCCCCGAAGACAACGGCCAGCTCGGTCCGGATCGCTCAGGCGGCGTCCAGCCCTTCCCC
>JBKPKZ010000100.1:0-33428 GCA_046731355.1 Pseudomonadota bacterium | reverse complement strand
GTCGAACTCCTCGCGCATCACCTCGTATAGACGGACGCGATTGGCTAGGATTTCGAGCAGTTCACCGATGGATTCCGCTAGTTCCTGAAGTTCCTTGCCGATCTCGTCGCGCCCGAGCGCGGTCAGGCGATGCAGGCGAAGCTCGAGGATCGCCTTCACCTGGGCCTCAGAGAGCTGATAGATGTCCGACTTGCCCTGCGGCTCGACCGCTTCAACCAGAGCTATGTAGGGGCGAATTTCCGCGCCGGGCCATTTGCGGGCGAGCAGTTTTTCGCGCGCTTCGGCCGGGCTCGCCGAGCCGCGAATCAGCTTCACCACTTCGTCGAGGTTGGTCACCGCGACAACGAGGCCGAGCAGGATGTGGGCCCGTTCGCGGGCCTTGAGCAGCTCGAACTTCGAGCGGCGGGTGATGACCTCTTCGCGGTACCGGACGAAGCTTTCGATGATGTCGCGGAGAGTCAGCGTTTCAGGGCGCCCGCCACGGATCGCGAGCATGTTCGCCGGAAAGCTCGACTGTGCAGGCGTGTGCCGCCAGAGCTGGTTGAGGACGACGTCGGGCGTCGCGTCACGCTTCAGGTCGATGACAATCCGGACGCCTTCGCGGTTGGACTCGTCGCGGATGTCGGAGACACCCTCGATGCGCTTGTCCTTGGCTGCTTCAGCGATCTTCTCGACAAGGCCGGACTTGCCGACCTGGTAGGGGATCTCGGTCAGAACGATAGAGCGGCGGTCGCCACGACCTTCCTCGACCTTGTAGCGCGACCGCATCATGATCGAGCCACGGCCGGTCGTGTAGGCGCTGCGGATTCCGGTCTGGCCGAGAATGAAAGCGCCGGTCGGGAAGTCCGGTCCTTTCACATGCTCCATCAAGCCTTCCGAGCTGATTGCAGGGTCGTCCATGTAGGCGCGGCACGCAGCCAGGACTTCGCCGAGGTTATGCGGCGGGATGTTGGTGGCCATGCCGACCGCGATTCCGCCGGCTCCGTTGACCAGCAGATTTGGGAATCGGGCAGGAAGGACCTGCGGCTCGCGCTCCGAAGCATCGTAGTTCGGCTGGAAATCGACGGTGTCCTTGTCGATGTCCGCGAGAAGGAAGTTGGCGACCTTGGCCAGCCGCGCTTCGGTGTAGCGCATCGCGGCAGGCGGATCGGGGTCCATCGACCCGAAGTTGCCCTGGCCGTCGATCAGCGGCACGCGCATCGACCATGGCTGCGTCATTCGCGCGAGCGCGTCGTAGATCGCGCTGTCGCCGTGCGGGTGATACTTACCCATGACATCACCGACGATGCGGCTGGATTTGCGGTACGGACGGCCGGCGACGTAGCCAGCTTCCTCACAGGCGTAGAGAATTCGGCGATGGACAGGCTTCAGGCCGTCGCGCACGTCGGGAAGCGCGCGGCTCACGATCACGCTCATCGCGTAATCGAGATAGCTGGTCTTCATCTCATCGACGATGGAGATGGGTGCGATGTCGCTGGAGTCTGTCGGGCCGGTGAGTTCAGCCGGCGGTTCGGTAGCCAAGGTGAATCGATCCTGTGGGTCTGCTTATGCGGGATACGCGGGGAGATTCGCCGCTTTGCACGGCGTTACCCCCCAGATAGGGAGGCCTAGCCGGATTTGAACCCACGCGCCAGTGCGCGCGCACGCGCGCGAGGCTCAGTTGCACAAAATGGAAGAAGCGGCCCGGCCTCTGGAGGATAGCCGAGCCGCTTCCGAGGTGGGACCCGCCGATTCCTGAGGTGTCGAAGCCAAGGGAGAGGCGGGCCCCACATTTCCACTACCTCAAATGAGGGCGGGCCGGACCTTATCAGAAGTTAGCTGGACGCCGATTCCGGACCGCCTTTGACCAATGGAATTCAATGCCGGTTCATGCGGCCTTGTGCTGCGGTCTTGGCGTTCCAATCGCCGAGGTTTATGGCCGCCGGCGCAGTATTTCGCGCCGGGTGATGGCGCATGGGAGAGCAACAGTGAAATCGACGATCAAGACGCTTGGTATCGCGCTTGCCGCTTCAACGATCCTTGCAACCGGCGCCCAAGCGCAACGCGAAAATTATGGCGGCGGCGGACCGCGCACGACGACCCCTCAAGGCCGCGGAGAAGAACAAAAAGACGAAAAGGCGACGAAGGGCACCGCAACGGTCACGATCGGCAATCAGAAGATCAAGATCTCGGCCGCCTTTGCAAAGGCCTATCAGGAGCTGGTGACTGCGGTCGACGGCAACGACGTCGCCAACATCCCGGCAAAGGTCGCCGCGGCGCAGGCGGCCGCCCAGACTCCCGACGAGCATTATCTTGCGTCGCAGGCGCAGCTGAAGGGTGCTGTCGCGACCAAGAATGACGCCGAGATCGCG
This sequence comes from Pseudomonadota bacterium, assembly GCA_046731355.1. Classification (GTDB taxonomy): domain Bacteria; phylum Pseudomonadota; class Alphaproteobacteria; order Sphingomonadales; family Sphingomonadaceae; genus Sphingomicrobium. The sequence goes on along the minus strand of JBKPKZ010000100.1, from coordinate 31,077 downwards.
ACTGCGCTCGAGGCGCTCCTCGCATCCGGCAAGCTCGACCAGGCACAGCAGTCCAACGCCTACCTCAACCTCGGCAAGACCCGGTACAATTTAAAGCAGTACCCGCAGGCGGTCGCCGCTTTCGAAAAGGTCCAGCAGCTCGATCCGAGCAACCAGGAGATCATTCCGCTCCTTGCCCAGGCGCGGTCCGTTGGCGGAAATCCGAGCGATGCGGTCGCCACTCTCCGCCAGGCGATCGCTCAGCAGAGCGCGAACGGCGCAAAGGCGCCCGAAGAGCTCTACAAGCGGACCATCTCGGTTGCCTACAAGGCGAAGCTTCCGGTCACTCCCGAGCTCAGCCGGCAGTGGGTCGCTGCTTATCCGACGGCGGCGAACTGGAGCGACGCGGTCCGAATCTATCGTAATCTCAACAATGTCGACGAGGCGGGAACGCTTGATCTCTTCCGCCTCATCCGGGCCGCCAAGGCGATGAAGGACGATGGCGACTACGATCGCTATGCCTATCTCGCCCTGAACAAGGGATATCCGGGCGAAGCGAAGGCCGTGCTCGACGAGGGCGTTGCCGCTGGCATCGTCGACCTCAACAAGTCGCCCTTCAAGGAGGAGATGGCGCAGGCGAAGGCCAAGTCGGCTGGAGAGGCCGGCACCCTCGACTCGGCCGCTTCGAAGGGCCTGGCCGCAGCGACGGCGAAGTCCGCGGTTGCTAACGGTGACCTTCTCTACGGCTATGGTCAGTATGCAAAGGCGGCGGAGATCTATCGCGCCGCTCTCAAGAAGCCGGGGGCAGATGCCGGCCTCGTCAACCTTCACCTGGGAATGGCCCTTGCCCGCTCGGGCGACAAGGCCGGTGCGACGGCCGCACTGAATGCAGTGACCGGCGCGCACGCCGAGATCGCCAAATACTGGCTGACCTACCTTTCGACCCAGTCCTAGCAGCAACGGTCGAACGGTTCGAAGGGCGCTGGGCAACCAGCGCCCTTCCTCGCTGAATTTCTGCTACTTGGACTGTCCCAATTCGGGATGGTTAACCATCTGCCCCTTCCGTAGGAACGCGCGCCACGAGAACGGTAGATCGACCGGTCTTGAAGGAAGCGGATTTAGCGGTGCGGTTCGATGATCGCCTGAATACGGTGTTGGCGCAGCCCGCTGCCAATCCGCACGACCGCGCCGTCCGCTGGCGCCAGCTGGTCGAGCTTCTCGCGCGCGCAACCGACCTTTCGACACCGCTTGCCCAGCGTGCCCTGGAAGTCATCCTCACCGACGCTCCAAACATCGAGCAGCCGCTTCGTGCAGCCGCCGCTCGGGCCGTCGCCCGCCCTCAGCTTCCGGTTGCGCTCGTGATCTTCTTCGCCAGCGACACTGTCGCCGTGTCGGCTCCAGTCCTGGCATCGGCGGGACTTCAGCCGTTCCAGTGGAAGGACGTTCTGGCGACGGCGAGTCCCGACAGCACGCAGTTCATTCGCTCGCTCTATCCGAACCTGCCCGCGTGGGGCGCAACGCAGCCCGAACCGCCGCTTGCCCCATCGCAGCCGCGCCTCGAACCGCCGGTCATTCGTGAGCCCGAACCGCAACCTCAACCGGAACCGGAGCCTCGGCCTGCACCCGAACCGCGGACTGAGCCGGATCCGGTGGCCGAAACGAAGTCGGAGCCGATTCCAACGCCGCAGGTTCCAGCCGTACCTGCTCAGCCGATCCCTTCGATCAGCGAGGTACTGGCCCGTATCGAGCACCTGCGCGAAGAACGGCAGGTAGCCCGTCCGCAGCCCGCCGCGCGGTCTTCGATCGCGCCGGTCTCCACAAGCTTCGCCGAGGGTGCTTCACCGCCATTGTTCCGCTGGGAATGCGGACCCTCGGGCGAGATCGCCTGGGTCGAAGGTGTGCCCCGCGGGCCGCTGGTTGGGCGGTCGCTCGCCGGCCCAAACGAGCACAACGGCGTCGACCAGCGAATCCATCGTGCCTTTGCTGTTCGCGCACCCTTTCGGGACGCGATCATGACCGTCTCAGGCGAGGGGCCTGCCGCCGGAGAATGGAAAATGAGTGGTGTCCCGGCATTCGAGCCGTCAGATGGACGCTTCGCCGGCTATCGAGGCGTGGGCGTTCGATCGATGGAAGCGGCGACCGAGGAAAACTTCGCGGCCGAGGATGAGCCTCTCGATGAGGACGCCCTCCGCGAGCTGATCCACGAGCTCCGGACGCCGCTGAACGCCATCATCGGCTTCGCGGAGATCATCGACGGCCAGTATTTTGGCCCGGCCGAGCAGCCTTACCGCGATCGTGCATCCGAGATCGTTGCTCAGGCAGGGCTGCTGCTTTCGGCAATTGAGGACCTTGATATCGCGGCGCAGCTTCGGTCCGCAGCCGCGCTGGATGGATCGACGGATCTCAATGCCTTGCTGACGGAGTTGATGCCGGAGCTCAAGGAACGGACTGGGCAACGCAATGCGGCCGTAGACGTGCTCCTCTCTCGAATCCCGGCGATCTGCAGCCTTGACCGCAATGTTCTTGAACGGCTGATGCGCCGCTTCTGCTTTGCGCTGATCGACGTCATGGCGCCGCGCGAAAAGCTCACGATCTCGCTCGACTGCGATGTTGGGCAGTGCCTCGTCACGCTCAATCGCCCGCAGGCGCTTCAGGGACTTACCGACGCTCAGCTTTTCGGACGGACCGAGGATGGCCCCGATGTGCTTGCAGCAGGCTTTTCGCTGAAACTTGCACGGGGAATTGCCCAGACAGCGGGCGGAGATCTTCGAGTGACCGGCGAGAAGCTGGCGCTCGTCCTGCCGCGTCGGCGGACCTAGCTTGCGCCGAACGCGGCGCGAGCGCTAACGCTTTCGAACCGGTGAGGGCCTGTAGCTCAACGGTAGAGCCGGCCGCTCATAACGGCTAGGTTGGGGGTTCGAATCCCTCCGGGCCCACCACATTTTCCAGGCGCCCCAAAAGAAGGAGCCCCGACCGCGGGACCGTGCGGCCGAGGCTCCGTGCGCTGCGACGAAGTAGGGAGGGGGAGGAGGACTTCGCCCGCCAGCGCGTTGTTCTAGGCTGCGAGGCGCAGAGTGTGGCCCTGTGCCTGGCTAAGCGAAGCTTCGCGGTGCTCCGGGCTGACGGCGAGACCGTCCGCAACGACGAACTCCGGATCGATGCCGATGAAGTTGAAAACGCCGCGAAGATAGGTCTCGAGGTGTTCGAGCGACGCAGCCGGCGAGGTGTCGTCGTAGAAGCCGCCGCGAGCGAGGGCGATGATCACGCGCCTGCCCTTGGCGAGGCCCTCAGGACCGTTGGCCGTGTATTGGAAGGTCTTGCCGGCAACGATGATGCGGTCGATCCAGGCCTTTAGCTGGGTCGGCAGAGTGAAGTTGTACATTGGCGCTCCGATGACGATCGCGTCCGCGGCGAAAAATTCGTCGATCACGCTGGTGTCGGCGAAGGCGTCGAGCGTGAGGTGGGGGAGCGGGTTCGCTGCAAGGTCGCGATAAACGACTTCTTCGCCCCACAGACCGGTCTTCAGCTGCTCGACGATCGAACGGCTGATTGCACGGCTGGCGCTATTTTCGCCGTTGATGCTGGAGTCGAGATGCAGGATGGTCACTATTGCCTCCTAAGTATGGATTTGTTACCGAGGCACCCTAAATAACCACAGCGGAATCGCCCGCAAGAACGCACTTTTTTGTGGCGGAAGAACAAATTTGTGCGACGGGAACATGGAGGTGACTGACTGATGAAAGACCCAGCAAACCCAGTCTGCCGGACCATTAGCACCCTGCTTGCGCGCATTGGCGACAAGTGGACGGTGCTCGTCGTGCAAACGCTCGGCGAGGGGTCGAAGCGGTTCAACGAGCTGCGCCGCGAGATCCCCAGCGTTTCGCAACGCATGTTGACGCTGACACTCCGCAACCTCGAGCGGGATGGGCTGGTCAGCCGAACGGTGACGCCCACGATCCCGCCTCGAGTCGATTATGAGCTGACCGAGCTCGGCCAGTCTCTTCAGAAGCCGATCTGCGGCCTGGCGACCTGGGCGATCGAGAACGTCGAGGCGATCCATAGCGCCCAGGCGCGGTTCGACGGCGTGCAGGATGCACGCGACGCCGCCTGAGCAAACGCCACTGGCGGCTTCCGCCTTCGCTTAGTACGAGGCGCCCGTTGGGAGGCACGGGGAGTCAGCGCCGATGAAGACGATTGCGACAGCCGACGTCGGGGGAACGCACGCGCGATTTGCGCTGGCCTCCATAGACGACGGCCGCGTTGTCGATCTCGGAGAGCCGGTGACCGTCAAGACGGGGGAGTTCGCGAGCTTCCAGCACGCCTGGCAGGAGTTTGGGCGGCGGATCGACCAGCCTCTCCCCCACGAGCTAGCGATTGCGTTCGCCGGTCCGGTTGGCGGTGAGGTCCTCAAGCTGACCAATAATCCGTGGGTGATCCGGCCTGCGCTGATGCACGAACGGCTGGGGGTCGAACGCTTCGTCATCGTCAATGACTTTGCGGCGATCGCGCATGCAGTGGCCGGGTTGGCGGCCTCCGATTACCGCCACGTGTGCGGGCCCGAGCAGGAACTGCCCCGGACGGGCGTCATCACCATTATCGGACCTGGCACTGGCCTTGGCGTCGCGAGCCTCCTGAAGAGACCCGACGGATATGATGCAATCGCCACCGAGGGCGGGCATGTGGACTTCGCGCCGCTCGATCCGCTTGAGGATCGTATCCTCGAACATCTTCGCGAGAATTTCCGCCGGGTATCCGTCGAACGGCTGGTGTCCGGTAGGGGCCTGCTCAACATCTACGAAGCGATAGGGACGATCGAGAAGCGTCCGTATACCCTTCGAGACGAGAAAGATCTCTGGACCGCGGCCCTAGAAGGTACAGACTCGCTCGCGGCAGCCGCACTCGATCGCTTGTGCCTGACGTTCGGCGCGGCGGCGGGCGATTATGCCCTTGCTCAAGGAGCGCATGCCGTGGTCCTCGCCGGTGGCCTCGGGCTCAGGCTTGCCGACTACCTTCCGCGTTCTGGCTTCCGCGACCGTTTCATCGCCAAAGGCAGGTTCGAGCGCATGATGGATGAAATGCCGGTCAAAGTGATCGTGCACCCTCAGCCAGGCCTTTTCGGCGCCGCGGCGGCCTTTGCGAGCGACCATGGCGTGATCGACTCGCATCGTTGATGATCAGTGCGGGCACGCTATCCGACCGTCGCCGACTCCGGCTATTCATCTTCGGCGCAATTGCAGTCACAACCGGCTTAAGCGGGTAACTTTTTGGTTGGATTAGCCCGGCACAATGAGCGGGCGAACGATGCTGGGGAGGTGAAATGAGCCGCCAAGCGCATCTCGTTTGGGAAATTGGAGCCGAGCTCGGTGAGGGACCCGTCTGGGTCGAACGCGACCAGGCGCTCTGGTTCACCGACATCAAGAAGCGGCAGGTCCACCGGGTTGATCCCGAGAACGGCGATCAGCGAAGTTGGGAAGCGCCGGCGCAAGTCGGCTTCGTATTCCCTGCGAAAAGTGGCGGTTTCATCGCAGGCTTACAGGGCGGCCTGCATCGCTTCGATCCGAAGAAGGGGACGTTCACGCTGCTTGTCGCGGTCGAGCCCGATAGTACTACCAACAGGTTGAACGACGGCGTCGTCGATCCGTCAGGCCGCCTGTGGTTCGGAACGATGGACGACACCGAGCGCAGCAAGACGGGTGCCTACTATTGCTTCTGCCGCGGGAAGCTGACTCGGACCAATCTTACGAGCATCGCGATCACCAACGGCCCAGCTATCTCTCCGGACGGGAAAATCCTCTACTGGGTCGATACGTTAGGCGGCACGATCTCGAGCTGCGAGATCTGGGGTGACGGGCAGCTTGGGCCATCTCAGCTGGTTGTGCGGATTGACCCGCAGGACGGTCATCCCGATGGGCCCACGGTCGACAGTGAAGGCGGCATCTGGATCAGTCTCTATTCGGGCTGGGAAGCGCGGCGCTTTTCGCCGGCGGGCGAATTGATCGAGCGCGTTCGTTTCCCGGTGTCGAACATCACCAAGGTCGCCTTCGGTGGCGCGGACCTAAAGACGGCCTTCGCGACGACCGCCCGGCATCTGCTGAAGCCGGAGCAGCTGAATCAACAGCCGCTGGCCGGCTCCCTGTTCGCCTTCGCCGCCGGCGTGCCGGGTGTCGCAAGCCCGCCCGTCGACGACTGAGCGATCAGCCCTCCATCTGTTCCAGTTCCTTGCCGCGGGTCTCGTGGATCAGCTTCTGCACCAGGAAATAGCTGATCACGGCCGAAACTGCGTAGAACAGGTATGAACCGGTCAGGCTCCACGCCGCCATGACCGGGAAGGACTGGGCGATCAGGTAGTTTGCGAACCACTGGGCGAAGCCGGCGACCGCGAGCGCCGAGCCGCGGATCTGGTTCGGGAACATCTCGCCCAGCATAACCCACATCACCGGTCCCCAGGTACCGTTGAAGAAGATCACGTAAAGGTTGGCGGCGACCAGTGCGACCATGCCCATGTTGGGAGTGAGCTGAAGCTGGCCGGTGGCGTCGAGTGTCCCGCTATTGAAGGCGAAGGCCATTGTGAAAAGCGATACGGCCATGCCGGCCGAGCCGATCAGAAGGAGCGGCTTACGACCGATCTTGTCGACGACCATGATCGTGACGAGGCAGGCAGCGATCGAAACCACGCCCGAGATGATGTTGCGCTGGAGGGCGGCCGCTTCACTGACACCCGCAAGCTTCCACAGTGTCTCTCCGTAGTAGAAAATGACATTGATGCCGACGAGCTGCTGGAAGACGGCGAGCATGATGCCGGCCCATACGACCTTGCGAATTCCGCCGCCGGGCGCCTTGAGATCGCTAAGGCGCGGACGGTGATCCTCGGCGAAAGTCGCCCGGATCTCCCGCAGCTTCTCGCCTGCAACGCCACTTCCAAACAGGCTGGCAAGAACGCTTTCAGCCTTCTCCTCGCGACCCTTGGAAACGAGGTAGCGAGGGCTTTCCGGAATGAAGATGAGCGCGACCAGGAAAATCGCGGCAGGAACCGCCTGCATCAGGTACATCCAGCGCCAGGCTTCGATCCCGGCCCAGTAGGGGGCGGTCGATTCACCCGCGCTCAAAGCGAGAAAGTAGTTCACCACGAACGCGATCGTCAGGCCGATGATGATCATGATCTGCTGAAGTGTCGTCAGCCGTCCTCGAATGGACGCTGGAGCAACTTCGGAAATATAGGCGGGCGAGAGGACGCTGGCCGCCCCGACCGCCATGCCGCCGGCGAGACGGGCGATTACGAAGATCATATGATCGTGCGCGGAACCCTGGATCAGCGCTCCGACCAGGAACAGGAGCGCAGCGATCATCATCGTGTTCCGACGGCCGATCAGGTCGGCCAGTCGCCCGGCGAAGAACGCGCCGATGAAGCAGCCGATGAGCAATGATCCGACGGTGAAGCCGAGGCCCGCGTCGCTGAGACCGAAAGTCTCTCGCAGGCCTTCCTGGGTGCCGTTCACGGCGCCGCTGTCGTAGCCGAATAGAAAACCGCCGATTGTCGCAACCGCGACGATTGCGCCGATGTATCCCATGTTGGCGCGCTGTGGACTTGCTTCGACCATACCTCTCCCCAGGTTGGCGCCGAATCGGACGATACGGCAGTGTTACGGGAAGCAAGTCCTCAAGGTCTGAGCGACAATTGCAAGAGCGCGCGTGTAAACGGTTTCACAGCGCCGCGGACTTCGTCCGCAGGATGGTCGGGGAGACAGGATTCGAACCTGCGACCCTCTGCTCCCAAAGCAGATGCGCTACCAGACTGCGCTACTCCCCGACGGCGGGCCTGCTAGACGAAGGGCAGCGCAGGGACAACCACGCTATTGGCGATTGCCGTCGTGCGAGTCCTTGTCGCGGCTGACGTTCACGTCGACATCGACGTCGCCGACCTCGTTCTTGACCTTGTCGGCCGTCTCATCGGCTTCGTTGGCAATTGCTCCGCCGAGATTCTCGGCCGCATTGCCGATGTCTTCCGCGGTGTTCTCGGCCAGGTCCTCGTTGAAGGACAGGGTCGTTGAATTGTCGTCCTTGCTCACCTGGCAGGCGCCAAGCAGCAGGAGCGGAACGGCAAGAAGAATGCGCATGATATCCTCCCTTTTGCCGTCTTAACGCCGCTTGGCCCGTTTCGGCTCCGGCTCAATTCCGCCCGACAGTGTCGCCAGCATTGCGGTCCAAGCCGCGACATTCTGACGAAGCGTTGTCGGGTCCACCTTGTCGAGCGTGTCGTCGGGCGTGTGGTGGATGTCGAAATAATGGGTACCGTCCTGGCTCAGTCCGACGCCGGGGAGTCCGGCGTTGAGCAGGGGCTCGATGTCGGAGCCATCGGCCTTCTCCAGCGACCCCGGAACGATCCCAAGCGGTGCCAATGCAAGTTGTAGGGCCTTGGCTTCGGCTTCACGATCCTTGCCAAGTTTGCTGTCGACCTTCCAAATCTTGTCCGCACCGAAGTCGCTTTCCGCGATCGCATGATGGGGCTCGGTGCCGTGCTTCTTTTGATAGTCGAGGCCTCCAAACAGTCCGACTTCTTCAGCGCCGAACCAGACGACGCGGATTGTCCGCAATGGGCGACCGGCGTCCATGATGCGCTTGGCGGCGGCCGTGGTGATTGCGACACCGGAAGCATCGTCGATCGCGCCGGTCCCAAGATCCCAGCTGTCGAGGTGGCCGCCAACGAGGATGGGAGCCGCTTTCGGATCGCGTCCCGGCACCTCTGCGATGACGTTTCCGGAACTTCCCTGAGTGACCTGCGAGACAAGCGTCAGGCGTAACGTGACGGGCTTGCCGCGCTTAAGGATGCGCTGGAGCTGCTCTGCGTCGGGTATGCTGAGTGCGCCCGCCGGGATCGGCGTTGCTCCATCCTCGAACCGTTGGACGCCGGCGTGAGGATTGCGGTGATAATCGGTGCCGATCGAGCGAACCACGATCGCGATCGCACCCTTCTTGCTCGCAAGCGTCGGTCCCTGCCTGCGCGGGGCGCCAAAGAAACCGTAGCTCGACCCATCCTGCGTTCTGGGCATCGAATGGGAGACGAACACGATCTTGCCGCGAACTGCCTCGTCCGGCGCGGCCTGGAATTCGGCCATCGAGTTGAAACCTACGACCTCGCCGGTAATCCCTTCCGGCGGAGTGGACGCGCTGTTGCCGAGCGCCGTGATGACCAGCTTTTGCGGAAAGGGCCCGAGAACCTCGGCTGCCTCCCGGCCACGGGTCCACACCGGCATGTCGAACGGCTCGACCCGGACGTTGGCAAAGCCCATCGCCTTCAGCTTGCGCACGGCCCAATCGCGGGCGCGGCCCTCTGCTTCCGTGCCTGCCATTCGCTGGCCGACCTCGGTCGTCAGGCCTTCGACGATGTCCCACGCATAATCATCTTTGAGAGCGCCATCGCGGAGGTCGGCGACCTGGTGCGGGACTGTCTGGGAGAGGGCGGGAGCGGCGGACGCGAGCAGAAGCGCGGCGAGAAACTGGTTACGCATGACGAACGCGTAGGGCAGGGGAGCCGCCCAAGTCACCCCGGACTTCGATAAAAAGCACGCATATCTCCATTAAAGCAGCCTCAACTGGTCGCCTTGGGGTGGTTCGAACAGGTCGCGGCGAAGCGCGAACTTCGCTTGTGGAAGGCCATATTTCTTCGCGGCCTTCTCGAAGCGAGTGCGGAGCAAGTCGGCCCACGGGCCCTGGCCCTGCATCCGGCTGAAGAAGTTGGGGTCATTGTCGCGCCCGCCGCGCAGTGACTGGATGGTCGCCATCACCTTGCTCGCGCGGTCGGGAAAATGCTCGTTCAACCATGCGCGGAAAAGCGGTGCTACCTCGTGCGGAAGCCTGACTGGCAAATAGAAGCCGCCACGCGCCCCTGCCTGCACACCGGCCTCGACAAGGGCTTCAAGCTCATGATCGGTTATTTGTGGAACGACTGGAGCGATGGCGATGTAACAGGGCACGCCCGCGTCGTTCAGCGCCTTGATCGCAGCGATACGGCGGTGAGGCGTGGGCGCTCTCGGCTCGAGAGTTCTCGCAATCTTCGGGTCGAGCGACGTCACCGACAAAGCGACCGACACGATGCCCAGCTCCGCGGCGGGCTTCAGAAGGTCGAGATCGCGGAGCACCCGATCAGACTTGGTCGTGATCGTGAATGGATGCCTCGTCTCAACCAGTAGCTCCACGACCGATCGTGTCACCCGCCAGCGCTCCTCGATCGGTTGATAGGGATCGGTGTTCGTCCCCATCGCGATTGGCGCGCATTCGTAACCTGCTCGAGACAGCGTCGCGTGCAGCAACTGCGCCGCATTCGGCTTCACAAACAGCCGGGATTCGAAATCCACCCCTGGCGAAAGATCGTGATAAGCATGGGTCGGCCTCGCGAAGCAGTAGATGCAGCCATGTTCACAGCCGCGATAGGCGTTCACTGAGCGGTCGAAGCCGATATCCGGTGACCGATTGCGAGTGAGGATCGATTTCGGATGCTCGATTGTGACGGTGGTCCGCCGCTTGGGCACCCCGTCCAGGGCCTCGACGGAATCAAGCCACTCACCCTCGACCATGCGCTCCTTCAGGTTGAAGCGCGTCGGGGTTTGATTGCGCGTCGCTCCGCGTCCCTTGATCGACTCGATCGGCATGCAGCGAATTTACGCCGCAAGGTGGAACATAACAAGAACAGACGGGCTTTAAGGCTCTCCGGCCGGCCTTTCAGTGACGGCGGCAAGATTGGTTCTGGCAGTCGGGAAGGCGGGCCAGCGATGCTGCGCTAGAGCGTCCAGGGTCGGCGTCTCGGCGTTTGCCAGTCCCTGATAGACCCACAGGTTCCGAAGCACTGCAGGAACGTAGTAGCGGGTCTCCCAATATGGGATGGACTCGATCCAGAGCAGCGGATCGGAAGGGGCGATGTACGCCCAGCGAGCGACCGGCAGCGGACCGCAGTTGTAGGCGGCGATGATCTTCGGCAACTGGCCTTGGGTGGCGCTGGAGCCCCGCATCGTCTCGATGAAGCTCTGGCCATATTCGATATTTGCCGTGGGATCGTAGAGGCTGCCCGCGTCATAGCCGTTGCGGCGTGCCATCGCGTTGGCGGTCGTCGGAAGAACCTGCATGAGGCCGACCGCGCCCGCGGGGCTGACGACGTCGGTGCGGAAGTTCGATTCCTGGCGCATATGAGCGAGGGCGAGGGCCGGATCGATGCGCCAGCCGTTGCGCGGCATCCAGCGCGGGATGGGGTATCGGTCCACCGCGTCGACGATCGCGCCGTACTGGCCGTTATGGGCGAGCCAGTACTGCGCCGAGGGCAGGTCCAGCTTGCGAGCGAGTTCGATCAGCGCGTGGTGGTCCTGAACCCGACCGATCTGGGCCTGATGCTGGATCAGCTCCTGGGCAAGCCAGGGTTGGCCGATGTTCCGCAGTTCTTCGGCGCGCTTTACGTTCGGAAGGTTTTCGATCGCGCGAGTTCCGTTGTGGATGTCGGGCGGAAGGCGCTTGTCGATGCCCAAGGTCTCGCGAGCGAGCAGGCCGTAGAAGCTCTCGGGAGAGTAGGCCGCAAGCTTCAGCAGCGGCGCGACCGCGCCGGGCCTGCGGCACATCTGCTCCGCGCGGGCGGCCCAATAGTAGCCGGCCGCCGATAATTCGCGCTGCTGGGCTCGGCCGCCAACTTCGCGGAATGAGATCGACGCGGCACTGCAATCATTGAGCCGCCAGGACGCGAGGCCGGAAACCCACGCTGACTGGCTCGCCCATTCACCGACCGCGCCTTGGCGGTACGTGTCGGCGACGCGTCGCGCATCGGCATCGCGATTGATAGAGAAATAGGACCAGGCGACGCGCTGGCCGGCTTCGGCGCGCGCTTCGTAAGAAAGGTATGGTGAGCTCTGCATGAGCGCCAGTTCGGCATTGACGGCGTCGTCGGCCTTGACGAGCGGATCGAGCTGGGCCCTCAGCTGGTCCGCTGCTGGCTCCCCACTCACGCCCCTGGCCCGAAAGCGACCGGGCGAGTTCCCGAGCCATGTCGTGGGCTTCCTGGCAACGTAATAGGGATAGGTGGACGCGCCGCGCGTGAGCGCAAGGCGCGAAAGTTGTTCGGCCTGCGGAAGCTCAGGAGCCTCGGCGAGGAGCGCCTGGATCTGGCCAAGCGAAACCGCTGGCGATCCCTTCGCGGTGTACAGCTCTGCCTTGGCGACGGGTGTGAGAATGTCCTGTGGAAGCGATGCGATTCCAGCCTGCGCCTCGGCCCAGCGCCCGCTGCGGATCGCCGAAAAAACCTCGGGCCAGTTGCGTGGAACCCTGACCGCGACGACGGGCGCCGTTGGTTGGGCCACCGGCGGCGGAGAGGCAATGGTGACTGGCGCCTGCGCCTGCGGATTAACAATCGTGACAGGTGCCTGGGCCTGGGGAAGAGCGGTCGCCGGCGGAAGGACATTCGGAACGACGACAGCTGGCTGGGTGCTCGGAATTGGGACCAGCACGGATGGCGGGCTTACCGAAGGCTGGGTCGGAAGCGGGGCGAGCGGATCCTGCGCCTGGCCCTGCGTCGCCGCTGCCGCGGCTGCTGCAAGAATCAGATGGATGCTCAAACCTCTTCCTCCATGAGAAGCAGAAGGTCGCGCCACGCGAGAGCCTTGTTCGACGGCCTGTCGAGCAGGAATCGCGGGTGGAACGTTGCTACCGTGCGCACCCCTTCTACTTTGTGAACATGCCCGCGCGCCGTTGTAAGCGGCTTGCCGACCAGGGCACGACTGGGGGTATCCCCCAGAAGCAACAGTCTTTTCGGCTTCGCAAGGGCGACATGCCGCCGGGCGATCGCCGCGCAAGCCTCCAATTCATCGCCTGTCAGGCGGGTCCCCGGGCTGTGGAAGCAGCTAAGGCTGGCGACATAGGCCTGCTCCGTGCTGAGCCCGATCGCCGCCAACATCCGCCCGGTCAGTTCCCACGCCTGTCCTGCAATCGGTTGGCCGTCCGCCACATCCTCGGGAGTCGGCATATCGGTTAGAAGCATGACTTCCGCTGCTTCGAGCCCGACCGGAAGAATCCTTCGGGAACTGCCCTTCGCGAGCGGAAGTGACAGGTCTTCGGCAAGCCATTTGCGGAAAGAGTCCAGGCTGGCCGGACGCTCCTGAATGGTTTCGGGTGCCTCGATGACTCGCGCCTCCGCAGTGGGTGCGGCCGCCGCACCCAGCCACGCGCGCGGCTGCTCCTGAATTGCGACATCGACGCCGGCCTCGAGCCACCAGCCAATTACGCTGGCCGCCTCGGCCGCGGTCAAGCGGTCGTGGTCCCCACCCATGGCGCAAAGACATCCACCAGCATTGACGGCGGGGTCAAGGAAAAGCAGGGCTGTCGTGGGCAAGGCGCCCTGCCTGTGCGACGAGGAGAACGATGAGCGAACGCGAATCCATGGCCTATGACGTGGTGATCGTCGGCGCAGGTCCTGCCGGGCTGTCCGCGGCGATCCGCCTGAAGCAGCTGGCCGCCGACGCCGGGCGCGATATCTCGGTTTGCATCCTCGAGAAGGGGAGCGAGGTCGGAGCGCACATCCTGTCGGGCGCGGTGATCGATCCCAAGGCACTGAATGAGCTGATCCCGGATTGGAATGAGAAGGGGTCGCCGCTCACCGTTCCCGTGACCGAGAACCACCACTGGGTTCTGTCGAAGACGGGCAAGTGGGGGATGCCGCACGTCGCTTTGCCCCCATTCATGCGGAATAAGGGAACCTACACGCTAAGCCTTGGCAATTTCTGCCGTTGGCTCGCGGGCCAGGCCGAAGAACTTGGCATCGAGATTTTCCCGGGATTCCCCGCCGCCGAGGTGCTTTTCAACGAGGATGGTTCGGTCAAGGGCGTCGCCACAGGCGATATGGGCATCGCCCGCGATGGCTCGCACCGTCCGGACTTTCAGCCGGGTATGGAGCTCCATTCGAAATACACCTTCTTCGCGGAAGGGGCCCGCGGCAGCCTGACCAAGGAGCTGGTGCGCATATTTGGCCTTCGCGACAATTCCGGTCCGCAGGTTTATGGCTTGGGTGTCAAGGAGTTGTGGGAGATTCCTGCCGAAAAGTATAAGCCCGGCAGAGTCATTCACTCGCAGGGATGGCCGCTCGACGACGCTTGGGGAGGCGGGTTCCTCTACCACCAGGAGAATAACCAGGTCGCGTTGGGCTTCGTCGTCGCGCTCGACTACTCGAACCCCTATCTTTCGCCCTTCGAGGAATTCCAGCGCTGGAAGACCCATCCGGCCATTCGCGCCGAGATCGAGGGAGGCCGTCGCCTGTCCTACGGCGCCCGTGCGATCAACGAAGGTGGTTGGCAGGCGATTCCGCAACTGGCCTTCCCTGGCGGTGCTTTGATTGGCTGTTCGGCGGGCTTTGTGAACGTTCCGCGTATCAAGGGCACTCATACGGCCATGAAGTCCGGGATGCTGGCGGCCGAAGCGGCGTTCGATGCGCTGTCGAAGGGCCGGTCAAACGACGTGCTTGAGAGCTATGAGCCTGCGGTACGCTCGAGCTGGATCGACAAGGAATTGCGGATGGTCCGCAATGCCCAGCCTGCCGTGGCCCATTTCGGCGGATTCCTCGGCACGCTATATGCCGGCTTCGACATGTGGCTCGGACAGCTTGGCATCCGGCTGCCCTGGACGCTGAAACACAAGGCGGACAACACGACGCTTCGACGCAAGGAGGCGGTCCGGAAAATCGAATATCCAAAGCCCGACGGAGTGCTGACGTTCGACCGGCTGACATCGGTTTTCCTGTCGAACACCAATCACGAGGAAGATCAGCCTGTTCACCTGACGCTAAAGGATGCGAACGTACCCATTGAGGTGAATTTGGCACTCTACGACGGGCCCGAGCAACGTTATTGTCCGGCAGGCGTCTACGAGTTTGTCGAAGATTCGAACGGAAAGCCCCGGCTTCAGATCAATGCCCAAAACTGCGTCCACTGTAAGACCTGCGACATCAAGGACCCTACCCAGAACATCAACTGGGTCACACCCGAGGGCGGTGGAGGGCCCAATTATCCGAACATGTAAGGCTCTGCCGGCAGCATTGGTCCTTGGCGCTCTTCTGGTGCCGACACCCGCACAGGCGATTGTCTCATCGAACGCCGGTCGGACGTATTTGGAAGCCCGGGCTGCCGCCATTGAGGGCAATCACGCAAGGTCAGCCCAGCTTCTGGCCCAGCTTGTAGACACCAGCGCTGCAAGCCAGCCGATCACCAAGGAGGCCCTGTCGCAGGCGATTAGTGCCGGCGACATGAAACTAGCCCTTCGACTCGTAAAGTCTCTGCCGCCGGCGAACACTCCGGTGGAAGCACGCATGCTTCAGGTTGCCGAAGCGCTCCGGTCCAACGACAATCGAGGCGCGCTCGCATTGCTCAGGCAGCCAACCGACGCCGGCGACGTCGGTTTCGTCGGCCCATTTCTCGAGGCCTGGGTCGAAGCCGACGCCAAGAACGAGGCAAAGGCGATCGCTGCGCTCGACGGCGTTTCGCCCAATAACCTGCTCGCTGCACTTGGCCCTGAAAATCGGGCTCTCATCCTCATCAAGTTCGGGCACGCGGCGCAGGCGCAGCCGTTCGTCGACCAGACACTGAAGCTGGGCGGGGGCCGTGAGGGTCGAATGCGCCTCGCTTTTGCGGACGCCTATATTGCTGCAGGCGACAAGGCCCGGGCAACGGCCATTCTGCAGGGCCTCGGCTCGGGGTCCAGCGGAGCTGTTGAGCGCTTGCTTCAGGGCAAGGAAACCGGCGTTCGCATCGATAATAGCAGGAGGGCCTTCTCCGAGCTGCTCATCGTTCTCGCCTCGGAGCTGAACCGCCTTCACAACGATAAGATGCCCGTGTCTCTGTCACAGGTCGCTCGATACGCGTCCCCGGAGAGCAGCGCATCGGCGGTCGTTCTCGGGCTGATGCTCGGGCGTCGTGATCGGGTCGATGAGGCGTTGCCCGTGCTTCGCTCGGTTGCCCCGACTGATCCCCTGTCGGCGCAGGCTCGGGATGCGGAAGTCCGCGCGCTGGTCAGTGCCGATCGGCAACAAGAAGCACTGCAGATTGCGCAGCGAGCGATCTCGAGCGGCTCGGTCGACGTCAGCGATTACGCTCGCCTCGGCGACGTGCTCGCGAACATGAAGCGCAATGACGAGGCCGCGGCAGCCTATGGTCGTGCGCTCCAGCTCATAGGCCCCGACGCCCGCGCCGAGGATCGTTGGCCTTTGCTCCTGTTGCAGGCCAGTGCGCTCGAAGAAGCCAACCGTTGGCCGGAAACGCGCCAGTTGCTGACTCAGGCTCTGACCCTCGCTCCAAATGAGCCCTTGATCCTCAACTTCCTGGGCTATGCGAGGCTGGAGCGCGGTGAAGAGCTCGATGCGGCCGAAGCGATGATCCGGAAGGCAAGCGCGCTCGCTCCCGATGACGCGTCGATCACCGATTCGCTCGGGTGGGCGGTCTTCAAGCGGGGCCGCACCAAGGAGGCGATCGAAATCCTTTCCCGCGCCGCGAAGGGCGATCCGACGCAGGCCGAGATCCACGAGCACCTCGGCGATGCGCTCTACAAGGCCGGCAACAAGTTCGAGGCACGCTATGCCTGGTCCGCCGCCCTGGTGACGGCGGAAAACGAAGTTGCGACACGGCTCAAGGCCAAGATCGAAACCGGCCTGACACCGGCGAACGCGGCGCCTTGATGCAGCTGACGGAGCCGGCTCCAGCAAAGCTCAACCTCGCTCTGCATGTTCGTGGGAAGCTGCCGGCGGGCCGTCACCGGATCGAGACCATCTTCGCATTTTGCGCCGATGGCGACCAGGTCGCGGCGAGCGCTGCAGATGATCTGACATTCGAGGTCAGCGGGCCGTTCGCGGGGGAGCTCGGCGATCCCGAAGACAATCTCGTCATGAAGGCAGCTCGGGCGCTCCGCAAAAGCGCTGGCGCCGATCAAGGTGCTGCGCTTGTTCTAACTAAGAACCTGCCGGTGGCTTCAGGCATCGGCGGCGGGTCCGCCGACGCCGCCGCAGCCCTGCGGCTGCTCACCCGCCTGTGGAATATCGACCCCACGCATGCGGCCGCGGTTGCACCTGGCCTTGGCGCGGACGTACCGGCTTGCCTGCTGAGCATGAGCGTTCGCGGAGACGGTGCGGGCGACGAACTTCAACCGGTCGAGCTTGGCCTTAGCAATTCGCCTGTTCTCCTTATAAATCCACGTGTTGCGCTTTCAACCGCAGACGTTTTCGCAGGCTGGAATGGCGAAGACAAAGGGCCATTGGACAACTGGCGAGGTGGGCGGAACGACCTTGAACCCATTGCGGTGGAGAAGGTGCCGCTCATCGGGACCGTTCTGGCCTGGCTATCGATTCAGCAGGGAGCGAGCTTCGTCCGAATGTCGGGAAGCGGAGCAACCTGCTACGCCTTGTTCGAAAGCGAAGAGGCCAGGGACCAGGCGGAAGTCGCCGTTCCGCGCGAATGGTGGCGTCTCTCGACCTTTTTGAGGTGACAAGGCTGCGCTAAGGCCCGCGCGTGAGACCGATCCTGACCGCCGAAGCCATGCGCGCAGCCGAGCAACGAGCGATCGACGCCGGAGCGAGCGTCGAAAGCCTGATGGAGCGCGCGGGGGCTGCGCTTGCCGAGGCCGCCTACTCCTATGTCGGCAAGATGCCGGCACTCATTCTTTGCGGACCAGGCAACAATGGCGGGGATGGTTACGTGGCGGCGCGCTATCTGGCCGAACGGGGTTTGCCCGTCCGTGTCGCTTCAATCTCGGAGCCGAGGAGCGAAGCCGCAAAATGGGCCAGGGACCGGTGGAAGGGCGAAGTCGAGACGCTCACCGGCGATATCGGTCCGGCGCCCCTCATGATCGATGCCTTGTTCGGTACTGGCCTGAAGCGCGGACTCGATGGCCCTTTGCTCACGCAGTTTTTGAGGCTTGCCGGAGCGGCCCGGGCCCGGATCGCTTGTGATATTCCAAGTGGGGTCGAAAGCGATCGTGGCGAGGAGCTTAGCGAGGTGCCGAGCTTCGACATGACGGTGACGTTGGGGGCGTTGAAGCCCGCACATCGCCTAATGCCATCAATGCACAAATGCGGGCGTGTCGTGCTCGCCGATATTGGAATTGAGAAGGGCAGCCGATGGTTTGAAATCGCTCCACTGGCGCCGCCCGCGCTTGATCCGGGGGGGCATAAGTATAGCCGGGGATTGGTTCACCTGCTTGCCGGAAAGATGCCTGGAGCGATTGCGCTCGCAGCGAGGGCCGCGGCTCGCTCCGGAGCAGGCTATGTCCGGGTGAGTACATCTCGCAGCATCGATGGGCTGCCGTCGGCAATTGTCCAGACCGACACGTCCCAACTCAACGACGAGCGGATTGGATGCCTGCTCGTTGGCCCCGGCATGGGCGATGTTCCGCAATTGCTGACGTTGGCGCTGACTTCGCGAGCGCCGAAGGTCATCGACGCGGACGGAATCACGCATTTGGGAGAAGCGGAGCGGCTTCTTGGCCAGGATGCGGTGGTGACCCCGCATGAAGGGGAGTTCGAACGGCTCTTCGGCAAATCCGCTGGATCGAAGGCCGAGCGTGCGCTCGAGGCTGCCTCAAGATCGGGCGCGGTGATCGTCTACAAGGGTGCCGACACGCTGGTCGCATCGCCCGAGGGCCAATTGGGGTTCGCTCCACCATCGCCGGCCTGGCTGGCGTCGGCGGGGACCGGCGACGTGCTTTCCGGGATGATCGCAGCGTTGCGCGCACGCGGTCTCAACGCTTTCGACGCCGCCTGCGGGGCAGTCTGGCTGCATGGGCGGGCAGCCGAGATCGCGGGACCTCGAATGATTGCCGACGACCTCATCGAGGCCATTCCGCAAGCGCTCGACTCGTTGAATGACTGACGAAGTCGTTCGAATTGCCGCACGCGGCGACGGCGTCACTGCGAGCGGCAAGCACGTTCCGTTCGGAGTAACCGGCGACCAAATGCTCGGTGACGGGACAATCCTGCCCGGTCCGCATCACCAAGTGCCGCCATGCCGTCACTTTCCGGAATGTGGCGGTTGCCAGCTCCAGCACGTCGATGACGAAGCGTATCGGGGCTATCTGGTTTCGCGTGTCGAGACGGCGCTCGCGCAGCATGACCTGACCACGGAGATACACGACCCGCACCTTTCCCCTCCAAAGAGCCGACGGAGGGCCAGCCTTCGGGCGCTGAAGGTTGGGCAAGGAGCGGTAATCGGCTTCAACGCGGCCAGGTCCAGCCATA
The DNA here is from genome assembly GCA_046731355.1 of Pseudomonadota bacterium. Taxonomy (GTDB): domain Bacteria; phylum Pseudomonadota; class Alphaproteobacteria; order Sphingomonadales; family Sphingomonadaceae; genus Sphingomicrobium. The sequence goes on along the minus strand of JBKPKZ010000100.1, from coordinate 11,861 downwards.
TCGTCGACATGCAGGAAAATCATATCCTGCGTGCGGAACTGCTCGAACTGGTAGCGCCGCTTCGGAAGCTGCTCGGCGGACTATTGAAGCCGCGGAGGACGGGCGAGGTCCAGATGACGCTCGTGAATCAGGGCGTCGACCTGCTGCTCACGGGCATCGAACCCGAGGGCTACGAGGCGATGGAAGCGCTCACCGCCTTCTGCGAGCGTCACGGCCTTGCCCGGCTGTCGATGGATCAGGGTTTGGGAGCGGAGACTCTCTACGAGCCTGTTCCGGCCACGATCACGCTTTCAAATATTTCCGTCGCCTTTCCGGTCGGCGGCTTCCTCCAGGCGACCGAGGATGGAGAGCAGGCGCTGATCGGCTCGGTCCGCCAGGCGGTCGGTGGTTCAGAGCGGATTGCAGATCTGTTTGCCGGCCTGGGTACATTCGCTCTGTCGCTGTCAGGCAAGGTCTATTCGGCCGAGGCGTCGCGCGACGCGGTTCATTCACTCAAGAGGGCAGCGCCGGCCATCGTGACAGACCATCGCGACCTGTATCGACGGCCTCTGGACGATCGTGAACTCAAGACCTTCGACGCCGTCGTTCTCGACCCACCCAGGGCCGGAGCGGAGCACCAGGCGACGGCGCTTGCGGGTTCGAGCGTCCAGAGAATCGCGTATGTGAGCTGCAATCCCGCGACTTTCGCCCGCGACGCGAAACTGCTGGTGGACGGCGGCTACAGGCTTGAGTGGGTTCGTCCCGTCGGTCAGTTCCGCTGGTCGACCCACGTCGAGCTAGCCGCCGGCTTCGCCCGCTAGTGCATAAAGACGTGCCAGCCTAGGCAGTCGTGCAGGATGCGGGCCCCCGCGTGGACGGTCAGCCCAAGCAGGCAGAGCGATGCGAGTGCGAAGATCGGAAAGCGGATCGCTACGATATTCACGGTCGACTGGACGATGCTGTGGAGGACGCGAAGCCCGACATAGGCCCAGGCAAGCCACAGGTTGATGCCGTGACCCATGTCCATCAGCGCCAGCGTGATCGCGATCGCGTAGAAGCAGGTCGGCTGCTCCATCAGGTGGTTGTAGTTGTGGGAAGGCCATTGAGCTTCGTCCGGCGCTCGCCCGTCGAGATTTACACCGCGCGATCCGCGCGGAATCGTGCCCCAGTTGATGCCGAGCTTTGCAAAGGCGGTCCGCCGAGCGATCGCCATCCACACGAGCATGACCAGAGACCAGGCGACCAGCGCCACAACGGGCGCGAGTATCGGACTGTAAGACATGAAAAGCCTCCCCCTGTTTCCAGGGGGAGGCTGCGTCAGTTCGTTACGGTTGGCAATCGATTAGTCGAAGAGCTTGGCGAAGCGCCGTTTCTCGCGATTGCGCCAGGCGCCGCGGTGCCAAGCGTCGGATGCCAGGAGCGGAAGAACGCTGGTCGCCTCGGCGAACACCATCTGCTCCATCGCAGTCGACACCTTGCCCCAGCTCGCCGCTTCCTGGAGCGTCGAGGAGGAGCAGGCGCCGTCGCGGACGTCGGCCACGGTGATCTGCACGGCATATTTGTGCACCTCAACGTCGTCGTGGCCGAGGATTTCGGCACATACGACGGTGTCCTGCGTGAAATTCTTCGGAACGCCGCCACCGATCATCAGCAGCCCGGTGGTTCCCGCCTTGATCTTGATGTCGGTCAGCTCGCGGAAGTCGGCGATCGCGTCGAGCACCATGTAATGGCCGCCGCGCTTCATCGCGTCGACCTGGTGCTTCACGAGGCCGAAGCCGGCCGATGAGTCGACGAAGGCCGGGCAGAAGATCGGCACGTCATGCTCGTATGCGAGCTGGACGAGACTGCCCTGCTTCTTGGCGTTGCCTTCGGACAGCCATTTGCCCATTTCGCGGATGAAGGCGCGGCTGGAGTAAGCGCGCGGCTCCAGGCCATCGGCAATCTTGCCGATCGTGAAGTCGCAATCCTGAAGTTGCTGCTCATCGATGTAGGTGTCGTAGATGCGGTCGATGTAAAGCGAGCGCAAAGTATCATCGTCAGGAATTTCATTGGCTTGGTAGTGTTTGTGGCCAAGCGCTTCGAAGAAATCCATGTCGACGATCGAGGCACCGGTGGCGACGATCGCGTCGACCATGTTGGACTTCACGAGCTCTGCGTAAAGATCCATGCAGCCGCCGGCCGAGGTTGATCCCGCAATCACCAGGATGATCGAACAATTCGGGTCCTCGATCATCGTGTTGTAGATGCCGGTCGCTCGGGCGAGGTCGCGGCTGGTGAAACTCATCTTGCCCATCGAGTCGATGATCGGGCGGGCGTCGAACTTGGTGATGTCGATGTGTTCGATCGGCGTCGAGAGAAGCTCCGCTTTGCGGGTGTCGTTGATCCGCTCGGCGTCCTGAACCTTGTTCAGAGTATCGGTCGTCATTTCATGCTCCAAATGGTCCGACCTCGCCGTCGAGGCCGGATTTAGGCGAAGAGGGCATGTCGTTTCCAAGCGGGGGACAGCCTCACCCCGAAAATTCCGCGCATGGCGGTTAGCTCCCCTTCCGCCGGAACGGAAGGGGACAAACGGTTACAGCTTTACGACGTTCGAGCGCTTGTGCTCGACGGTGGCGTAGAGGCTCGCCATCGGCTCGTCCTGGACGATCTCCGTGCGCTCCGTACCGAAGCCGTTGAAGCCGGTGCGCATTGCGCAGCCGTAGGCTCCGAGCATGCCGATCTCGATATAGTCGCCGGCCTTGACGTCACCCGGAAGCTCGAACGGGCCGGCCATGTGGTCGAGATCGTCGCAGGTCGGGCCGTAGAAGCTGAACTGGGTCGGACGGACGCCCGAGTCCTCGTCGCGAAGAAGCCGCACCGGGTAGCGCCAGCCGATGTGTGCGGCGTCGAAGAGGGCGCCATAGGCCCCGTCGTTGATGTACAGTTCGCTTCCGCGGCGCTTTTCGACGCGAACGACGATGCTGCTGTACTCGGCGCAGAGCGCTCGGCCCGGCTCACACCACAGCTCGGCCGAATAGCTGATCGGCAGCTTCTCGAAGCCCTCGTGGATGACCGCGAAGTAGTTCTCGAGTGGCGGGGGTTCCATGCCCGGGTAAGACGACGGAAATCCGCCGCCCACGTCGACGATGTCGACCGTGACGGCCGCCTCGACGATGGCGTCGCGAACGCGGGCCATGGCTTCGGCGTAAGCCGCGGGGCTCATCGCCTGGCTGCCGACATGGAAGCAGATTCCAAGGGCATCCGCCGCCTGGCGGGTGGCGATCAGGAGCTGCTTTACCTCGTCAGGCTCGGCGCCGAACTTCGAGGCAAGGCTGAGCTTGCTGTGATCCGAGCTGACTCGGAGGCGGACGAGCAGGTTGAGGTCGCCAGCGATCTGATCGTCCGTCGAAGTCGCGCGGATGATCTTGTTGAGCTCATCGAGCGTATCGAGCGAGAAGGTGCGGACGCCATGCTCGAAATAGGCTTCGGCAATCGCTTCCTCGGCCTTAACCGGGTGCATGAAGCAGAGAACGGCTTCCGGGAGTGTTTCGTGAACGAGGCGGATCTCGCCGATCGATGCGACGTCGTAGTGCGTGACGCCCGCGTTCCACAATACCTTCAGCAGGTCCGGCGACGGGTTCGCCTTGACTGCATAGAGCGAGCGGCCCGGAAACTCTTCTGCGAAGAAGCGTGCAGCGCGACGCGCAGCGTGCGGACGCAGAAGGGTCACCGGCTGGACCGGACGAAGCATTGCGATGTCGGCACCGCTGAGGATGCCGGACGGGGCGGCAGCTAGCCCCAGCGCGCGATGATGCTTGTGCAACTCAAGGGACCTCCAACTGGGTAGTTCGACGAAAGAGCTGCCTTGCGGTTGGAAGTCCCATGGGGCAGCGGGAGCGCGATATATGGAGGGGGTCCGGTTAAGTAAAGGTTTTTTGGGCCGGTTTCGTCTTCGCTCGGAACACTTGTCCCTCTCGTGCAACGGTTGATCGAAACAGTAGGAAAATCATAGACTTGAGCACGCATCAGATCGTCACGAGATCCGCGGTCGTTGACGCCGGCCAGCGAATTTCGAGCTCCGTCGAACGGACTCCACTCATCGAATCCACGATCGAAGGCCACCGAATCTGGCTCAAATGCGAGTGTCTGCAGACCGGGGGCGCCTTCAAGTTGAGGGGGGCAAGCAATCGACTTCTCCAGCTTTCGGACGATGAGAAGGGTCGGGGGGTCGTCGCCTTCTCCTCCGGCAACCACGCTCGCGGTGTCGCAATCGCTGCGCGACGCCTCGGAATCCGGGCAATCATCGTCATGCCGAGCGACGCACCGGTGGTGAAAGTCGATGGTACACGAGGGGAGGGCGCTGAAATCGTCTTCTACGACCGTTACCGGGAGAGCCGCGAGGATATTGCCGCCCGCATTTCAAGCGAAACCGGTGCCACGGTCGTTCCGAGCTTCGATGACGTGCATATCGTGGCGGGGCAGGGCACGGTCGGTCTCGATATTCTCGAGCAGATGCCCATGGCTCCCAGGCGGATCATCATTCCTTGCGGTGGCGGCGGACTCGCTTCGGGAATCGCCTTGGCCTGCCCGGAAGCCGAGATCGTGATCGTTGAGCCGGAAGGCTGGGATGACATGAAGCATTCGCTGGAGATTGGTGAGATCGTGCCGGTAAGCTCGGACGCACCGCAAACGCTCTGCGACGCGCTTCAGACGCCGCGGGTGTCGCCGATCACCTTCGGGATCCTGCGCGACGTCGATGCCAAGGCCGTGACTGCAAGCGAGGAGGCCGTGCGCACTGCCGTCCGCTGGGCGTGGGACAATCACGAACTCGTTGTCGAACCGGGCGGCGCGATCGCTCTGGCGGCACTCCTGTCCGGTTCAGTCGAGCCAGCAGAAGGCACGGTCATTGTTTTGTCAGGCGGGAACGTTGATCCGGCGTTGCACGCCGAGATCCTTTCAGAACAGGCTTAGGCGGCGGCGGTCTTGTATTCGCCGGGCTCGACATGGACGGGGCTGCTGCGCTCAACCGCTCGTGTCAGCTCCTCCAGCTCGGCAGCCAGCGTCTGCAACTCGGCAGCGAGCACCTTCGGATCGGTCTCGGCGACGCCTTCAGACGCCTCGAGCAGCGTTTCCAGCATCATAGCGATGCAGGGCAGGATCGTTTCCTCGATCCGGTCGAACGCCTCTTCAAGGCGTGCCTGCTGCTCTTCAATGGGCATGAATGGCGTCATGCACCCTGACCGGTTAAGCCTTAGTGAAATCGGCGGGGTGAATTGACGGGTATGGGTTCGGCAGCGATGGCGATCGCGATGATCGCGGCATTTCTGCTCGCGATCGGGGGCGCGAAGCTCGCTCTTGCCAAGGAAAGCAGGGGGCGCGGCTTCCTGATGATCGGTGCCGCGGCCGTTCTCGTGATGAACGTTCTGGTCTGGACGATCTAGCGCTTGGTGATTGCCGGTGCCGGCTTGTCGGTCGCCAGCCGCATGTCGAGATAGTCGTCGACACTCTTCATCAAGAGGTCGAGTTCGTTCGCGAAGAAGTGGTTCGCGCCCGGGATGACGTCGTGATGGATGGTGATGTGCCGCTGGGTGCGGAGCTTGTCGACGAGCTTCTGGACCGCGCTTGGCGTCACGACTTCGTCGGCCTCGCCCTGGATGATGATTCCCGACGACGGGCAAGGCGCGAGGAAACTGAAATCGTACATGTTCGCCGGGGGAGCGATCGAGATGAAGCCGCGGATTTCCGGGCGGCGCATCAGCAGCTGCATTCCGATCCAGGCGCCGAAGCTGACGCCGGCGATCCAGGTCGTCTCCGCTTCCGGATGGATTTGCTGCACCCAATCCAGTGCCGAGGCCGCGTCGCTGAGCTCGCCGATGCCGTTGTCGAACGTGCCCTGGCTCTTGCCGACTCCGCGGAAGTTGAACCGCAGGGTCGCGAAGCCGCGCTTCACGAAGGTTTGGTAGAGCAGCTGAACAATCTTGTTGTTCATCGTGCCGCCCGCCTGCGGGTGCGAGTGCAGGATCATCGCGACTGGAGCGCGCGGTCGGGTGCCGGGGTGGAAACGACCTTCGAGGCGGCCTTCCGGCCCGGGGAAAATGACTTCAGGCATGGATTGTTTGGTGCTCACGTAACCGTTGGCCGCGAGTGCGGGTGCACCGCGGCGGCGGCTCCTATATAGGGGTGGCGCTTCAACTGGCAACGGCAGGAAACCGCGAGTTTTGACTCCCTCGAATCGTATCTATCTCGACCATGCGGCGACAACGCATGTCCTACCCAGTTCTCAGAAGGCGATTGCCGATGCGCTGAAGGCCTGGGGCAACCCCAATTCACCCTATGCCGAAGGGCGTGGATCGAGGTCTCTCCTTGAGCAGGCGCGCCGGACGATCGGCGAGACGCTCGACTGGGACGGCGAGATCATCTTCACTTCCGGTGCCAGCGAAGCGGTTGAGATCGCAGCGAAGCGAGCCCGCCTCGCCGGACGGGCCCATGGTGCGACGGAGCACGCGATCGTACCGCACGCGATGGGCGCCGCTTCGAAGGTCATTCGCGTCGACTCGAGCGGTTTGATCGATGAGCAGGACCTTGATTCAGCCCTGGCCGAAGGGCCCGCTCTGATTGCAATCCAGCAGGTCAACAACGAGACCGGGATCATCCAGCCACTCGATCGGCTTGCTCCCCGAATTCGTGAAGCGGGGTCGCTGCTGCTGGCAGACTGCGCTCAGGGCGCTGGCAAGATCCCATTGCCGGATGCCGATTTCATCGCTGCCTGCGCCCATAAGCTCGGCGGCCCCCCGGGCGTCGGAGTGCTGCTGGTGAAGGATCTGGGAAGGCTTGAGCCTGTCGGGGGTCAGGAGAAGGGCTATCGCCGTGGGACCCAGGACGTTCCCGGCGCCGCGGGCTTCGCCGCCGCGTTAGAAGCCCGACCTTACGACCTTGACCGCCTGAAAGAGCTTCGAGCTCGCCTTGAGGAGGCGATCTCCAAGTCCGGAGGCGTCGTCATTGGTGCCGAAGTTCCGCGGGTTCCCACCATCGGCTCCTATGCGATGCCGGGCGTCGCCAGCTCGAGCCAGCTCGTGCAGTTCGATCTGGCCGGAATTGCAGTGTCTGCTGGCAGCGCATGCTCCTCGGGAAGCATGAAGCCGAGCATCGTCCTTGAGGCCATGGGCTTGCCGGCGGAGATTGCATCCTGCTTCGTCCGAGTCAGCTTCGGTCCGGACACGACCCAAGCCGATGTCGACCATTTCATTGAGGAATGGCGGCGCATCCATGGCCGTGCTGCGTCTCAAGCGGCATGATTTACCTCGACTACCAGGCGACTACTCCCGTTGCTCCGGAAGTCCTGGCTGCGATGCGTCCGTGGATCGAGGAGAAGTTCGCCAATCCGCATTCTCCGTCACGCTGGGGGCGGGAGGCGGAAGCAGCGATCGAGGTCTCGCGCAAGCACGTCGATCGAGCAATTGGACTGAGCCACGGACGAGCCGCGTTCACCGGTAGCGCGACCGAGGCTCTGAACTGGGCATTGAAGGGCACGATCGAAAAAGCTCCGAAGGGCCGGAACAGGATTGTCACCGTTGCGACCGAGCACGCGGCGGTTCTGGACACGTGCGAATGGCTGGAAGGCAGCGGCTGTGACGTCACTCGCCTGCCGGTCGGACCGGATGGATTGTTGGACCTCGACGGTGTTCGGGCGGCTCTTGATGAACGGGTCGCAATCATCGCCGTGATGCTCGTCAACAACGAGATTGGCGTCATTCAGCCGATCGCGGAGATCGCTGCGCTTGCCCGCGAAGCCGGTTCGGTCATGCTGTGCGATGCTGTTCAGGGTCTCGGCCGAGTGCAAATCCCCGAAGGACCGGACCTCGTTGCCGTCTCGGCGCACAAGATCCATGGACCGAAGGGAATTGGAGCATTGTGGATGCGCGAGGGCTTCGAGCCTTTGCCGCTTATCCATGGCGGTGGCCAGGAAATGGGACTTCGATCGGGCACTTTGTCGCCAGCATTGTGCGTGGGGTTCGGGGCCGCCGCGAAGGTGGCGTCAGAGCGTCGCCAATCGGATCTCGCCCACATCGAAAAACTCTGGGCTTCGGCATTCAGGGAACTTGGCCCGGGCTGGCTGCTCAATGGCAGTGCTGAGCAACGCCATCACGGCAACCTGAACGTCCGCCGCGAAGGCCTCGATGGAGCGCGGCTGATTTCGGACCTGCGCGATATCGCATTCTCGCTGGGAAGCGCCTGTGCGAGCGGCTCGGGCCGCCCGAGCCACGTCCTTCAGGCGATCGGGCTGAGCGATCGTGAGGCGCGCTCATCAATTCGGCTCGGGTTCGGGCGCTATTCGACCGAGGAGGAGCTCGTTTCCGCAGTTCGGCGCATCGACGCCGCTGCTCGGGCGCAGCAGGGACTGGCCGCGTGACCAGGGTGCGCTTCCACAAGGCCGACGGTACGCTCGACAAGGAAGTTGAGGCGAAGCCAGGGCAGCGGCTGCTCGACGTCGCGTGGGCGGCCGGCCAGCCGCTCGAGGGTGCCTGCGAAGGCGTGATGGCCTGTTCCACCTGCCACGTCATCATCGATAAATCGGACTTCGAAAGGCTCCCCAAAGCCAGCGACGAAGAAGAGGATCTGCTCGACCTCGCCGCGCACGCGACCCGCACATCGCGGCTCGCCTGTCAGATCATCCTGACCAAGGACATGGAGACGCTTGACGTCCGGATTCCTGCTGGGTCGAAGAACTGGCTCTATGGCTGAAGGAGGTCGGTTACCTCAATGCGCATCCCACCCCGCAGAAGGAACGGGATGAGACGCGAGGTTTAGACCTAGTCCCCCTCAGGAAGCGGAAGACCGATTCTCGTGTCGACGGCATTCTTGGGGCGTTTGACGTGGCGGCCCTCCTTGGGGCGGGAGGGCAGGAGCACTTCGAGGTTCTTTAAGGTGAGCCTGCCCGAGCGATCTCTGTCGAGCAGTTGAAAGCGGTACGAGGCGGCGCGCCTGAATTCGTCCAGGGAGACAAAACGGTCGAAATTCGCATCGGCACCGGCTACGGGCTCTGGGAGATTGAGCAAGCCGTATCGTGCCGCGCCCTGAAGGCCGTCCAGTTGATATCCGTCGATTTCGTTCGACCACCGCCGCCGACGGTTGCCACGGTCCGAATCATCACCCGACCGGGCCTCTGCAGCGGACTCCTGCCGGGTGCGTTTCCAATCGGTGTTGACCTGAACCTCTGGCGCGATTTTCGACTCGTATGTCATGCGTTCCTCGGAATCGATTCTGCCGTCCCGATCGACGTCGAGCGCCGCGAAGAACCGTTCGGCGTCGGCACGCATTTCGTCGGCCGTTAGCATGCCGTCCTGGTCACCGTCGGCTTGGTGAAACCAGCGTGCAAACGGATCGTCATCCGGCGTGCGTGAGCGAAACGGCTCTCCCATCGGGCTGAGGAACGGCGCCCAGCGGTATCCGGTGACGGTGATCGGCTTCGGCGGTTCCTCCGCCTGCGCGGCGGCAACTAGAAACGGAATAAAGGCGAAAGGGAGCATTTAGGCAGCCTCCGGCTCAGCCGTCGCGACATCCGGCAGGCCGAGTGAATGGTCAATGAAGGGCATGATATGTGGGGAACTTGCGCGTCCCAAGGTCTTCACCCATATGCGCCGCGGGAGTCGGGCGGACGAGGCTGTCGCCAACCTGGTCAGATCCGGAAGGAAGCAGCCACAACGATTTCGTCTCGGGTCGTTCCGGCTCCCACCTTCAAGCCTTGGCGCGGACCCTCGAGCGCCCCTAAACCGTAGCTGATGGAAGAACCCGAATCGCCTGGCCTCGGCCTCGGCCTCGACCTGCCTGAGGTGCCTCAGAAGGCCGCAGCCTCTCCGTATCGTGTGCTTGCTCGCAAGTATCGGCCCCAGAACTTCTCCGAGCTGATCGGCCAGGACGCCATGGTCCAGACGCTGGCCAATGCGATCGAGCGCGGCCGCATAGCGCATGCCTTCCTGCTCACCGGTGTTCGCGGAGTGGGCAAGACGTCCACGGCGCGGCTGGTCGCCAAGGCACTGAACTGCATCGGCCCGGACGGGCAGGGTGGCCCCACCATAAAGCCCTGCGGAATATGCGAACAATGCAAGGCAATCGCCGAGGGACGACACATTGATGTGATAGAAATGGACGCCGCATCACACACGGGTGTGGATGACGTCCGTGAGATCATCGATGCAGTGCGATACGCGTCGGTCAGCGCGCGCTACAAGATCTACATTATCGACGAAGTTCACATGCTTTCGAAGAATGCTTTCAACGCGTTGTTGAAAACTCTTGAGGAGCCGCCTGAGCACGTGAAATTCCTGTTCGCAACGACTGAGGTCGACAAGGTCCCGCTCACCGTCCTGTCGCGTACGCAGCGTTTCGACCTTCGCCGAATTCCTGCCGAGACGCTCACTGCGCACTTCGCCGAGGTCTCAAAGGCGGAAGGCGTCGATGTTGAGGACGACGCTCTGCGCATGATTGCTCGCGCCGCCGAAGGCTCAGCTCGTGATGGCCTATCCATTCTCGACCAGGCGATCGCCCATGGCGCTGGGACGGTCACCGCGGAGCAGGTCCGCGACATGCTCGGCCTCGCCGACCGTGGTCGCATTCGCCGCCTCCTCGAGCATGTTCTTTCCGCGAATGCCGCGGCGACCCTCTCCGATCTCGACGAAGCGCATGACCTTGGGATCGACCCCGCTTCGCTCATCCGGGGGCTGATGGAGGAACTGCACCTCGCAACACGCACCAAGGCCGGGGCAAGCGCCGAGGCGCTTCCGGCCGAGCAGCGTGAAGCGGCGGAGCGCCTCGCCAACGAGCTTGGCTGGGGTCAGATCCACCGCGTCTGGCAGATGCTTTTGAAAGGCTTGGCGGACGTCCAGCTTGCTCCGGATCCGCGCGAGGCAGCGATGATGGCACTGCTTCGCCTGATCCACGCGGCAGAATTGCCTGATCCAGCCAGCGTCCTTTCGCGGCTCTCGGCAGATGCTTCGATTGCGCCCGCACCGTCAATCGTGCCGGCAAAGCCGAGCGGCCACACCGCACGGCTTCCAACCGATTTCCAGAGCGTGATCAATCTACTCGAGGCCGGCGGCAAACATCAGCTTGCAGTCCAGCTTCACGACCAGGTTGGCCTTGTCCGCTTTGCTCCGCCCGAGCTCGTCCTGAAACCGATGCGCCCACTCGGCACCGATTGGCCCCGCGACCTCGCCAGCGCGCTGAAGGATGCCACCGGACAAGCTTGGCAGGTTTCGATTTCCGACGAGGCCGGCGAGCCGTCGCTTCTCGATCAGGAGAAAATGGCCGAGGAGCGCGTTCGTTCTGAAGTGCTTGCCGATCCGGCGGTTCAAGCCGCGTTTGAAGCATTTCCGGATGCCACTCTAGAATCGTTCTCGACGAAAGGCGCCTGACCCATGCCCGACCTGGACCTCAACAAGATCATGGAGATGGCGCAAAGCGCTCAGGCCGAATTGCAGAGAGCTCAGCAGAGCCTCGAGAACATCGAAGTCGAAGGCGTTGCCGGCGGCGGCCTCGTGAAGATCCGCGCGACCGCGAAGGGCACGATCCTTGGCATCGATATCGACGAAAGCCTCCTTCAGCCGTCCGAGAAGGCGATGGTCGAAGACCTTATTGCCGCCGCTTTGAACGATGCTCGCACCAAGGCTGACCACGCCGCCAATACCGAGATGCAGAAGGTCACCAGCGGCTTGCCCCTCCCACCGGGGATGAAGCTCCCCTTCTAGCTGTCACCGTTTCGCAAGTTCGCGTCGCTCGGCAGCAAAATTAAAGCGCTTGTCTGCGCCACCTGCTCCAGCCACACTAATCACAGCTGTGTCAGGGGAGAGGACCGTGCAGCTAGGGGCAATGCAGGACTGGTCGATGCGCGTCACGCGCCTCATCGA
>JBKPKZ010000099.1:0-5472 GCA_046731355.1 Pseudomonadota bacterium | reverse complement strand
TGCGACCTCGGCGCCGGAGCAGACGATCCCGTCGAGACCCGCGGATCTTGCAAGTTGAGCCAGCCGCTCGACCTGCTCGCGCGGTTCCGAAGAGACTCCGATCGACTGCAGGTCGCCGCTATCGAGGCTGGTCAGGACAGTGACCGCGACGATTTTCGTGTTCGGCGAGGCGGCCGCCCTTGCGGCCTCCAGCATCGCCCGTCCGCCAGCGGCATGAACGGTCAGAACCGCGGGCTCCAGCGGACGGAGTGCCTCGACTGCCTTGGCAACGGTGTTCGGAATGTCGTGAAGCTTGACGTCGAGGAAGACCGGCACGCCCAGCGCAGCGATTGACGCGACGCCAGCAGGGCCGTTGGCGGAAAAAAATTCTAGCCCGAGCTTCACGCCGCCTGCATGGCCGCGCACCTGCTCTGCAAGCACACGCGCGTGTTCAAGGCTCGGCGTGTCGATGGCGACGAAAATGGGGTTCATACGGCCGGCGCTTCGTCGGCTCCCGGCACTTCCTGCACGACGGCGGCCTGCTGCCGCTCGAAGCTTTCGAGGCGGCCGCGCATCCGCCAGATTTTCGCCCGGTAGATGAGGAGGGTCGGAAGCCAGCCCAAAAGGAACATGAAAGCGATCAGGACCGGCAGCTTGATGTCGATCTGGATGTCGCTCCAGAGGTTCAAGGTGACGTCCTGCCAGTTGCTCCTTGAGAGCAACGCCAGGGAAACCGCGACCACGACCCAGAACAAGGTCTTCAGAAACTGCATCGGCGAGGGCTTTAAGCGAGGCGAGCGGCCATGGCCAGCGCGTCGTTCGTCGTGGGAGGCGCCCGCTTCGCCGCAGAGGGGTGGGCGACCCGTTGAGCGAATTGGCCGCGACGGTCACACCGGCGTTGGGGTTGGGGAGATCGGTTTTGGAAAAGCCGCATATCGTAGGGCTTGGTGCGTTTGCGCTGCTTGCAACGGCGGCATTCGCCATGCGTGGACCGCAGGAACAGGAGCTTGCCGCCCACACGATTCCGAATTCCCATGTCCGCCTCGCCGCGCTGTCGACCGATGCGCGGAAGGACGTCGACTATGCCTCGTTTGATCGCCGCCTCCAGCGACTTAGCGAGCAGCACTCGATGGTCGGCCTTGCCGTCGGCATCGTCGAGAACGGCCGGATCACCTTCCTCAAGGGCTATGGCGAGACGGAGGAAGGCTCGGGCGAGCCGGTTACGCCCGATACCGTCTTCCGCTGGGCGTCTGTCTCGAAGGGCGTCGCGGGCACGATGGTCGCGAAGCTCGCCGAGCAGGGCAAGGTGAATTTGAACGGCCCGGTAAGTTCCTATGTGCCGTCGATGAGACTTCCAGCGGGCGCTGAAAATCGCGCGACGGTCGGCGACATGCTCAGTCACCGCCTTGGGCTCTACCGCAATGCCTATGACAACAAGCTCGAGGAAGGGCAGGACACGAAGTTTCTCCGCGAGAGCCTTGCGCAGCTGAACCTGGTTTGCCCGCCGGGGACCTGCTGGAGCTACCAGAACGTTGCCTATGACGGGGCTTCCGAGCTGGTCGAGCGCATCACGCACCAGCCTTATGAGAAGGCCATCAAGCAAAGCCTGTTCACGCCGATCGGCATGACCGGTGCGAGCGTCTCGATGAACGGGCTGATGGACGCGAAGAGCTGGGCCAAGCCCCACGACGCTGCGCGTCGGCCGATCAAGCTGACCGACTCCTACTACCGTGTTCCGGCCGCTGGAGGAGTGAACAGCAACATCAAGGATATGTCGCTCTGGATGCTCGCGCAGATGGGCGAGATGCCGGACGTCGTGTCGCCGAAGGTGCTGGAAACCGTGCACGCGCCGCTGGTGAAGACTCCCGGGGAGCGCGGCCGCATGCGCAAGTTCCTCGAGCGTCTGGGCGAGGCCGACTACGGCTACGGGTGGCGCAGTTATGATTATGCCGGCCACCACATCGTCGGCCATCGCGGCGGCGTTGCCGGTTACCGTTCGCTGATCCTGTTTGATCCCCGGAAGAAAAGCGGCGTCGTCGCCCTCTGGAACAGCAATACGAGCCAGCCAGGAGGGCTGGAATTCGAGGTCATGGACATGATCTATGGTCTGCCGTTCCGCGACTGGATGGAGATCGATAAAAACGGCAAGACCGATTCGCGTACGGTCGCTCGCAACGAGAGCGACGACGATGTCTCCAGTGGCGACGGCAACGGCGGTCGCGTCACGAAGCGCTCTCGCGGCTAAGGCCTAGCGCCGGGCTTCGGCCTCCACCTTCGCCAGTTCCTTCTGCTGCTTGAGATGGGCCAGGTAGCGCAGGCCCATCCCGACGATCGACAGCGCCATGCCAGCGATCAGGGCCGGGAGGTGCCATGCCGGATCCTCGGGCTTCGGCCAGGCGATGGCACCGAGGAAGAAGACGCTGACGATGGAGACTAGGTAGCCGAGACCCTTCCAGTCCACGCCCTTGGGCGTTGAAATAGTTACACTTTCACGACGCATCGGCTCAGGAACAACCAACTGAGGAAGTTGTTCACTCGCAAGAGAAGGAGGACCAACTCATGGCCGGTTCCAGGTCTAAGGATGCTATTGCTCTCCTCAAAGAAGACCATCGCAAGGTCGAGGACCTCTTCGAACAATTCGAGAAGGCAAGGGGCGATGGACGCAAGGAAAAGCTCGCCCTGGAAATCTGCAAGGAGCTGACAATCCACACCATCATCGAGGAGGAGATTTTCTATCCCGCTCTCGAAGGGAGGGCCGACGAGGATCTGTTGAAAGAGAGCCTCGTCGAGCATGACGCCGCGAAGGTCCTGATCGCCGAGATCGAGGCTGGCGAGCCGTCAGACGACTTCTTTGACGCCAAGCTGAAGGTGTTGAAGGAAGAGATCGAGCATCACGTCGAGGAAGAGGAGAAGCCCAAGGAAGGCCTCTTCGCCCAGGCCCGCGAAGCCGATGTCGACCTGGAGGCGCTGGGCGATCGTCTCGCGATGCGCAGGGAAGCACTCCACCAGGAAATCAAGGCCCGCGGCCTGCCCGCGCCGGAGACCACGACACTCGAGGAAGTCGACCTCTGAATAGGCAAAAGCCGTAAGCGCTGGATCGTTTCGGACACGGGACGGCCCGGCTGAGGGGGAATGGGTAGGGTTACACGACCGTGCTAACAACCGTGCATTGGCGCCGTCCTTTTTTGCAGGCATGGCGCTACTGGTCAGCATGACAAAGCTACCGCTTGCAAGCTGGAGTTGGCCATGTCGTACGATCAAATGGCCTATCATCGTCAGCGTGAGCGGCATTGCCGCGAAATGGCTGAAACCGCGGCCGATCCCGATGTACGACGTCGACACGAGGAACTCGCCGACCTGCACGCGGGACGGGCAACCGACTCAGGCGATTCGCGGCCTTGATTCCGAGGCTCAAGCGAGCCTCTAATCAGGAATGAGCGACAAAGCGGAAATCCGCGGTTTTTTCGACGATCAGACAAATACGATCACCTACCTTGTCTGGGACCCCGCGACGCGCAAAGCGGTCGTGATCGACCCGGTGTTGGATTACGATCCGGTCGACGGGACCGTCGATACGAGGTCGGCCGAGCGCGTGCTCGAGGCCGCATCAGAGAACGACCTGACGGTCACCCACGTCCTCGAGACGCACGCCCACGCGGACCACTTGTCGGCAGCGCCTCTATTCAAGGCGAAGACGGGTGCCCGCATCGCGATCGGCGCGAAGATCCGCGACGTTCAGAAAGTGTTTCGGCCGATGTTCTGCGCCGACGACCTGAAGGTCGACGGAAGCGACTTCGACCTTCTGCTCGCCGACGGGGATTGCATTCGGATTGGCGGGCTTGAGCTCGAGGCGATCGAAACTCCGGGGCACACCGCCGCCGACGTCAGCTATCGCGTCGGCGATGCGGTCTTCGTTGGCGATACATTGTTCATGCCGGACTACGGGACCGCTCGGACCGACTTCCCCGGCGGCGACGCCCGCAAGCTCTATCGGTCGATCCAGAAATTGCTTTCGATGCCGCCGGAAACGCGGCTCTTCATGTGCCATGACTACAAGGCTCCGGGCCGTGACGAGTATCGTTGGGAGACGACCGTCGCCGATCAACGGCGCAACGTTCATCTTGCCGCCTGCGTCACCGAGGACGAGTTCGTCAAAATGCGAGAGGAACGCGACGCAACCCTCTCCACGCCCAAGCTTTTGCTGCCCTCGATCCAGGTGAACATCCGCGCCGGACGACTGCCTCCGGCGGAGGAAAACGGGGTGTCTTACCTGAGGATTCCAGTGCGCCTGAAGGACGGCTCGACGATCGGCTGATCGCCCCTGTCAAGGAAAAGCGAAGGCGATCCACTGACTTATGCACAGAAGAGTCCGCGCTTGCGAAATTTCGTGCTAATCTCCGGCCTTGGGTAAGCGCGACTCGGGGCGTTTGAAGGGTCGGCCTGTCGTTGGTGGGGGAGTTTCGAAGATTCTGTCCCGTCTACGCGTGCCGATTTCAGAGCGTTCCGCGCATACCTTGCGGTACGATCCAAAGGGATCGTGACGCAGGCATCGGAAGGTGATGGGGCGGGAGCCTGACACCCCACCCTCCACCCGGACGGCTTTCGTTTCGTCACCTTCCGAATCCATGCCAAGGGCCGCCCACGCGGCCCTTTTTCATTTCTTCCGATCCTCGAAGTAGCGCTGCCCGCGAGCCTTCATCGCGCCGGTGTTCAGGCGATCGGATGTCTCCTCGGCCGCGTCGGGCGTCATCCGGACGTCGACGGCGTCGGGCCCCTTGAGGGATACGACGCCGTCTTCGGCCTCTACTTCACTTGCTTCGTCGTAAATTGTCCTGTCCATGCTTGTCCTCGGCTCGCTCGGCCTCCCCGCAAAGGTCAGGCGCCGATCAAAACCGGCGTTCCGACATCCGTTACCTGGTACAGCTTGGCCGCGAACTTCGATGGCATTCGGATGCAGCCGTGCGAGGCGGGCTCGCCCGGGTTGTACCCGGCGTGCATCGCGATGCCGTACTGGTCGATGCGCTGCATGAAGGGCATCGGCGCATTGTCGTACTTCTTCGACCGATACATCGGGCGCTTCTCGAGGATGCTGAAGATGCCGGTCGGAGTGATCTTCGGCGCCTTTGCGGTCGAGATGGAGGCCGCCGCCACCAGGGTCTCGCCACGGTAGAGATAGGCGAGCTGGTCCGTCAGGCTAATGACGACCCGTTCCGAGCCAGCTTCCCTCGGAACGTCGCGCCACAAATAATGTCCTGGCTCGACCTCGTCCTCACCGAACGCGTCGAACATGTCCTGGCGAGCAATGGAGGCCGCGCTTGCGGCCGTCATTTGCGCTTCGACCGTCTCGACCGAAGCGGCCGAGGAAACAGTGGGGGCACTAAGAGCGCAGACGGCCGCAGCCGCAAGCGCACACGCTAGCTTCCTCATTTTTCTTACTCATTTTACATATTGACTTTGGCTGCGTTAATGCGCTCGGCCCGAGTCGGGTTCCTT
>JBKPKZ010000098.1:0-1918 GCA_046731355.1 Pseudomonadota bacterium | reverse complement strand
CCTCGACATTTTCGCGAGCCCCGCCGACGGAAGCGCTCCGCCGGCCAACCTGACCGACGCCAATGACGGGACCGACAACCTCCCGGCGGTGTCGCCGGACGGGAAGACGCTCGCCTATTTCGCGATGGCTCGTCCGACCTACGAAGCCGACCGTCAGGTGCTTCAGCTTCGCGACATCGCGACCGGCCAGACCCGCGCGCTGACGAAGGACTGGGACCGCTCGGTCGGCTCGATCGAATGGGCCCGCGACGGAAAGTCGATCCTGGTGACCGCGGAAGATGTTCTGGAACAGCCGGTGTTCCGGGTCGACGTCGCAACCGGAAAGGTCACGCGCCTCACCCGTGACGGGCATTTCGGAAACGTCCGGGCGCTTCCGAGCGGCGGAGCGGTCGCGACCATGAACAGCATCATGGCGCCCGACGAGATCTACCTCGTCGACCGCCGCGGCAAAACGAGGCAGCTGACCAGCGCCAACGCCGCGCTTCTCGCCGAGCTCGACCCGGTCATCTTCGACAAGTTCAGCTTCAAGGGCGCCAACGACGACACGGTCTGGGGCTGGACGCTACGCCCTGCTCGAGTGACGACGAAGCTTCCGATTGCACTGCTCGTCCACGGCGGCCCGCAGGGGACGTTCAGCAACAGCTGGTCGTACCGCTGGAACCCGCGCGTCTTCACCGGCCCGGGCTATGCGGCGGTCGGAATCGATTTCCACGGGTCGACCGGCTACGGCCAGGCCTTCACCGACGCGATCAACAAGAACTGGGGCGGCTGGCCGCTCGAGGACCTCCAGAAGGGCCTCGCCTACGCGACCGGCCATGACCCGCAGCTCGATGCCGACAATGCCTGCGCCCTTGGCGGCTCCTATGGCGGCTACATGATGAACTGGATCGAAGGGCGTTGGCCCGACCGGTTCAAGTGCGTCGTCCAGCACGACGGCGTCTTCGATGCCCGCGCAATGGCCTACGAGACCGAGGAATTGTGGTTCGACGAGTGGGAGCATGGTGGGAAGGCCTATTTCGAGGATCCCGCGGCGTTCGAGCAGTGGAACCCGGTCAATTACGTGACCTCATGGAAGACGCCGCAGCTCGTCATCACATCCGAGAACGATTTCCGGATTCCCTATACGCAGGGGATCGCGGCGTTCACGGCGCTCCAGCGGCGGGGCATCCCCTCGCGCCTCCTCGTCTATCCGGACGAGAACCACTGGGTCCTGAAACCCAGAAACTCGATCCAGTGGTACGACGAGGTCTTCAACTGGCTTGGCCGCTACTTGAAGCAACCGGGGTAGTGGATCACTTTCAAAATAAGCCGCTTATATAGTAGCCTAACAAGGGGAAACGGTCCTTACTGCGCCGGTAAACGGTCATTTCAAAGGTCCGAGGAACGGGAGCCACAATATGCGCAAACTCACGGCTGAGAAGCTGTCGATCGTGCTCGGCGGTGGCATCTTCGGCGTAGCTTTGGTCGGCTTCTTAGCTGCCACGGCGGGTTTGACGCTTCCTCTCGCAGCTGAGGGAGTGGGCGCCATCGCAGGGATGTTGGCTGGCGCCAGCGTTGCCTAGTGCGGGCTGTGTTCGGGTGATCATCAGCCTCTTCAGCGAAGAGCGTGAGTCTGCCCCCCGAAATTTCAGACTGACCCAGAACCACCGGCCGCAGTAGGTTGATGCTGCACCGCCGCATCGCTAACCGCGATCGGCAATGAGCGAGCTGCCGAAAACCTTCGATCCCGCTGCAATCGAGCAGCGCTGGTACGACCACTGGGAATCCAAAGGCCTGTTTCGGCCCGAACGGCCGGAAGAGGAGCCGTGGACGATCGTCATGCCGCCGCCCAACGTCACGGGCTCGCTGCACATCGGCCATGCGCTCGACAATACGCTCCAGGACGTCCTCACCAGGCGCGAGCGGATGCGCGGCAAGG
>JBKPKZ010000097.1:0-6410 GCA_046731355.1 Pseudomonadota bacterium | reverse complement strand
AGGGCTGCATCGGTGTCGCTCGTGGCGTCGCTTGCGGTGCAGTGCGGCCCGGGCCCTCGGGGAGCCCCCGGGACCGGGCCGCTTCTGCCCCTTAAAGGGAACAGCCCTGGTTCCAGAGCCCCGATTGGGCGAGACTTTCAGGGTCTTACGTCGAACTGGCCGCGACTCTGCCGACGAAGCGGCCTTGTTCCCAGACCTCGCAACCGACCGCGTGGCACATCTCGTGAGCGATGCTCAGCGCTTGTTCGTCTGTGTCGGCTTCGATCCACTCCGCCGCTGTGAACTTGCCGAGACCGTCAACTCGGTAGACCCGATACATAACCATAGGTCCCCCCAGAACCTTAGGGCCCACGCTCCACGCGGATAGATCGTTGTATCATGGAAGCGCCCAAAGCAAAGGCGGCCCGAGTGAGGACCGCCTCTGCCTTCGACAGGCTCCTCGCTTGTTGCGAGGTGAGCGACAGGAGAAACCATCGCGTTTGAGCCGGGGGGCTACGTCAACACGGACGGATCTCCGAAAGTAAATGATTAAACAGCCGAAACGTTCCGAACGACCTGCCTGCGGGCGCCTTCAGTCGGGGATTGCTTTGCTCGTCATAATCAATTGAACCCGACCGCTGCGGCACCTCTCCTGACGCGGCAACTTATTTTGGTGTTCCAAGCGCCTTCGTCAGCTTGAGCTCGAACACCGGATTTCGATCGCGGCGCTCGTAAAGTTCCTGGATCGTCGGAGCGATCAACCGATGGCCGTATCTCGTCGATCCGATACCATCGATGCTAGCCGTCATTGCAGCGCTTCGGCTGAAGCTGTGCGTCCAGGACAAGTTGAGCGAGTACTGGCTGTCTCGCCGGATCTGGAACGAGCGCGAGGGACTCTCATAGGTCAGCTGCAACTGGGCGATATCTCCGGGCCTCTTTGGGCGATCCTTTCCGCGCCATTCGATCGTCGCGTTCCCGGTGTACCGAAAGCTCTCGTCGAAATCGTCGCTGTTGACCGGGTCGATCGGGACTCGGCTGCTGAACAGGTTGATGCTCGCCGTTCCCTTCATGCGCTTGAATAACGGAGTGCTGACATCGAACTCCGCGCCCCGATCGGACTTGTGACCGGCATTGATCAGGCTCGAAACGTTGAGACCATTGGCGTTTACGAAATAGCTCCCGCTCCAGACCCGGTCCGTTTCCCGGTCATAGATGATCAAGCCGATTTCGAGTTTTTTGCGGCTGTAATGCAGGTTGAGCTCATAGGCGTCGGTGGATTGGTCGCGCAGGTTCGGGTTCCCGTTTTCGATCGCCAGCGCTCCGAGGAAGACCGGGAACGGGCGCAAATTGTCGATGAACGGCAGATCGAACCGTTTGCTGTAACTCAGCGTCAGGTTGAGCGATTTGCTGAGCGGATGCTCAAGGTGGAAGGTTGGAAAAAGGTTCGTCCTCGTGACCTTCGACGTTGGAAAGCCGGGGCTCTTGATCGTTCGATCCAGCCGCTCCAGCCGAACGCCCGGCATGACGATCCAATTTCCGAACGTCTTCTGAAACGTCGCATAAGCCGAGGTCTTGCGCTGATCGGACGAAAAGGATTCGTCCGCATCCGGGCCGAACAGGCCAGTGCCGCCCACCGACGAAAAAATGTACCGCCGGTCGTGACTCTCCGTCTCCAGGCCTGCGCCCAGCGAAAGGATGCGATCCTTCCCGATCGGATGAACCCAATCCACATTGGCGTTGGCGAACCGGCTTTGGTTCAGTTGTCGCTTGGAATAGGCACCGCCGTCGCTTGTCTCGTCGAACAGATGCTGATCGTCGCGAGGATTGCCGAATATCACGGCGCTGCCTTTCAGCGTCTCGCCGTCCGTCTTTCCTTTGCGGTCGAACGAAACCTGGCTGCCCAGGAATGTGGCCGAGCCACCCGGTCTTTGGACTTCGGAAAAGGTGGCGAAGTCCGGTGTCAGTCCGACGAATTCGATATCGTTTCGTGAATCGTTGATGCCGCCCCCGCCGAAGGCTTCGACAGAGATGTTTGTTTTCGGGTCCAGCTCATAGGTGACTTTCCCGCTCACATACCCGTTGCTCGATCGGGCCGAGCCTCCACCGTCCTCGGTATTGATGGTGGGATTGGCTGGATCGACCCCGACGGTGCGGAGCTTGTGATAGGTCGATCGCGCATATCGGCCGGCTCGCCCCTGCAATTGAACCTCGTAGGTCCATTTGCCCTTCTTCTCCTTGACGGAACCGGTGGCCTCAAAATGGCCCAGGGAGGAAGCTTCCACGCTTCCCGACCCCGTCAACCCTTCGCTCTTCGTCTGCTTGAGGACGAAATTGATGATTCCGCCGGTTCCTAGAGCCGAATATTGCGCCGACGGGTTGGTGATGATCTCGATCCGCTCGATATCGCTTCCGTGGAGCGTCCGGAGGTACTGGATCGCATCGCCGTGAACCGGCCGCTCATCGACCAAAATCGTGACCCCGGCGGCACCGAGCAGAAGGATCTGATCATCCGGAGTGATCGTGACGGCCGGCAGGCCGCGCAGCAATTGAAGGCTGTCGGCCTGCGCCGAGTGCGGGGTTTCCTTTACCCTGTAGATCCGGCGATCGATCTTCTGCGCCTGATCCGGTCGAGTGGCGACAACCTCGATAATGTCTTCGTCTGGCGCGCTCGGTACGACAATCGCGGGTGGTTCGGCAGCCTGCATGATCCCTCGTCGTCAGAACGACCAAGGCATAGAGGTTGCTCTAGTTTATTAAACAACGAAAAAGTTGGGTTCGGGGGCAATGTCTGCTCTGGATTGAAAGCGGACACTTCGATGGTAAGCCGCCCGCATGAGCGAGCCTGTCCACGATCCCCGCTTCGACAACCTCATCTCGTTTCTGCGACGCATACCCGCCGTTGAGGTCAATAACACTCCAAGCGGAGGCTTCGGCTCTGGCGTCGATGATGAAATTTGGTGGGTGAAGTTTTCCATCAGTGTGGACCACCCATTGGCGTGGAACACGGTTCAGGAATTGGGCCACGTCCTGAACTACCTTTCCGTTTCGGAACCCCTTCCAACTACCTTCAAGCCGGTTTCGCCGCCCCCTTACATGAATGGCGGTCCAGGAGACTTCCTGTCGTGGGTCATTGAGTGTCCGAATGGCAGCATGTCTCCGGGAAAGGTCGCGGAATGGCTGGAAGGTCGACTTCCCCGGCCCGTCGAAGATGAAACTGCCTGGCTCGAAATCGAATGAGCCAGTGTCCGCTTTGGATGGAAAGCGGACACTAGCGCCGACGTCCAAATGCGCCCAACTGCAACGGCCGCTTTCGCGGCTGG
This sequence comes from Pseudomonadota bacterium, assembly GCA_046731355.1. Classification (GTDB taxonomy): domain Bacteria; phylum Pseudomonadota; class Alphaproteobacteria; order Sphingomonadales; family Sphingomonadaceae; genus Sphingomicrobium. The sequence goes on along the minus strand of JBKPKZ010000097.1, from coordinate 3,111 downwards.
AGAAACGTCATGAACGTCTGTGGGCTTCCCGGGCTTGCGTGGGCTGCTACCCTAGCAGTGCTGCTTGCTCAGCCATCGCTCGCTGCAATCCCGGCCTACGCAGACCAGACTGCCGATGAGCGAGCGGTTCTGGCCGCAGATGCGCAGCAGCGCCTTGCGGTGGCATCGAAGGACTTGGTGGCGATCGGCAATATTTCGGATCCGAATCTACGCGTGAATGCTCCCAACAACCGGATTCTGACGCGAGACGATTTGATACGGATGGTTGCCTCGGGCGAAATCCGTAACGAGGTATTCGAACGCACGCCCGAGGATGTCGTCATTACCGGCGATGTAGGCGTGGTCATGGGCCGTGAGGTAGTGTTCCCCGCCGCTGCAAGCGAGCAGGCGCGGATGTATGGCCGCAAGACCCTGAATCGGCGCTACACCAACGTGTACATTCGCGCCGGCAAGGGTTGGCGGCACCTCGCACGCCACGCCAACATCATTGCGAGCGCGATTTCGCCGTAACGTCTTTTGCCGCCGGCCGCTCCTCGTTCAGACACCTACCAAGTCGGCGATGCCCAACACGGATTGGGCAACGATGCGCAACTCTCACCACTACAGACGTTTATGGGATCTGGAGGAAGGCTGAGGATTGGAGATCCGTAATGTCTTCGGCGCACGACAGCGCTAACTTGCTCGTGCTTCGGCGCAAGCCGCGCCTGACCGGCTGGCTCGGCCTGGGATGGAGGTTCGGGGCGATGGTCGTGTTGCTCGCGACCCTCATCCTGATTCACTGGATCGAACGCAACGGACTGAAGGATACGTTCGACGGCAAGGTCAGCTTCCTCGACGTAATCTATTTCACGATGATCAGCGCGACGACGACGGGCTACGGCGACATTGTTCCTGTCACTGACCGGACCCGCCTGTTTGACGCAATTGTCGTGACACCGATCCGGGTGCTCTTTTTGCTTATCCTCGCCGGCTCTGCGTACGCATTCATAGCCCGGCGATCCTGGGAGAGATTCGTCATGAAGAGAATCCAGCGCAAGCTGTGTGACCACATAATCGTCGCGGGATACGGGACCAAGAACAGCCGAGCGGTCAAGGAACTGATCGACCTGGGAGCGGAACCGAACGACATTGTCATAATCGATCCCAACGAAGATCGGCTCGAGAAGGCCAAGGCCGCCGGCTGCACCGTGCTGCGAGCCGATGCGACGAGGGACGAGACTCTCAAGGCGGTCCACATCGATCGCGCCAAGCTTTTAATTATTTCGGCAGGGAGAGATGACACTTCGATACTGATCTGCCTCACGGCCCGGCATCACGCGCCCAACCTGCGGATCAGCGTGGCAGTGAACGCCGAGGACAATGAAATTCCGGCCAAACGGGCCGGTGCGGACGTCGTCGTAAACCCGCTCGACTTTGCCGGGCTGCTTCTTGCGACCACTCATGGCGGTCAGCATATCGCCGATTACCTTGCCGACCTTGCTTCCCGTCAGGGCAGAGTCCGGCTCGTCGAGCGGGACGTGCGACCTGAGGAAGTTGGCAAGCCACTCAAGGACATTTCGGACGGCCTGGGCCTTAGAATTATCCGTGAGGGGACGGCATTCGGATTTTGGCGGCCGCAGGTCGAGGCGTTGAAGCCCGGCGACACGATCATGGAGATTGTGCCGACGGTGACCGAGAACTCCTAACGGAACAAGGAGACGGGAGTGTCTGAGCCCCAGTTGAAGTGGCGAATGCCGAGCAGTTGGACCGTCGTTCAATGCTGAATGCGAGCTGCGAAGCGTTAGAATGCCCGGCGACCTTGCGCACTCAGGATGCTGCACCAATCCGATCGGCGGTATTTTCGGTCGTGGATCCTAAAGTTCCAGAGAGCCAGGCGGCAATGTTGAGGACATAGCGGTGCGTGTCGGCCAAGGCCTCGGGGAACCGCCTGAGGCCGTCGCCCGGCGGCTCGGTTACGAAGGTAGGTGATCCTGAGCGCGTATCCCAATTGTAATCCGCGAAATGATGGAAGGTGCTCTCCGCGATCGCCGGCCCACCGTGCTCGCCCGGCTCGAATGCGACTGAAAGATTGAAGTCGAGGCCGGTGACCATGCTGCGGCCGCGGAGGATCACCCGTGCATCCTCGCCATCCGGGGCGCCGATGCCGCCTTCGTGCGGATGTGATGGCAGGTATCGGATCAGTCCCGTCGGCGATTGCGCGTTCGTCAGAACCGGATGGGGAGCGCCGACAACCTCGATCTCCTGAAAGTCGCCGTTCGCTCCGGAATGGAAGTTGGGCCAGGAAATGGCGGTGTTGTACGGATCGTCCCGCTCGCGCTTCCTCGGGTCCGGGTCTTCGTGGCTGGAGTGGAAATAATGCGCCTTGCCGACGCCGCCCAGATTGCAGACCGACGAGCCCAGGTCCATGTGGTCGCGGGTGACAAGCAGTCCCCCGCCGTTGCGGCGAAAGCGCGAGATGGCTTCGCAGTCCTCGCCGGTCAGACCGTCACCGGTGTCGACCGCGAACAGCCAGAGCTGGCTGAGATCGCTGCGGTCGATCGATGACAGCACGGAATCCGGCGCCCCGAGCGGGTCGCGGTCGCGCATGGCGACATCATAGAGGGGCTTGCCCCTCCCATCGCGCTGCTCGCGCAGGAGCGCCCCGACACGGCTGAAACGCGAGATGGACCAGTCGTCTCCAGTTGTTGGAATGGTCGTCTGCAGGAGGATTTTCCTGGGCTCCGTCATCTGGCGTCCTTCTCGACCAATTGTCAGCCTCCGCTGGGCGATCGGGGTACAATTGGAAAAGTATTGATTTTAGGACAATTATCCAGCAAAAATAAAAAAGGCGAAATTGCTGGATAATAATGGCCCATCTCATTACCACGTTCAGCGACGAGCAGGCTCGCTGTGTCGTCAATCTGGCGCAGCAATATGACGCCTGGATTGAGGTCGAACGAGCGCAGGCGGCGCTCCCTTACAATCTCGTCCGCAAGGAGGTTAGGGGGCATAGTTATCTCTACGAGTTGTTCGACCGCGACGGGAATGGCAAGAGCCTTGGCCCATTCGACGGTGAGGCGGAGGAGAAGCTGGCCGCCTATCTTGAGCGGAAGTCGGGGCTGAAGGAGCGCC
>JBKPKZ010000096.1:0-2199 GCA_046731355.1 Pseudomonadota bacterium | reverse complement strand
TCCTTAACCGCATTGGTGCACTCGCCCTTCATCGGACTTCGATAAACGCTCGGCCTGCGTGGGGCATTGTCGGAGTTAGTGATATGCCCGGATTTGGAAGAAGAGTTGACGGCCTTTCAGGCCGAAGAACGAGCAGACGCGATCAGGTTCTCCTGGCCGCATCAGCATGGGCAATTGGCGGAAGCCGGTCGGTTCTCGTCGCGGACATTTCGTCAGCCGGAGCGAAGCTGCAAGGGCGCGACTTGCCTGGACCTGCAACGGAAGTGCTTGTGACGGTCGGAACTACTGAATTCTTCGCGAGAGTCAGCTGGAGTGAGGACAATGAATGCGGCCTCAGCTTCGAGGTTCCGCTGACTCCGGACGAGCTGGCCCAGATACAAGCACAAGGCGATTGGGGGCTCGTTACAGGACTTCGATGAGAGCCTGCACGAACGTCCGATTTCCACCCATTCCCGCCATTAGCCGTAAGCGCGAATGTTCCGATCATCCAGCGCATTCGGGACGCAGAATGGCGTCTCGATGGCTGACGCTGTTGGCACTAGTTCAAGGCGCACAAAGCGAAGCTCAGATCCATTCGCGATGACGTGCATATCCGACGGCCAGCGCCGCCGTCACGATCAGGGCTCCAGTCACGAGACTGAATCCGGTCAGGCCGGTGTCGAAAAACGCGAGCTTGAAATTCATTCCCATCAGCCCGGCGATAGCAGCGCAAAAGCCGACGATTGCGGTCAGAAATGTAAGGACCTTAACTAGGTCATTCGTTTGCTGCGAGGTTCGGGAGGTGAACAGGTCGAAGCTTCCGACCACGACGCTACGAGACCTTTCGACCTCGTCCACGGCCCTTTCGAAGCGCTGCGCGAGAGCCTCGTAGAAGGGAGCAGCTCCTGAATCTGTAACCAGCGAAAAGTCGGGCCGCGACAATCCGTAGAAAACGTCTCGCTGGGGAACCAGCAAGGCCCTGAGCTTTGAAACCCTGCGCCGCAGCGCCACCATCCTGCCGAGGAGCGGCTTGTTGGCCGCCTCGCGAAGCACGCGTTCATCCAGCTTGTCGACAGCGGCTTCGATGCGGGAGACCTCGTCGAAATACTCCCCGAGGTGCCAGTCGAGGAGCGAAGCAGCAAGCATCTGCCCGGTCAGCAGTCCGATCAGAGTTTCCGCTTTGTCCTGGTCACGGAAGCGCTCAAAACTGGAGATCTCGCCTTGGTGGATCGTCACGATCCAACGCTCCGCCACGACGAACAGTACCCTTATGCTTCCGGGCTCGGCTCCATTTTGCTCTTTGGGCTGTGGAGACGTACCTTTGCGGTCGTCTCCATTGTCCGCGGGCTCGTAGTGACCCGGAGCTGAATCGACAGCGAATCGATAATAGTCACCGTGATTGTGGAGTTGCGGGCGGCTGACTGAATTCGGCGCGCGCAACATGTCTCCGGGTACGTTGAGGACGTCTTGAAGGTGAGCCAGGATTTCCTCGTCGGGCTCAGCAACGTCGAGCCACAGCAGATTGTCGTCGCGCAGCTGCTTCGGCTCGACTTCATCGAGCGGGAGCTCCCGGTCACGGCCGTTGGCATCATAGAAGAAGGCTCGCGCTCGAGGTGAGCCTGTTGGAGCGCGAGCCTTGCGGGAACGACGCATCGGCGTCGGTTTGAGAGGGTCCATCCGCCTTATGCTGATCCCTCGATCACTGCACCGTCGTCAGTTCGGGTGTGGGAAGGCCATTCTTTTCGAAGTCATCCTTGAGTTCACGCTTCCGAGCAGCGAGCTCGAGGCCGAGCGCGTCCATGTCGAGGCCGGCTTTTCGCGCTTGCGAGAAGAGACCCTCCATTCGCTTCTCTTCTTCCTCCACGTGGTGCTCGATCTGCTCCTGGAGGACCGTGACCTTGGCGTCGTAGAACTCATCATTGGGACCGCCGGCCATGATCTGCGCAATCAGGACTTTGGCTCCGTCGTGCTCCACATAGGCTTCCTTGAGCAGATCCTCTTCAACCTTCCCCTCGCAGGCGGGGTAAAAGATCTCCTCCTCGATCTTCGCATGGATCGAAAGCTCCATGCAGATTTGCTCGGCCAGCTTTTGCTTGCGGCCATTGCCGCTCGCCTTCTCGAACTGCTCGAACAGATCCTCGACGGTTCGGTGATCTTCCTTCAAAAGCGCAATCGCGTCCTGTTGCTTCGTCGCCATTCGTAAATCTCCTTGGTCGCGGA
>JBKPKZ010000095.1:0-13128 GCA_046731355.1 Pseudomonadota bacterium | reverse complement strand
TCGAACCGACACGCAGGCCGAGCAGTCGATGCAGCTTGGACGGTAGGCGACCGACTGGCTTCGGCGGAACCCGATCCGCCCAAGAGCCTCGTTCAGCTCACCGGCATGGCGGCCCGACAATTCGGTGAACACTTTCCGCTCCACCTTGCCCGGCAGGTACGGGCACGGCGAAGGGTTGGTCACAAAGAACTTCGGGAACCGAAACGGTGCGCTCAAGCGGACTCGCCTCCCAGTTGGTTACGCAACACTTTATGCGACTGGTAAACGCCGAAGAAAAGGGTTTGCGCCCTCGAAAAGAGGGTTAACGACTCCCGCTGTCCCGGAGTGGGAAACTCCCCAGGCCCCTTGGGCCTAGTCGAGCGAGGCCCGTTCGACGTGGAATCCGGCGGATTCCAGCCGCTTCACGACATCGTCGATCGCTTGCGGATCGCGAGCTTCGCACTCGACTTCGATGACGGTGTCCTTGGCCGGAAGGCGGCTGAAAATCCGGCTGTGGTTGATTTCGATGATGTTGACGCCGGCTTCATGGAACTTGGCGGTGATCGCAGCGAGCGCTCCCGGGCGATCCTGGGCGGCGACTCGAAGACGGGCGATTCGGCCGCAACGGACGAGGTCGCGGACGAGGACATTGGCAAGCAGGTGGGTGTCGATGTTCCCTCCGGCAAGAACGGTGCCGACCGTCTTGCCGGCGAAGCGCGGCGGGTCGCCGAGCATTGCCGCAAGGCCGGCGGCCCCGGCGCCTTCGACGACGCTCTTCTCGATCGCGACGAGCATCGCGACCGCGCGCTCGAGCTCGCGCTCCCCGACCAGCGCCACGTCGACGCCAAGGTCCTTGAGAATGCTGCTGGTGAGGTCGCCGGGCCGCTTGACCGCGATTCCCTCGGCGAGGGTGTCGCCGCCGGAAGGCATGTTGCAGCCCTCGATCGAGCATTTCATCGATGGATAGAGCTCGGCCTCGACTCCGACCAGCTCGATGCCGGGCTTCAGCGTACGAGCGGCAATGCCGATGCCGGACATGAGCCCGCCGCCTCCGATCGGTACGACCAGCATGTCGAGGTCGGGCGCGTCCTCGAGCATCTCGAGCGCGATCGTGCCCTGGCCGGCGATGATCTTCGGATCGTCGAAGGCGTGGACAAAGACGAGGCCTTCCTCGGCTTCGAGCTCGCGCGCCTTCACGAAGGCATCATCGACGCTGTTCCCTTCGAGGATCACGCGAGCGCCGTGGCCCTCGGTCTGGGTGACCTTGATCGTCGGGGTCGACACCGGCATCACGATCGTGACCGGTATCCCGAGGCGCTTGCCGTGATAGGCGACCGCCTGCGCATGATTGCCGGCGGAGGCAGCGACCACTCCGCGCGCCCGCTCCTCGTTTGAGAGTTGAAGCAATTTGTTGAGGGCGCCGCGCTCCTTGTAGGCGGCAGTGAACTGCAGATTCTCGAACTTCAGCCAGACCTCCGCTCCGATGATCTCGCTCAGGGTCCGGCTCTTCAGCATCGGCGTTCGGACCACCGAGCCCTTGATTCGCTCGGCCGCGGCGCGGATGTCGTCGATCGTCGGGGGCTGCATCGATGCGGGCTTCAACATGGTCGCGAGCTAGCCCTTCCTGCGCATTCGAACAATGCTATGCCTCCCCGGATGCGCAAAGCCTTCTTCGCCGCGATCGCGGTTCTCCTCGCCTCTCCCGCGTTCGCGGACACCTTGATCGACAATGCCCGCGGCATCCAGGTCGGGGCCGACGGAAAGCTGCAGCGGTTCAGCGGCCTGGTCATCAGCGATAAGGGCAAGGTCCTGCAGGTGCTCCGCGATGGCCAGAGCGCCGTGATTCCGGTCGAGCATCGAGTCGACCTGGGCGGCCGGACGCTTCTCCCCGGCCTGATCGACGCGCACGGCCACGTGATGGGGCTGGGGCTTGCTGCCCTCCAGCTCGACCTTGTCGGAACCCGCTCGGTCGGGGACTTGCAGCAAAGACTCAAGGCCTATGCGTCCGCCCGGACGGGCGACCCGTGGCTGATCGGGCGGGGCTGGAATCAGGAGCTCTGGGCGGAATCGCGCTTCCCGACGGCGGCGGACCTCGACGCTGCAGTCCCGGATCGCCCGGTCGTCCTGGAGCGGGTCGACGGACACGCCGTGGTCGTCAACAGTGCCGCCCTCAAGGCTGCCGGGATCATTGCTTCGACCAAGGACCCGGTCGGCGGCAAGGTCGAGCGTGACGCGAAGGGCGATCCGACCGGCCTGCTGGTCGATGCCGCGGTCGACCTCGTCAATTCGAAGGTTCCGCCGCCGTCGCCGGCCCAGCTCGCGCAGGCGCTCGACAAGGCACAGGAGCAACTCCTGTCCGTCGGCGTGACCGCGACTGGAGACATGGGCACGTCCGCCGCCGACTGGGCGGCGATGCAGACCGCCGGCAAGACCGGGCGCCTGAACGTCCGCATCATGAGCTACGCCTTTGACGTACAGAACATGCGTGCCGTCGTTCCGAACGGCCCGACGCCCTGGATGTTCGACGACCGGCTCCGGATGGGCGGGATCAAGCTCTACGCCGACGGAGCGCTCGGCTCGCGCGGCGCCTGGCTGAAGAAGCCCTACGCAGACAAGCCCGACACACGCGGACTCCAGTTCCTCAAGGATCCCGAGCTTTTCGCAAAGGCGGACGAGGCCGCAAGCCACGGCCTGCAGGTCGCGGTTCACGCGATCGGCGATGCGGCCAATGCACAGGTCATCTCCACCTACGAGCAACTCAGCTTGAAGTACGGCAAGGATCGGCGCTGGCGGATCGAGCATTTCCAGATCGTCGATCCGGCCGACATCGCGCGCCTCGCCCCAGCGGGAATCATCGCGTCGATGCAGCCCACCCACCAGACGAGCGACCGGCTGATGGCCGAGAAAAGGCTCGGACCCGACCGCCTGAAGGGCGCTTATGCCTGGCAGTCGGTGCTGAGATCGGGCGCCCGGCTTGCATTCGGATCCGACTATCCGGTCGAGTCCCCGAACCCCTTCCCCGGCCTGTCGGCGGCAGTGAGCCGCCAGGACTTGAACGGCCAGCCACTCGGCGGCTGGATTCCGGAGGAGCGGGTCAGCTTCGAGCAGGCGCTGTCGGGCTTTACCCGCGACGCCGCCTACGCCGGCTTCGCCGAGCAGAAGTTCGGCGCTCTCGAACCTGGAAAATGGGCCGACTTCATCGTCGTCGACACCGATGTCGCCGCCGCCGACCAGCAGGAACTTGCGCGGACCCAGGTGCTCCAGACCTGGTTCGCCGGGAAGAAGGTGTGGGAACGCCCGGCTAGCGGGGCTTCTGGGCGCGGGAAATGAGCATCGAGGGCGTCAGGATCTGGGGAAGCTCCTCGGGCTCCTTGCCCGGTCCGTACCAGAGGTAGAGCGGCACGCCGGCCCGGCCGCGGCTTTCCAGGAAGCGGGTGATCGCCGGGTCGCCCTTGGTCCAGTCGCCGACGAGCACGACCGCGCCGGCCTTGTCGAACGCCTCGCGCACTTCCTCGCGGTTGATGGCGGTCGCCTCGTTGGCCTTGCAGGTTAGGCACCAATCGGCGGTGAAGTAGACGAACACCGGGTGAGAGCGGGCAAGCTCTTCCTCGACTCGAGCCTCGCTCCAGGCGTTCTTTCCGGAAGCGGCCTCTGTAACGGCTGCCGGAGGCCTGGGCATGAAGGCGATCGCGATCCCGGCGACAATGACCGCCGCGAGGGTCGCGAGGTAGCCCGTCTGCTTGCTCTGGCGCTGCACGACGCCCGCTCCGAAGAGGATGAGCGAGACGAGGGCCGCGGACGCGAGGCCAACCTCCAGTGCCTTCAGCCCGCCGAGCCGCCACAGGAGCCAGAAGCAGCCGACCGCCGTCAATGCCATCGGGATCGCGAGGATCCTCTGGAGGGTGACCATCCACGCGCCCGGCTTCGGAAGCAGCCTTCGAAGCGGGGGAACGAAGGCGACCAGCAGGAACGGAAGCCCGAGGCCCAGGCCGAGCGCCGCAAACACTGCGACCGAACCGGCCGGCGGGAGTAGAAGCGCAGCCCCAAGGGCCGCTCCGAGGAACGGTCCAGCGCAGGGAGTCGCGACGAAGGCCGCGAGGGCGCCCACTCCGAAGCTGCCCGAGGGCAGGCCTTCGGTGACCAACGCCGGGACTTCGAAGACCCTGAGGAGGTTGAGCGTGATCGCCGTCGTCAGGAGAAGGAGCACGACGATCGTTCGGGGGTCCTGCAGCTGGAACGCCCAGCCGGCCTCCGACCCCGCCGAGCGGACCGCGAGCAGTGCTATCCCGAGGACTCCGGTCCCGGCGATTGCGCCCACCGCATAGCCAAGGGCGTCGCGCCTCGCTTCGCGTTCGTCGCCTCCAGCCTTTGCGAGGTGCACGGCTTTCAATGCCAGGATCGGGAATACGCAGGGCATCAGGTTCAAGAGCAGTCCGCCGAGGATCGCCCCGAGGACCGCCCACAGGATGGCTTTCGCGCTGGCGTCGCCGATCGGCTGTCCGCCTTTCGGGACGGTTCCACGAACCGCGTTGAACTCCAGTCCGGTTCCGTCTCCAAGAGCGACCACGCCGGCGAACTGGGCGGGCTCTCCCGAGCGTCGCGGCAAGTCCGCGATCAGCTGGTCCCCGACCCTTCGGAAATGCTGCTCCCCGGCATAGTCGACCGGGCCGTCGACCGACGGAAAGAGGTACGGCTTCTGGACCTCGACGCTCCGCGGAAGCGGGATGGCGACGCGGAGCTTGTGCCTGGAAAGCTCGAACCTTGCGGGCGTGGCCAGCGGGCGCGGAAGCAGCCTGCGCCATTCGTCGAACTGCGCCTGGTAATCGGGCTGGTCGATGCCGACCGCGACTTCGGTCGCGAATTCGCCCTGTTCGGGGACGCAGATCTTGTCGGTGCAGGCGAGCCAGCGGGCACTTGCCAGAATCGGCACCATCCCGGCCTTCACGCCCTGCGGCACCTTCAGCCGCACAAGGACCGCATAATCCTTCTCGTAGACGTAGTTCATGATCCCGGCGACGGTCAGCCGGGTCGGCACCGGGTAACGCAGCGGCCCGACCGAATAGCCCGGAGGCAATTGCCACTTCACGTCCATCGGGAGACCGGCGTCGCCCGGATTGAGCCAATAGCCGTGCCAGCCCGGCTGGGTTTTCATCTGGATTGCGAGCTCGACCTCGCCGCCCGGGGAAACCGGCCCCTCGGCGACCATTTGCGGCTCGATGCCCCGCGCCTGGCCGAGCGCCGGCACGATCAACAACGCGACGAGAATCAGCAGGCGCCGAAGCATCAGCTTAACCGGTACAGCGGTACGGCCGAAGCGCAATAGAGACGGAGTCGCAATGGCTTCGGTTCTCGGCTAGCTCTCGCCAAGACCCAATTTCGAAAGAGTCATTCGAATGCGCTTCGCTCGTGCGATCTGGAAGCTCCTAGTCGGCGTCAAGGACGCGCTCGTCCTGATCTTCATGCTGATGTTCTTCGGCCTGCTCTACGCGGGCCTGTCGGCCAAGCCGACTCCGGTCGGCGAAGGCGTTCTCGCCCTCGATCTCGACGGAGCAGTGGTCGAACAGCCCTCGAAGGCCGACGTCTCCGAAGTCTTCTCAGGCGGTAATCGCCCGACCGACTACCGCCTCCGCGACCTGATCGCCGTCCTCGAAAAGGCCAAGACCGACGACCGGGTGAAGGCGGTCGCGCTCGACCTCGACGGTTTCACCGGCGGCGGCCAGACGACGCTTGGCGATCTCTCCGATGCGATCCGGTCCGTCCGCGATTCCGGCAAGCCGGTCCTCGCCTATGCGACGGGCTACACCGACGACGGCTACCAGGTCGCGTCGGCGGCTTCCGAGATCTGGCTCAACCCGCTTGGGCTGGTCTCGGTCGCGGGCCCGGGCGGACAAAGGCTCTATTACAAGGGCCTGCTCGACAAGCTCGGGGTCACCGCGCACGTCTATCGCGTCGGCACCTACAAGGCGGCCGTCGAACCCTACACTCGAACCGACATGTCGCCCGAGGCGAGGGAGAATGCCCAGGCGCTCGCCGATGCACTCCTCGAAAGCTGGCGCGAGGGCGTCGCCAAGGCGCGGCCGAAGGCGCGGCTCGAACCCTATATGCGCGACATGAACGGCGCCGTTCAGGCCGCCGGAGGCGATCTCGCCAAGGCCGCGCTCGACGCCGGCCTCGTCGACAAGCTCGCCGATCGCCAGGCGTTCGAGAAACGCCTTGCCGAGCTTGGCGGAGAGGACGCCCGGGCCGTGGGCGGCTACAAGCGCATCAAGCTCCCGGTCTACATCAAGGAGGCGCTGTCCGGGCAGTCGGAAGGCCCGATCGGAGTGGTCACGGTTGCCGGAATGATCATCGACGGCAAGGCATCGTCGGGAACCGCCGGCGGCGACACGATCGCTCAGCTGATCGAGAAGGGCCTCGCCCGCGACGATCTCAAGGCGCTGGTCGTCCGCGTCGACAGCCCCGGCGGATCGGTGCTCGCGTCCGAGCGTATCCGCCAGGCCATCCTCGACGCGAAGCGCCGGAAAATCCCGGTGGTCGTCTCGATGGGCAGCGTCGCGGCCTCGGGCGGCTACTGGGTCTCGACCCCGGCCGACTTCATCTATGCCGAGCCGTCGACCATCACCGGCTCGATCGGCGTATTCGGGATCCTGCCGAGCTTCGAGGGCAGCCTCCAGAAGCTCGGGCTCGGCGCCGACGGAATCAAGACGACGCCGCTTTCGGGCGAGCCCGACGTTCTCAACGGCCCCTCGCCCGAGGCGGAGCAGCTGCTCCAGACGGGCGTGAACTCGATCTATGGCCGCTTCCTCGGAATCGTCGCGCAATCGCGGCACAAGACCCCGCAGCAGATCGACCAGATCGCCCAGGGACGGGTCTGGGACGGCGGAACGGCGCATCAGCTGGGTCTCGTCGACGGCTTCGGCGGAATGGAGGCGGCGATCGCCAAGGCCGGCGACCTCGCCAAGCTCGCCAAGGACGATCGTGGAGTGACCTACCTGGAGCGGCCGACGAGCTTCAAGGAACAGCTCATCGAGATGCTCGCTTCCGAAGAGCGCGACGAAGGCTCGTCGCCGACCGACGGCTTCGCCTTCATCGGCAACGGCCAGCTCGAGCTTGCCCAGGCGATCGCGGATCTCCGCTCGGTCCTTGCCGGTCCGAGTATCCAGGTTCGCTGCCTCGAATGCCCGGCGGTCGCCCCTGCGAAGATCGAGCGCAAGGACGTGAGCTTCCTGTCGGCGATCAGCGGCTGGCTGTTCTGATCCGTTAGGGGCCGGGCGGTCGCCTGGCCTTCTTCCGCAAGGTCATCGGAAGGACGATCGTTCCGAGGAAAGCCGCCGCCAAGGCGGCTATTCCAAACAGGATCACGAACGGATTGTGCGTGTCCTCGCGCGTCGCCGGGTCCATGATGTGGAGGCCCCACATGAGGTCGTAGAAGCGCCACCAGCGAGTGCGCGTCGCGACGATCTGGCCCGAAGACGCGTCGACGAAGAAATGGGTGCCGTCCTCCATCGTCACCTGCCACGCAGCGATCGGCCTGCGGAAATCGAGAGGTGGATGATCGGCGCTCGTTCGAGTGACCGACAGCACTTTCGACGTGCCCGAGTAACGGGCTTCGACTTCGCGCCTGGCATCCGCCGCCGAGAGGCCGGGAAGGAGCAGGCCGGTTTGCGGATCGGCCACCCTCGTCTTGCCGTCCGGGAGCCTGATCACCCAGCGCGGTCCTGCTGCTCTCTGCTCGAGCGACAAAGACGACAATGGAACTCCGGCGACGGGCGGTGGGATCGGCGGACCGGCGAGACGGAGCGGCGATGGATCGCGGAGCAGCTTTTCGCCGCGGACCTCTTCGATCGGGCGGGCGACCATGACGAGGCCCGAGATCACCCACAACAGGATCGGGATCGCTGCCGCCCATGCGAGCCACGTGTGCCAGCGCCGGAGCTTCGATCGGCCGTTCATGCCAAGCGGCCAAGCCCAATAATCATGCCGCGGGCAAGTGCCTTCTCCGGGTCGGATGCCAGAGCCGCTTCAGCCCGTCGGTCATCGGCCGCTCGAGCAGCCGGTAGCAGATGAGGGCGCCGAGGATCGAGGCGATGACGCCCGCAACGGTGAACGATACGGGCCCCAGGCCCTGAAGGCCCGCCGCCCTCCAAGCGTGCGAAAGCGCGGCCAGGGTCACGACGTGCGTCAGATAGAGCGAGTAGGACGCATCGCCGACCGCCTTGAGCCCCGGAACCGGCAAGGGAGGAGAGAATAGGGCGCCGAGGACGACCATGGTCGCCCCGATCAGGCTGGATCCCCGCGAGACCATCGCCAGGGGCTCGTTGTACCAGAGCAGGAAGAAGCCAATTGCAAGCACCGCCAGCCATGCGAAGGAGCGCTGCACTCGGCCCCTCAGATACAGGATCCCGACGAGGATGCCCGCTAGGAACTCGAAGATGATCGGGTTGGCATAGAAGTTCATGACGTCGATCCGGCCCTTGAGCGCGGTGGCCGCGAGAACCGTGCCCGAGATCAGGACCGCGATGAGCGCGAGCCGGGTGCGGGACGAACCGTTGCTGCCGGCGATCGCGATCGCGAACAGGACGTAGAACAGCATTTCGAAGTTGAGCGTCCAGCCCGGCACGAGGAGCGGCCAGAACTGGTCCGTCACGACCGGATGCCTCGCCGGGATGAACAGGAAGGAGGCGAGCGCGTGCGGAGCGTCGAAGATGGTGGTCCGCAGGAGGTGCGGAGCGACGAGGCAAATGAGGAGCACTCCGAAGGTCACAAGCCAGTAGAGCGGGACGATCCGGATGATCCGGTGGCGCATGAACTCGCCGGCGGTCATTCCGGCGCGGCGCTCGACGGAGACCCACATGATGAAGCCGCTGATGACGAAGAAGATGTCGACCCCGGAGGACATCCAGTCGGCATTATAGGCGCCGTAGCCCAGGCGTTTCAGCTGAAGGGCGATGTGGACGAACACGACCATCGTTGCCGCGATACCGCGCAGCATCTGGATCGGGACAATGTCCTGCCGCGTCGATTCAATCGTCAAGCGCCCAACCTCCGCCCGCATTGAGGCCGCCCTTTGAACGAATTGCAAGGGCCGAGGCCCCAGGGAACTCGAGCGAATGTTTCAAAAATGGATCGGCTGGAGCGCGGACGGTCCCGGCCCCGAGCCTGTGGCCCTCGAAATGAAGAATTAACCATGTGCTGGGACAACCGCCCACGAGCAAGGCAAGGTGGGGATCCTCTCTGGTGGTTGGGGCGGAAGGCAAAGGCAAGGCTGGTTCAAGCGGACCGATCGCCGCTCTCGCTGATCTCGCGCGTGAGAAGCCCCTTGCGCTCGCCGCCTGGCTGTTCGGATTCCTGCTCGTCTTCCAGTTCGCCTCGCTCGATATCGGATACGCGCTGACCCATGGTCACTGGCGTTCAGGCGAAGGCACCTTGCTCGGCCGCGACTATGTCAACGTCTTCACCGCCGGCCACCTGATGTTCCAGAACGGGCTCTCGACCATCTACGACGTCGAGGCTTACCGGCGTTTCCAGGACGTTCTGTTCGACCACCGGGTGATCGAGCACAATTATTCCTACACCCCGGTGTCCTTTTTCTACGTCTGGCTGTTCGCGCTCGTTCCCTACGGCGTCTCCTATGCGCTGTGGATCGTCCTGACCGGCGCGGCCTTCGCGTTTGCAGCTCGCCCCTACTTGCGCGATGCCGGTCTCCCGACCTTCGTCGCGGTCATCACTCCAGCGGCGGCGATGAACGTCTGGGCCGGACATTACGGCTTCCTGTTCGGAGCGCTCTGGCTTGGCGCCTGGTCGCTCCTCGACAGCCGCCCGCGGCTTGCCGGGGTGCTCGTCGGGCTGATGATCGTGAAACCGCACCTCGCTTTGCTGATGCCGCTCGTCCTCGCGGCCCGGGGCGCCTGGCGAACGTTCCTGTTCGCTGCGATCACCGTCGTCGCGCTCATCGTCTCGTCCGGCCTGCTGTTCGGATGGCAGCTGTGGCTCGACTATGCGAGCAACACCCTGTTCCTGCAGGCGGCGATGGTCGATCACACGGAAGGCTTCTTCCTCCGGATGATGCCGACCGCCTATCCGGTGTTCAGGCTTTCGGGGCTGGTCCCGGCGGCCGCCTGGATGCTTCAGGCCGTGTGCGCGGTGGGAGCCATTGGGGCGCTCTTGCGCTTCATGCCGCGCGATGCGCGCACCGCCGGCCTCGGAACCGCAACCGCGACCTTCCTCGTCCTTCCCTATGCGTTCAACTACGACATGACTGTCGTCGGGCTCGCCGCTGCGATCCTGCTCCACCGGGCGCCCGAGGACGCTGCGGTTCACCGGGTCTCGGCCGCCCTCGCCCTCTTGCTCCCGGTGATCGTCGTCTTCGCAAACCACCTCGCAATGCCGCTGGCGCCGCCGATCCTGCTCCTGTTTTTCGGAGCGCTTCTGGCCCGCCAGTCCGAGGCCTTCCCGGTCACGCTCTCGCCGAAGGGCCAGCCCGCCTAGAGCGGCAAGGGCCTGGCGCAGCCGACTTGCTCGGGCCGCGCCGAATATTTCCTGATCTCGTTGCTCGTCGCGGTGCTTGGAAAGCCGATCGAGACACTGTGCCGGATATCGAACAGCGCGAGGCTGTGCGAGCGGCACAGGGACTCGATCTGCGCCGGTGAGAGCTTTCGAAGGTCCATGACCTTCGGCCGGTTCGAGAGGTCCGGCGAATTGCGCACCAGGTCGTCGAACAGGTCCTCGGCCGGAACGATGAGGACGATATCCGCATCGGTGCTCGTCGCCTTTGCAAAAGCGCGGGCCCTGGGTTCCGCATAGTCGTGCGCGAGCTTGAGCTGGAACGGCAGGAACAGCAGCAGTGCGACGGCCGTGGTCGCGGCAAGGACGAACCGGCGGCCGTCCGAGTCGTCAAGGGTTCGCCAGCCGTAAGCGGCAAGCAGGCAGAAGCTGCCGATCACGCCGTGCAGGTACCTGTATCCCCATCCAAGGCCCTGCCACGGAATCAGGACGAGCATCGCGGCGATCGTCAGGACGATGCCCGCCGCAAGCGGACGGGCGATGCCCTCGTCGCTCCGGATGGCCGGCCAGGAGGCGATCGTTAGTGGAATGAGGACCGGGTTCTGCCAAGCGATGAAGCGCAGGAGGTTGAAGCCCATCGTCAACGGAGCGTCGATCGAGAGGTCGGCGAAGAGCGCGGCGATCCGGGCCAGGAGGAAGGACGCCCCCGCGGCCGAGGCCGCGCCCTTCTCGACGCCCGCTCCTGAAAGGATCAGCTGCCAGTAGGAGACCCAGAACAGAGAGATGGCCGCATAGGAAAGGACGTAGAACAAGGCCCGGCCCCGCTCTTTTCGCAACCACAGGTGGAGGATGAACGGAGCGGCGAACAACGGATGGAAAATCAATTGATGAAGCCCGGTCGCGACGAAGCCGGCCGCGATTGCGCAGGCGTCGCCAAAGCGATTGTTCCTGGTGAAGCCCCAGAGCCAGAACAGGTTGAACGCGAGATGGGCAGTCATCGCGTAGGGCGTCATCGCCATTGTCAGGAACTGTGCCGACGAGGCCGCAAGGAGCGCGGCCACGACCGCGGCCGCCCGGTCCCGGGGCAGGATCCGCCGAGCGATTGCGAACAGGGTCAGGATCGATAGCGCGGCAAGGATCGGGTTGACCCATTCCATGCCGATCGTCCGCTCGCCGATCGCGCGCAGCGCCGCGTTTCCCGGAAGATAGCTCGAGATCCAGCCAGTGCTTGGGGGAACGTCGAGCATGAACTTGGGGCTGAGCGCATCGAGATAGGGCTGCCACTCCACCGGGGGAGTTCCGATCAGCCGTCCCGAGGCGAGGAACGCGGCATCGAAGTTTGCCATGATCTCGTCGCGGGTGAGGGCGAAGTCGGCAAAGACGAGCCAGGTCCCGGCCGCGGCTACGGCGAGGACGACGATGGCAATGGCAAGGACCAGCCTTCCGGAAAGCACGTCCGGGACCCCTGGGAGTCCCCGGCTCCGCAAGCCGAGCAAGATGAGGGCGACGCTTGTGAACAGCAGGATCGGAAAGTCCTGCAGAAACAATTTGTAGGTGATCCCGCCCGGCCGGGAAACGATGGTGAAGACGATCGACCAGAGGGCGACCTGGATGCCGGTCTGGATGAGCACATGCGCAAACCGGCCGTGCTCCTTGCCCCAGCCGAACAGGCTTCCTCTCATGACAGTGTCGCCCCCTCCACCGCCGATATCTCTACACGATTAAAAGGGGCTGTCGCCCCTTTGAAGGTCAGATGTGGATCGGCTTGCCCGTGACCGCCATCGCCGCTTCCTTCAGGGCCTCGCTGTGCGTCGGGTGCGCATGGCAGGTGTAGGCGATGTCCTCCGAGGTCGCTCCAAACTCCATCGCCTGGGCGGCCTGGGCGATCATCGTCCCGGCGACCGATGCGATCATCCACACGCCGAGCACCCGGTCGGTCTTGGCGTCGGCGATGACCTTCACGAAACCGTCGGGCTCGTGGTTGGTCTTGGCGCGGCTGTTGGCGAGCATCGGGAACTTGCCGACCTTGACCTCGCCATGCTCGCGCGCCTGCGCTTCGGTCAGGCCCACGCCGGCGATCTCGGGCATTGTGTAGACGACGCTCGGGATCACATCGTGGTTCACGATTCCGGTCAGGCCGGCGATATTCTCGGCGACCGCAATGCCCTCGTCCTCGGCCTTGTGCGCGAGCATCGGCCCCGGGATCACGTCGCCGATCGCCCAGACGCCTGGAACCGAGGTTCGAAATTCATGGTCGGTCTCGACTTGTCCGCGCTGGTTCACCTTGAGGCCCGCCTTGTCGAGGGCGAGTCCATCGGTGTTCGGCCGCCGGCCGATCGACACCAGAACCGCATCCGCCTCGATCGTCTCGGAGGCTCCGCCCTTGGCCGGCTCGACCGTCAGCGTCGCCTTGCCGCCATCGACCGTCACTCCGGTGACCTTGGTGCCGAGACGGAACTCGATGCCCTGCTTCTTGAAGATCTTGTTCGCTTCCTTGCGGACATCGTCGTCGAAGCCGGGAAGGATCTGGTCGAGGAACTCGACGCAGGTCACCTTGGCGCCGACCCGCCGCCAGACGCTGCCCAGCTCGAGCCCGATCACTCCTGCGCCGATGACGACGAGGTGGCCAGGAACCTTCTCCAGCTC
>JBKPKZ010000094.1:0-16578 GCA_046731355.1 Pseudomonadota bacterium | reverse complement strand
GCAATTCACCGCAATCAGGTCCATCGAGACGCGGCCGAGCACCGGCAAAGCGAACTCACCCGCGAACACCGTTCCCTTCGACGAGAAGGCGCGGAGGTATCCGTCGGCGTAGCCGATGTTGATGATGGCCGCTTGCGTGTTTGCCTCGGCGACATAGGTCGCTCCATAACCGCAGGTCTCGCCGGCGCGGATCGTGCGTCGCTGCACCACTTGCGCTTCGACGTGTGCGACCTGGCGGATTTCCCCCTCGGCCTCATGACGAGGAATTCCGCCATAGAGCGCCAGACCGGGCCGAACGAGGTCGAAGCTATACTCGCGGCCAAGATAGATTCCGGCCGAGTTCGCCAGGCTGTATCGCTTCGCGGGCACTGCAGATGCGACCTCGCGGAAGCGCTGAAGCTGCTTCGAGTTGAGGTCATTGTCCTCGTCCGCGCAGGCAAGATGGCTGTGCAAGGTGTCGATCGAGAGGCCTTCGAGAGCCGCCAATTCGTCGGCTCTTAGCCCCAGGCGGTTCATGCCCGTGTCGATCATCACGTCGCACGCGCGATCCGGCGCGATCTCCTTCCAGCGAGCGGCCTGCTCGACACTGTTCAGCACCGGCTTCGCGGAAGACTTCAAGGCAGCCTGGACATCGTCGGGCCCAACACCGTGAAGGACGGCGAGCCCCGCTCCTTCCGGAACCGTTCCAAGCTCGCCGGCTTCCCGCCAGATCGAGACGAAGAAGTCGCGGCAGCCCGCCTCGTAAAGCGCGTCCATCGCCTCGCGAGCTCCGAGGCCGTAGGCGTTCGCCTTGATCGCGGCGCCGGCCGGAACGCCGGCATGCTCGCCAAGAGTGCGCCAATTATGCGCAAGAGAAGCGCCGTCGATGGTCAGGCGAAGCGGACGATGCATGGCCTAGAAGAGCCGAGCGCCGTTCGGGACCGCCAGGTCCGGAGCAACCAGGACCACTTCGCCAGCCTCATCCGGGAAGCCGAGGGTCAGGACCTCCGACATGAACGGCCCAACCTGCCGCGGAGGGAAATTCACGACGGCGGCAATGCGCCGGCCGATCAGGCTCTCGCGGGTGTAATGGACCGTAATCTGGGCGGATGAACGCCTGCATCCGATTGTCGGGCCAAAATCGATCGTGAGCTTGAATGCGGGCTTGCGAGCTTCAGGGAATTCCTGGACGTCGACGATAGTCCCGACGCGGACATCGACCTTCAGGAAATCGTCGAACGTGATCTGTGGGGCGGTTTGAGCCACTTGCATCTAGGCGCCATGTCAGGACGAGCGGCCAAAATCCAGACGCTGCTACAATGCCTCGGCAAGCTCCGCCTGATGCGCGGCCGCCAGTTCTCCAAGCGAGGTGAATCGGAAATCGAAGCGCGGCATCGGGTCCGGCACCTTGGTCGCGCCGCCGCCCGGCTTGTCATGCCGCCGATCGATCCAGGCCGACGCGATGCCCATTGCATTCGCGGGTACGTGGTCGTGAAACAGGCTCTGAGCGACGTGCAACAGCTCCGTCTTGTCGATCCGCTCAGACCCTAACCGGTGAAGGAGATAGTCGAAATTGCGCGGGTCCGGCTTGTAGGAGCCGATCTCCTCGGCCGTGAGGACTTGGTCGAACTCGACCCCAAGCCGCTCATTGCTGCGCGCAAAGCTGGCGCGATCGACATTCGAAAGGATGATGAGCTGGAAGTGCTGCTTCAGGTAGCGAAGCGCGTCGGGCGTATCCCCAAAAGCGGGCCAGTCGCCAACGGAATGCCCGAAGGCGTGCGCCGCTTCCTCATCCTCGGGTAGATCGAAACGCTCGGCCAGCCGCCGATGGACGAGCCGCAGCAGATCGCAATATCGCATGCCGGGGTGAGCCTCTTCGGCCTCGTGCTCGGCGTTGCCGTACGCCTCGAGCAACTCAGCCGGAGAAACGCCCGCTGCCGCCCGGATCGGCTCCAAAGCTCGAACCAGACCGGTCTCCCAGTCGATGAGGGTGCCGTAGCAGTCGAAGCTCAGCGCCTTGAATTGCGATAGCTGCATGCCGTTCTCCTCGTCGCGCACCTATGGCGATGGCCTGTGCCAGACAAGGCGAAGGGCGCTCCGGGGAGGCCGGAACGCCCTTCTTGGAGAGCTCGTGAAATCAGCGCCCGGCGGTGATCGCGATGACCGCGCCGCGCTTGGCGGCCGCGAGCACGGCTTCACGCTTGGCACTCGCATTCTCGACAGCGTCCTTGCGGCACTCGCGAGCCTTGTTCTGGCCAACGAGGTCGACGTCCGACGGATCGCCGCAAACTTCGCGTGCGGCCTGGGCCAGGCGATGGTCGAGAGTGCGCTGTCCGCCCTCGCTCGACAAATCGAGATCGGCCGTCTGGACATAGCTCACGTAGGTCTGCGGCGCTGCGGGCGTCTCGGCGAAAGCAGGCGCGGCCTTGAGCGCACCAGCAGTGATCAGAGCGGACACCAGGGCGATTGCAAATGGATTTTTCATGGTCGCTACCCCTTTGAATTTTCAGGACCGGATTTCCGGCGCGACCTTCCAATTAGTCCCAGAAACCGGTTCGTGTAAGCAACGATTTCGTGATAAGGTTCTGCAAAATTGCAGAACGGAAGTAGCGCCTTTAGGCGCTAGAACTACTGTAGATGCTGGATTGGAACGATCTTAGACATTTCCTCGCGGTGGCTCGTGACGGGAGCACTTTGGCGGCCGCGCGGGCGCTCCGCGTGAGCCAAACGACGGTTGCCCGGCGGATCACTGCGCTGGAGGAAGCGCTCGGCGTCCGGCTCTTCGAAAAGCGGCAGGCGGGCTACTCGCTGACGCCGGAGGGCGAAGGCCTCCTGACCCACGCCGCCAAGGTTGAGACCGCGCTCAACAGCTTTGCCGATGCCGCCTCCGCCCAGTCGCGTGACGTCAGCGGTGTCGTGAAAATCACGACCGAGGAAGTCTACGCGATCACCATCCTCGCGCCGCTTCTTCGCGAGCTGCACGAAGAATTTCCGGAAATCGTCATCGAGCTCGACACGTCTCAGACTGTCCGCGACCTCGGTGCCGGCGAAGCGGACATCTCGCTCCGAAGCACGAAGACAACGTCCGCGATATCCGCTGGCCTGGTCGGACGTCAGCTCTGCATCGACGATTGGGCCCTTTACTGCAGCCGCGACTATGCCTCGCGCAATGGTGTTCCGAGGAGCCGTGCCCAGCTGAAGAAGCATTCCTTCATCGGCGGCGGGGGTGGCAATCTCTGGATTCACTACCAGAACTGGCTCCAGCAGCTCGGCCTGGAGCAACAGGTTGCAATGCACCACGCGACGTCGGGCGGCCTCCTCTCGGGCGTACGATCGGGCTTCGGCATTGCGGTTCTGCCGTGCGTCGTCGCCGATGCCGATCCCGACCTTGTGCAGTGCCTGACGCCGCGCCGTGACCACGAGCGCGTCCTGTGGCTCTTCACACACGAGCGGGTTCGGCACACTCCCCGTGTCCGGGCGGTCGTCGATTTCCTCTACGAGCGGCTGAGTCGGCACGTCCGCCAGCTCGAGGCGATGCGGCAAGCCGCCGAATAGCTACTGAACCGGGCCGCCCCGCCAGCTCGGCATGGATTTCTCGCCGATCGCCACTTCGACGGCCGTTTTCGCAAGCAATTGCGTCGATTCGATCGTCGGAAGCGGCGAGACGTCTCTCGTCACGAGCAACGGGATCTCGGTGCAGACAAGGGCGACAGCGTCGCAGCCGTCGTCCCTCAGCTTCTCGATGATCCCGACGTAGGTGTTCCGCGATTCCTCGTTGAACACGCCAAGGCACAGCTCGTCGAAGATGATGCTGTTGACCAGTTTCTGATCCTCAGGCGACGGCACCGCCCAATCGATCCCGCGCTTCCCGAGCGCTCCCGGATAGACCGGCCCGTTCATCGTATACTTGGTGCCGAGAATGCCGACCTTGGAGCGCCCGTCCCTGGCCGCCTGCTCCGCGACCACTTCGCCAATGTGCAGGCCCGGGATCGGAAAGGGCTCCCCAGGCGATTCCATCGCGATGTGCGCCGTATTGTCGGGAAGCACGAAGAAGTCGGCTTTCGCACCCGCAAGCTTCTCCGCGTCCTTCATGAAGAAAGCGCGAAGCTCTTCATTGTCCCCGCGTTCCCAGGCGTCGAGCACGAGCGCCATCGGCGAGCAGGTCATCGTGATCTCGGGATGCATGTGCGGCCCGAGCTTCGCGACGCCTTCGAGGCATGCCGTTCGGAAGCAAAGCGTCGCGCCTTCGAAGCTGTGGGCCAGGACACCGATGTGCTTCATGCCGCGGTCCTAGTCCCCGCCGCCGCCGCAGTCTCCACCGCCACCGTCACTACCGCCGTCGCAAACGTCGGCGCCGGCCGCGTGGCCGCTGTAACCTCCGCCATATCCTCCGCCGTCGCCGGAATATTCGGCATCCCGTTGCCGACGGCTGGTTCCGCTGGCGACCACCGCGAGACTGGCCACGATGATGATCAGTCCGACGACGACTAGCGGGGTCATTCGACCGTGACGCTCTTCGCGAGATTGCGCGGCTGGTCGACATCCGTGCCCTTCGTCACGGCCACGTGATAGGCGAGCAACTGTACAGGGACCGCATAGACAAGCGGCGCGATCAGGGGATGCACCTCGGGCATCTCGATCGTCGCGATACAGCCCTCGCCCGCATCCTCGAGACCCCTGGCATCGCTGATCAGCACGATCTTGCCACCACGAGCCCGGACTTCCTGCATGTTGCTGACGGTCTTCTCGAACAGCGGTCCCGAGGGCGCAAGCACGATGACCGGCACCGCTTCGTCGATCAGCGCGATCGGGCCATGCTTCATCTCGCCCGCCGCATAGCCCTCGGCGTGAATGTAGCTGATTTCCTTGAGCTTCAGAGCGCCCTCTAGGGCGAGCGGATAGTCGGGACCGCGCCCGAGGTAGAGCACGTCACGCGCCGGGGCGATCAGGTGCGCCATGGCGGCGATGTCATCGTCATGGCCGAGCGCAGCATTCAGTGCGGCGGGAGCTTCCTGCAGATGGGCGACGATGTCCTGCTCTTCTTCACGGCTGAGGCGGCCCTTCGCCCGCGCAAGGTTTGCGGACAAAGCGGCAAGTACGGCCAGCTGGCAGGTGAAGGCCTTCGTCGAAGCGACACCGATCTCCGGTCCCGCGTGCGTTGGAAGAAGCAGATCCGCCTCGCGCGCCATCGAGCTGGTCGGAACGTTCACGACGACCGCGATACGCTGCTGCTCGCTCCTCGCGTGACGAAGCGCCGCCAGCGTGTCGGCAGTTTCACCCGACTGGCTGATGAAAAGCGCCAGTCCGCCCGGCTCCAGCACCGGTTGGCGGTACCGAAACTCGCTTGCGACATCGATGTCGACCGGCACGCGTGCGAACTGCTCGATCCAGTATTTCGCGACCATCCCGGCGTAGAAGCTGGTGCCGCAGGCGACGATCGTTACTCGGCCGACCGTCGCCAGGTCGAGGTCTCCGGTCGGCAACGCGACTTCGCCTTCGAACGGCCGCACATAGCTCTGGAGCGTCTGGGCGACCACGATCGGCTGCTCGAAGATCTCCTTCTGCATGTAATGGCGGTAATTGCCCTTCTCGACCGGAGCGGAGGACGCTCCGGATTCGACGATCTCGCGCTCGACCGGCTCATTGTCGCGATCGAAGATCTCGATTCCGTCGCGCCGGATGATCGCCCAGTCGCCCTCGTCGAGATAGGCGATCCGCTGTGTCCACGGAGCGACAGCGAGTGCGTCGGAACCGAGGTAGTTCTCGCCGTCGCCAAAGCCGACCGTCAGCGGCGCGCCCATGCGGGCGCCAATGATCAGGTCCGGGTGGTCGCGGAACAGGAAGGCGATTGCAAAGGCACCCTGAAGCCGCGGGAGTACCGTCGCGACGGCATCCTGCGGTGTAGCACCATCCTCGACCTCGCGAGCGACGAGGTGGGCGACGACCTCCGTGTCCGTCTCGCTCTTGAACTCACGTCCGTCCGCGATGAGCTCCTCGCGGAGCGGTTTGAAGTTCTCGATGATCCCATTGTGGACGATCGCCACCGGCCCAACGATGTGCGGATGGGCATTGTCGACTGTCGGCGCGCCGTGCGTCGCCCAGCGCGTGTGAGCAATTCCGATGGTCCCGCCGAGCGGTTCCCGCGAGAGCTCGCGCGCTAGGTTGTCCAGTTTCCCTTCCGCGCGCCGACGGACGAGCTCGCCATGATCGATCGTGCAGATGCCGGCGCTGTCATAGCCGCGATACTCGAGCCGCTTGAGGCCATCGAACAGGCGCTGAGCGACTTCACTTTTGCCGACAATTCCAACGATTCCGCACATGCGCGCCGCCCTAGACTACAAAGTGTATGGAACACGAATCCCGGGCATCTTGGCCGGGAAATCGCGCGTGTTTCGAGTTACGAGGATTCGCCCGGTGGTCTGAGCCGAAGCCCAGATGATGGCGTCAGGAAGCCGGATCGTCTCGTGCTGCGACCGGATTAAAGCTGCCCTCCTGCCAATCTCTTCGGACACCTCGATGACCGAGAAGAAGCGGAGAAAGTCCTCGGTGGCCGCCTCACCGTCGGGCTTCGCGCCCGCTAGGATCTCGGTCCAGGTGACACGGCTGATCCAGTGACGGCGCCGGGCGAGCAGCTCGCGCTTCGCCTGCTCAACGCCCATCAGGGCATCGACCAGGATGACGGTATCGAGAACGTATTCGCTCACCTTCGGTCCCAGTCGTCGCGGGCGCGCCTCTGATATTCGAGGCCGTCACCAACATCCTTCCGGGTCTTCCACAAGCCGAAGAAGCGCTCGATTCCGTGCTTTCCGGTCTCGGCGCGATAAAAGGTGATAATTTCGCGGACCAGCGCCGCGCGAGACTTCCCGACCTCGGCCGCCTTGCGGTCCAGCCAGTCTATGTCGTCTTCCGGAAGGTCGATAAGCACCCGCACGACATCACGATATCATATCATGATATCGGATCAAGAGGATTGCGGGCCTCGACCGGAGCGATCGCGGGCGGCGGGACCATGGCTTTGCCCGCGGGCCCGCGAAGCGAGGTCAGATCAATTCGGCAGCGCTCTGCTTAGCTGGCGGCCTTCTTCGCGAGCATTCGATCGCGGAAGCGCTTGGCCCAGCCGGCGATACCCCTCTGATCGCCGCGCTCCACCGCAAGGCTGTCCCTCTCGACGTCCTTCGTGATGACCGAGCCCGCGCCGACGATCGCGCCGGCGCCGACGGTCACAGGCGCAACCAAAGCGGTGTTCGAGCCGATGAACGCGCCCTCGCCGATCACCGTGTTGTACTTGCCGAAGCCATCGTAATTGCAGGTGATGGTTCCCGCGCCGATGTTCGCGTCCGGGCCGACGTCGGCATCGCCGATGTACGAAAGGTGATTGGCCTTTGCCCCGGGGCCGAGGATCGCCTTCTTCACCTCGACGAAGTTTCCGACCTTGGCCCTTTCGCCGATCCTCGCGCCCGGGCGAAGACGGGCGAAAGGGCCGATCACCGCCTTGGTCGCAATGATCGCGCCCTCGATGTGGCTGAACGCCTTGATGGTTGCGCCGTCCGCAACCTCAACGCCCGCACCGAAAACGACATGCGGTTCGACGGTCACGTCGCGGCCGAGCTTGGTGTCGGCAGCGAACCAGACGCTTTCGGGATCGATCAACGTGGCGCCGTCTTGGAGCGCTTGCTCACGGCGGCGGCGTTGCCAGTCGAGTTCAAGGTGCGCGAGCTCGGCGCGGCTGTTCACGCCGGCAGTCTCGTAGGGATCACCCTCGATAACGACGGCGTCGCGGCCTTCTGCCGCCGCAATGTTGACGACGTCCGGCAAGTAATATTCGCCCGCGGCATTGTCGTTGCCGACCCCGTCGAGCCAGCGGAAGAGATCATGCGCGCGAACGGCCATCATCCCGCTGTTGCAGAGACGGACGGCGCGTTCCTCCTCGGTAGCATCCTTGTACTCGACCATCTTCGCGATCTGATCGCCATCACCAAGGATGATTCGGCCGTACTTGAGCGGATCGTCGGGCGTCGAGGCAAGGACAACGACGCCGGGACCGCCATCGCCGTCGAGACGGTCGAGCATCCGCTTCAACGTGTCCGGCTCAACGAACGGCGTGTCGCCGTAGAGGACCAGGACCGCGCCTTCATAGCCCGCTAGCGAATCCTTCGCCTGCTGGACGGCATGCGCGGTGCCCTTCTGCTCGGCCTGATGAGCAATCATTACGTCGCGTCCGCCGAGCGCCTTCTCGACCTGGTCGCGGCCCTTGCCGACCACGACTACGCGCTTCTCGGCACCGAGCCGGTCGACGCTGTCGAGGAGGTGCATCAACAGCGCCTTGCCGGCGATCGGATGCAGAACCTTGTGCGTGTCCGAGCGCATGCGGGTGCCCTGCCCCGCCGCCAGGATAACGACCGCGAAATTCGGTGTGTTGCTCATTCGGGTGCGAGCAATGGCACCTTAGCTGAGACCGGCCAAGTGCCTTTGCCGAAGCGCGTCGATCGGCTGCAGCAAACCGCCCTCTTCGACGTGCCAGAAGCTCCAGCCGTTGCAGGACGGAGCGCCCTGAAGCGCGGCTCCCACCTTATGGATGGATCCGGCATGAGCGTCGCAGGCTATCGAGCCGTCGGCGCAGACCTTTGCCTGCCAGCGCCGCTTGGAATCCGTGAGCAGGGTCCCGGGCGCCACCATTCCGCTTTCGACGAGTAATCCGAAGGCTACACGTGGAGCAGATCGCTTGTCCGGAACCACCTGCATTGCGCTCTCGTCGAGCGGCAGCGTGGAGTCGATGCGCTGGAGAGCAACCTTCACGTAGGACTTCTCGCGCTCGATTCCGATCCAGCGGCGGCCGAGGCGGCGCGCAACCGCGCCAGTCGTGCCGGTGCCGAAGAATGGATCGAGTATGACGTCGCCCGGCTTCGTGCAGGCGAGCAGGATGCGATAGAGCAAGGCTTCCGGCTTCTGGGTCGGGTGGGCCTTGATGCCCTCCTCGTCCTTAACCCGCTCCTGGCCGCTACAGATCGGAAGCACCCAGTCGGACCGCATCTGGAGGTCGTCGTTGAGCGCCTTCATCGCGCGGTAATTGAAGGTGTAGCGCGCCTTCTCGTCCTTGGCGCACCAGATCAGAGTCTCGTGGGCGTTGGTGAACCGAGTGCCCCGGAAGTTCGGCATCGGGTTGGCCTTGCGCCAGATGACGTCGTTCAAAATCCAGAATTCGGCGTCCTGCAGCAGAGCGCCGACGCGAAAGATGTTGTGGTAGCTGCCGATCACCCAGATCGTGCCGTTGTCCTTGAGGATGCGGCGGGCCTCGGCGAGCCATTCGCGGGTGAAATCGTCATAGGCAGCCAGGCTGTCGAATTTATCCCACTCGTCGTCGACGGCATCGACCCGGCCCCCTTCGGGCCGGAACAGGTCGCCGCCAAGCTGAAGATTGTAGGGCGGGTCGGCGAAGATCATGTCGACCGACTTGTCGGGCAGTCGTGCCATTTCGGCGATACAGTCGCCCATCAAGATCTGGTCGAGCGGAAGTTCTCGCTTCGCCGGACTGGTTCGCGGGCGCAGCGCGCCCCGTGTCTCCGCAATGCGGGCGATAAGATTCATGCATCTCCCCCTTGGGAAGAGAAGTGATTCAGGCCCGACTCGCGGTCAAGCGAACAGAGGTTAACGTGTTTTGGGAGCGCTTCGGAACGAACCGAGTCCGTGAAGACTCCACCACAAGATGTTGAGTCGGTTTGGACTAGCCAGACTCAACCTGTGGTGGTGTGACTCAAAGGACTCGCGACCGCGATTTCCGGAAGCTGCAATTCCGGCTGGGTCGCTAAGGCGATCATGTCGCGGACCAGACCGAAGCTTCGGCGATGCAGGGGGGTCGGCCCAAGCTCTCGCAAGGCGCGTCGATGGTCGGGCGTCGGATAGCCTCGATTCCGCTCCCATCCGTAGCCTGGATAGGTCTGCGCGTGCTGAGCCATCATCCGGTCGCGCGTGACCTTGGCGATGATCGAAGCTGCGGCGATCGAGCGGCACTTGGCGTCGCCGTCGACGATTGCCTTCGATGGACGTTGCCACTTCGGCGTCGCATTGCCGTCGACAAGCACCCAGGCCGGTTCGACGCCGAGCGCCTCGACCGCGCGCGTCATGGCCAGCATTCGCGCCCAGTAGATGTTGATGGTGTCGATCTCTTCGACGCTGGCGATGCCGACCCCGAACGCCGCGACCTTGGTAATCTTGGCGTAGAGCGCCTCGCGCTTCTCAAGAGGCAAATTCTTGGAATCGTCGATGCCGCGCGGAAATTTGCTGCGGTCGAGGATGCAGGCCGCGGCGACCACGGGTCCCGCGAGCGGCGCGCAGCCGGCCTCGTCCACGCCGGCAAGCGGCTGCGGAAAACCCAGCTCGATCTTGAAGGAGCAGCGGCGAGGCATTGCAGGCCAAGCCTATGGAGACGCTGAACGAGTGGCCAGACACCGACTCACAAATCTGTGGATTTATTCGACGCGCCAGGGTGGGAAGCGGCGCGCTTCGCCAGCCTTGTAGAGGAAGATGATGTTGCCCGACGGGTCGCGAAGGCGCGCCTCTCGCCACATCCACGGCTGATTGCGCGGGGCATGCTCGAACAGGATACCGAGCCGCGCGAGCCGCTCGACGCGCGCGTCGAGGTCGTCGCACTCGAGGTAGACGGCGGTCGTCGCGGAGATCTTCTCCTCCGGGTCGGCCTGGATCGACAGGGTCGCCCCGCCGAACGTCTCGAAGCGGGCGTATGAATTCTCGGGGCTGTCGACGATCTGCTTGAGCCCGAGCTTCGAGTAGAAATCGACGGACTTGGCGTAGTCCTTCACGGTCAGAGTGACCTGATTGAGCCGCGGTCCGGGACCGACGTCCAGCCGAACGTTGGTCGACCCTACCGGCCCCGCGCCGTGACCCAGATCGGGGGCCGCGTAGAGCGCTACACGAACGAACGTCCGCGCCCGCTCGACCGCTGACGTGAGGCTGTCTCCCTGCCCCAGAAGACAGGCGATCGCGCTCGCCAGCGTGCAGCCAGTACCGTGGGTGCTCTTGGTATCGATTCGCTGGCCCTGCCAGCTGGTTATGTTGTCGGTCTCGATCAGTGCATCGGCGAGCGTATCGCCATCGTCGTGGCCGCCCTTGATCAACACCGCGCACCCATGTTCGCCGACCAGGCCGAGCGCGGCAGCGACCGGGTCGTCCTGGCTGCTGAGCCGCGCCAGCTCGGGAAGGTTCGGCGTAGTGATCGTCGCCAGGTCCATCAGCGGGCCGAAGGCGGCGATGGTGGCTTCGTCGGCCAGCGAGGAGCCGCTGGTCGCGACCATGACCGGATCGAAAACGATCGGAAGGTCCGGATTCTCGGCCTTGAGCTTCTCAAGCCGCTTGGCGATCTGCTCGGCGGCAAAGACGCTGCCGATCATCCCGACTTTTACCGCGTCGACGCCAATGTCGCCGACGACTGCGTCGATCTGGGCGAGAATCATTTCCGCCGGGACCGGATGAACCGCCGTCACGCCGGTCGTGTTCTGAGCTGTGATCGCGGTGACCGCGGTCATCGCGTGACCACCGAGCATGGTGACCGTCTTGATGTCGGCCTGGATTCCCGCCCCACCGCCGGAATCCGATCCGGCGATGATCAAGACTCGCGCGGGTTTCGCGGTCATTGCGGCGCTTCTGGCGCCGTACGGGGCGAAATTGTCCATACGCACAACATTGGGGTTTCGCGGCAAATTGCGAACAAAGGGTTCACGCCGCGCTTTGAACCGCCTCGCAGATGTCGTCGACGAGACGTTCGACCAACTTCGGATCGTCGCCCTCGGCCATCACCCGGATCAGGGGCTCGGTGCCGGATTTCCGGATGACGAGCCGGCCTCGGCCTTCGAGCTCGGCTTCGGCGGCTGCGATACGCTTCTGGACGCTGTCGGCTTCGAGCGGAGCCTTGCCGCCGTTGAATCGTACATTCTTGAGTAGCTGAGGCACCGGGTCGAACAAGTGGAGCACTTCACTTGACGGTTTGCCGCAGTCGACCAGCGCCGCCAGGACCTGGAGGGCGGCAACCAGTCCGTCGCCAGTGGTCGAATGATCGCTGAGAATGATGTGGCCTGACTGTTCGCCGCCGACATTGCACTTTTTGTCGCGCATCGCCTCGAGGACATAGCGGTCGCCGACGGCCGTCCGGATCAGTCCGATGCCTTCCTGTTGAAGGCGCCGCTCGAGTCCGAGGTTGGACATCACCGTCGCGACCACTGACCCGCCGCGAAGCTGGCCGCGCCGCTGAAGGTCGAGCCCGACCAGCGCCATCATCTGGTCGCCGTCGATGATTCGGCCCTTCTCGTCGACAAGGATCAGCCGGTCGGCATCTCCGTCGAGGGCAATCCCGATATGCGCACCGCTGGCGATCACGGTCTCTTGAAGAAGCTGCGGACTGGTCGATCCACAACCCGCGTTGATGTTGAGACCGTCGGGCTTCACCCCGATCGGAATGACGTCCGCTCCAAGTTCCCACAGCGCCTCGGGAGCGACGTGATAAGCGGCACCGTTCGCACAATCGACGACGATCTTGAGGCCATCGAGGCGTAAGCGCTCGGGGAAAGTGGATTTTACATGGTGAATGTAGCGGCCTCTAGCGTCGTCGATCCGGCGAGCCCGGCCGATCTTCTCGGCGGCGACGAGTTTCACGCCACTCTCGATCTTGCGCTCGATCGCCTGCTCGGTCTTGTCGCTGAGCTTGTATCCATCCGGTCCGAACAGCTTGATTCCATTGTCAGCGAAGGGATTGTGGGAGGCAGAAATCATCACTCCGATGTCCGCCCGCATCGATCGCGTCAGCATCGCTACTGCAGGCGTCGGCATCGGTCCCAACAGCACGACGTCCATTCCGACCGAGGTGAAACCCGCGACCATCGCTGATTCCATCATATAGCCACTAAGGCGCGTATCCTTGCCGATCACCACGCGATGGCGGTGGTCGCCGCGAAGGAAGTGAGCGCCCGCCGCCTGCCCAACGCGAAGCGCCGTCTCAGCCGTCATCGGCTCGCTGTTGGTCAGCCCGCGGATGCCGTCGGTACCGAAGAATTTCCGTTTCATCGCGGTGGGTTTAGCGCGCTCAGCCTACCCAGCGCCAGATGCCGACGGGCAGCGGGTGCAACCATGTCGCAAGAAGGAACAGCAGCGTCCCACCAAGGAAGGCCGTCGTTCCCGGCCATGCAACGCCCCTTGTGAAAGGAATGAAGGCCGTCTGTGCGACCCATTCGTGGAATCGCTCGCCCATCAGCTTCGCCTTCTTGGCGTCCTGACCGATCGACCCGACGATGGCGAGAAAGAAGATGGAACCGTCGAACACCATCGCCTTTGCCGTTCCCATCACCGCGAAGTGGACGGCCGCCCAGATCGCGAAGCTCCACATCATGGGATGACGGGTGATTGCGAACACACCGTGCGGGTTCTTTCCACGCTCCAGGCGCGCTCCGGGAAGCGCCGGATTTCCGAGGAACGAGCCGACGAACAAGATCGAGCCAAGCCACATCAGGAGTGCGCCGGCGGGCCAAACCCACTCGCCGAAATCCCAGACCTGCGGCTCGCGGCCGATGGCCCGGTAGAAGTAGATCATCAAGCCGAAGAAAAGCAGCGACTGGACGGAATAGAGTCCCTGGAAACCCCTCTCCCCAAGTCTTCCGGCAAGCGGCGCCCTAAGCGGATGGGAAAGCAGAAAATGCAGGCCTACGAAGGCGAGGCACGACAGGAACAGGCCTGCCTGCGGAGTCACCTTTTATATGCCTGCGGAAGAACGTCGCGGTTCAAGTTCTTGTACCGCTCGCGAAGCTTGGTCTGTCTTGTATCCATCGGCTGCTGAACCCCGTCGATGAAAACCGCCTCGGCATTGCTTGATACCTGAAGCGGGTCCCCCGACCAAATCACAACGTCGGCACGTCGGCCCGAGACCAGGCTTCCGATGTCACGACCCATTCCGAGAACTTCGGCGGGCCGCGATGTAATCATTGCAAGGGCTTCACCCCAGCGGACACCGCTCGCTCCCGGCACACCGGCAAGCGCGACCAGATTGCCGGCATATTGGCGCTCGTTGAACAGGTAGCGCGTGTCATTGTCGTCGATCATCCCGATGGCGACGTGCACGCCCGCATCGCGCATCCGGCCGACGTTCGATTGCGTCGCTGCGATCTGTTCGAAGTTGGCGGGAAGGTCGTTCACAGCCGAAGCAATCACCGGGACGCGCGCGGCCGCGATCCTGTCGGCCACCAGCCAGCCCTCGGTCGCCCCGACGAGGACGATCTTCAGTGATGGATAGTCCCGCTTGAGGCCGATGACGTTGAGGATGTCGCGGGCACGCTCGACGTGGACGAGCAAGGCCTGACGGCCCTGCAGAACCGGAACGAGGGCCGCCGCGTCGAACCGCGTGAGAAGGACGTCCTCGCTGCGCTCTGCTCCCGGCCCATAAAGGCGCGACTCGTTCGGATTGCGGACAATCGGGCGATCGAGCGGTTCTTCGGCCCTGCGCCCCGACGAGGAGATTGGACCCGAATAACGACCGAGTTCCCGTGCCTCCCGCAAGGCATTGCGGAACTGGATGTAGGCGGACGGGCGCGAGCCTCCCGCCGTGTTTCCACCGGCTTCGCCCAGCTCGACGAACTGGAACACGCGTGCGCGGGTGATCGGCTCCATGTCGGCGCCGAGGTCAATGACCGCTCCCTGCCCCCCGAAAATGCTCCGGGCGGTGTTCGGAGCGACGATTGCCCGAGTGACGCCATCCGAGCGATTCACGGCGATGGTCGAGTCCGACGGGTTGATACCCGGTGCAACGTCGATGGCAGCCCCGAACGGCCCGCTCTCCGCTTTGTCGTCGGTCAGTCCGCCCGAAAGATCGACCTCGGAAAGCCCGAGGCGCGAGAAGCCGGCAACGATGCCGGGCGTCACCCACTTGCCGCGCGCATCGATCATCTCCGCGCCCTGCGGGATTGCGACGTTCACCCCGGCCGCGGCGATCCGGCCGTTGCGAATCACGACCGTGCCGCCGGGGATCGGTTCCGAGCCATCGCCGAGGGCGACCGTCCCGCCGGTGATCGCAATGGTCTGAGCCGTGAGCGGGGCCCCGGCGGCAAGGAGCAAGAAAGCGATGACCGAGCGGATCACTTCGCATCTCCTTCGCCCGGCTGGCCGAGCTCGAAGTCGCTGACCGGCCGCAGGCGCGGGTTTCCGCTGAAGTACATGAGCGCGCCGTCAATCCAGACGCGTTCCGGCCTCGCATAGGTGCTGAACGGATTGGCGTTCCACAGCACGACGTCCGCCATCTTTCCTTTCCTCAGGCTGCCGGTCTTGTCGGCGATTCCCAGCGCCTTCGCGGGATTGAAGCTGAGCCAGGTCCACGCATGCTCGTCGCTAATGTTGAAGCCCATCCTCCGACCATCGGCGAGCGCCTTGGCCGCTTCCTGGTTCAATCGCTGGATGCCATTCGGATCGTCGGAATGGACGATCGCGCAGGCACCCGCATGATCGACCAGCGGAATGTTCTCCTTGATCCCGTCATAGGCTTCCATCTTGAAGCCCCACCAGTCCGCCCACATCGCCGCGCAAATGCCGTTCTCGGCAAGCAGATCCGCGATCTTGTAGGCTTCGACTGCGTGGTGGAAGGCCGTGATCTTGTAGCCGAACTCCTTCGACATATCGATCATGATGGCCATTTCGTCGGCGCGATAGCAGTGATTGTGCACGAGGATCTGGCCGTTGAGCACGCCCATGAGCGTGTCCATTGCGAGATCGCGCTCCGGCATGTCGCCGCCGTTCTTGTTATATTTATCCCACTTGCGCTTGTACGCCTGCGCCTTGATCCAGGTTGCGCGATCGACGGCGATATTGCCCATCCGAGTCTGCGGCATCTGGCTCTTCGATCCGTAAACCCGCTTGGGGTTCTCGCCGCAGGCCATTTTGAGGCCGTAGGGAGCGCCGGGGAACTTCATCCCCTGCACCGTCCGCGCGGGAACGTTCTTGAGCGTGACCGACCGGCCCCCGAACAGGTTGGCCGAGCCGGGCAGGATCTGGAGCGCCGTAACGCCGCCGTTCATCAGCGCGCGGCTGAAACCCGGATCCTGCGGCCATACGCTGTGCTCGGCCCAGACTTCCGGGCGGACCGGGCTGGTCGCTTCATTGCCGTCGCTGAGCGCTGGAACGCCGGGTGAAGGATAGTCTCCGAGGTGGCTGTGCACGTCGATGATGCCGGGCGTCACGAACTTGCCGGTGCCGTCGACCTGGTAAGCGCCTTCGGGAACCGCAATGTCCGGCCCGCCGATTGCCTGGATCACTCCATCGGCAAGAATGACGGTACCGTTTTCGACACGGCCGCCCTCGCCATCGAAGACGGTCGCTCCGCGGATCGCGGTCACCGCTCCCGGATAGCGGTGGTAGGTCGAGGGATACGGGTCCAGATTGACATGGACCGGCGGCGCCAGCTTCTTCGGCGCAGGAGCCGTGGCGCAGCCCGCTAGACAGAAGGAAACGGCGGCAATCGCCGCCGTGACCCCTTTATTTGACACCGTGCATCCAACGCTGAAGCGGCCAGCTCAGAAGGAACAGCACGACGCCCGCACCGATTGCTATCCACGC
>JBKPKZ010000093.1:0-2560 GCA_046731355.1 Pseudomonadota bacterium | reverse complement strand
GATCGTGGTTGCAAGCGCCCGGCCCAAGGGCCGAGCGCTCCCGATATACCCTATTTCAGTCGATCCAATTGTTGTGCGGCTGTCAGAGGGCCAACAACATATGTGTCGGTGTGCGACGCGATGTGCTTGCGAAGTTCCAGGCCGACTTTGGGACCTGTCGGCAGGCCCATCTTCGCAGCTGCCGCGTCCAATGCCTGATCCTGCGCATCGGTCGTTGCAGGAGCGATCATGAGGTAATCCCAGCTGTCACCGTCCGTGTGTGCGTAGATTTGCGCCGTTGGGAGGCCCGCGGAGGCGGATATGCGATCTTGCTGGGCCAACCACTGGAGAAGCGCCTCCTGGTGTCCCGGAGCGGCGTGATAGATGGAGATCACTGCTCTCGGCGTGTTCGCGGATTGCGCATAGGCGATCGAACCGGCTGCAACGGCGCCGGCGGCGGCAGCTGCCGCATATTTCAACATGGCATGCATTGGCTTTCCCCTGCTCTTGTTGAACGCAGGTGGGGAGCACTTCCGGCGCGTCATTCCCCCGTTCGCGCCCGGCGGCGAACTGCGCCTG
This sequence comes from Pseudomonadota bacterium, assembly GCA_046731355.1. Taxonomy (GTDB): domain Bacteria; phylum Pseudomonadota; class Alphaproteobacteria; order Sphingomonadales; family Sphingomonadaceae; genus Sphingomicrobium. The sequence continues at coordinate 2,002 of JBKPKZ010000093.1, read as the reverse complement.
TACCGTTGCTGAGTCAAACGGCCGTTTTCGGAGTCGCCGAATGTGACTCGTCCGTTTTTTGACGCAAGGAGACCATTCAACGCCAACCGGGGACGCAAGCTGACAGACACGCGTGAAGCCTTTAAGGCGCGCGCAGTGGTCCGCCGAGCTGCCCTGACATCAACACTCCGCGCCTGCTGGGCGCTTGCGTTTGCACTGCTCGTCGCGATGCGCCTTTTGACCCCAGCCGGCTTCATGCCGGCCTGGAGCGATAGCAAGGTCCGGATCATCCTTTGCGACGATTCCGGAACGCAGATCGATGCCGCGACCCATCATGCCCATCAGGGCAAGTCGGATGGCTCCAAGCACCGCCAATCCTGTCCGTACGCCGCCGCTTCCGCGACCCCGTTCCTGGCGCCGCCTGCCATCGCCGTCGCGCCTCAGCTGGAAATCACTTCGGACTTGGCGGCAAGCACGAAGCCTGCTCGCCTCCAGTTTGAAAGGAAGATCGAGCGCCCGCCATCCCGAGCGCCACCGGTTCTGGCCTGACGCAACCAGGACATTTCCTTGGCCGCATCCACGCGGCCGCACCTCGGGATCATTACCAATGGCTCAATCCTACGGCACCCTCGTGCCGATCAAACTCTGCGTTCTGCTCTTCACGACCTGCATCGCCACTCCGGCGCTTGCCGATCACACTGGACCGACGGGCGTCGGAACCGGCGCTTCAATGAATGTTCTAAGCCCCGACACACTGGAAAAGGGCGACGCATCCGCGGGCTTCAGGCTGACCTACGTCCGGCCGGACCAACGGTCCGACGAAGAGCTCGAGGCACTCGCCGGCCAGCATATCCACGCGCACAACACCGACTATAATCTCAACGCTGCTGTCGGCATCGCCTACGGCGTCACCGACCAGCTCACCGTCTCGGTCGAGCTTCCGTTCGTTCACCGGGACGACCTTCGCGAGGGCGAGCATTCCCACGTTGATGGCGAGGCCGTCAACGAGGTCGCCGACCTGGGGAGCGTATCGGGTGCCGGCGATCTCAGCCTGGTCGCCAAGTACAAGCTGATCGACGGCGAGCACGCAAAGTTCGCCTTACTCGGCGGCCTCAAAATGCCGACCGGAAGCACGCACAGGCACAGTAATGACGGCGAGCGGCTCGAGACCGAGCATCAGCCCGGAACCGGCAGCTGGGACCCGATCCTCGGCGCGGCGTTCGGGACCGGACTTGGCCCGCTGAAACTCAACGCCAGCGCGCTCTACCAGTTCGCCGGCAAAGGGGCGCAAGATACGCGGCTGGGCGATCGGGCACAGGGAGGCATCGCTCTGTCCCGCCACTTCGGTTCGGATGAGCACCATCACGAGGAGGAGGAGCACCATCACGACGGCGCCGAGCATCGCAACCACGAAACGGCCCACGATCATCATGACCATGCATCGTGGGATGCCTTTGTCGAGCTGACCGGTGAATGGGAGGGCCGGCAGAAGGTTGGCGGCGAGATCGAGGAGGCGAGCGGCGGAAAGAGCGTCTGGCTTTCACCCGGCGCGCGATTCAATTCCGCCGGCGGATTCTCTGTGGCGGCGTCCGTTGGATTGCCAGTCTGGCAGGATATTCGAGCGTCGCACCCAGACAATGACTACCGGCTGACGCTTGCAGTTGGGCACGCCTTTTAGACAGAGCTGACGGGTGGGAAGTGGCGAATGTCCACTTCCCACCAAATCAGATGCTGGCGACGGAACCCTCTCCGCGCCTGGTCTCGTCTCGCCTAATGCGCGAGGTGCGGCCGAGCGAGGCTGTGCATTGCCGTTCCTGCTGGTTAGGAATGTGTTCCATGCGGTCCGACATCGGCCATCTTCCCGACGCCAAGCAGCGCGAGCTCGCGCATGTCGTCGAGATTGTCCGCGACGGGTTCGCACACGCGATCGCGCATCGCACCCAGCCGCGCTTCCGCAACGGCAAGCTTTTGAAGATCATCCTGTTCGGAAGCTATGCCCGGGGCGACTGGGTCGAGGACCCGG
>JBKPKZ010000092.1:0-3810 GCA_046731355.1 Pseudomonadota bacterium | reverse complement strand
TCCAAAGGCGGCGATTGGGGGCAGATTTAATCAGGGCGGCCATCGCCGGGCAGACGTTCGAACTGAGAGTTAGCCTCTCGGAGTTCGAAAACAGCATTCCCGGACTTTGTGTCGAGAGCCGTCGGGGTCTATTGTCGGGCGAGCCGAACGGATGAGGCTTCGATGGATCGCCTCGATGCAATGAAGGTGCTGCTGGCTGTCGTCGACGAGGGAAGCCTCTCGGCCGGAAGCCGCAAGCTGAATGCGCCTCTTCCAAGTGTCAGCCGCAAGGTTGCCGAGCTCGAGCGGCACCTCGGCACGAGGCTCCTCATTCGCACCAGCCGCAATATCCAGCTGACCGATGCCGGACGGGACTATGTCGACGCTGCACGGGCGATCGTCGCGCAGATATTGGAAGCCGAGCAGAGGGCGTCGGGCGAATATGAGGTTCCTCGCGGTGAGCTGACCGTCACTGCGTTGATCGGGTTCAGCAGGATCATTGCAATCCCGCTCGCCGCCGAATTCCTAAGGCAACATCCCGAGATCACCTTGAACTTCCTGGCCCTGGACCGGCCAGTGAATCTTGTCGACGAGCACGTCGATGTCGCCATTCGCGCCGGCAACCTCACCGATAACGCCCTCTACGCGGTCAAGGTCGGTGAGATCGACATGGTGACCGCGGCAAGCCCCGAATATCTCGAGCGCAAGGGACGGCCGAAGCGTCCTGAAGATCTCGCCGACCACGACGGCGTTTCCTACGAGGTCGTGAGGTCGCAATGGATCTTCTCGGGCGACCGCGAGGACATGGAGGCACGGCCAAACATTCGGGTCCGGGCGAACACGGCGTCGGGCGCGGTTGCGGCCGCGGTCGAGGGGCTCGGGATTACCCGACTGCCGACCTATCAAATGGCCAGTCAGCTTCGGTCGGGAGAGCTGGTTCCGATCCTCTGCCAGTGGGACCTCAGGAAAATCCCTGTTCACCTCGTTTATGCACGCCAGGGTCTCTTGCCACTGAAAGTTCGTGCATTTCTCGACTGGATGACGCCCCGCTTGCGGCAACGGCTCAAGGAGTTGGAAGCGCTGTCGAGACAGCCACCGATGACTTCCGATGAATGCGCCGAATCGCGAGAGGCAGTCTCTCAAAATCCGTAAATTCCCGCCGCGTTCCCAAGAGCATACATGGCCTCCCTCGAAAGGGGATGGTCATGATCGCGTGGCAATGCGCTACTGAGGCTGCTAAGTCTTTCGGGCCGAACGGCCTGTCTGCGCGTAAGTCCTTGCAAGCCGGACAGTGCGTATGACCGTTGCTTATCAGTTCAAGCCTCACGAGCGCCCGGCGATCCCGGGCTCGCCGTACAATCCGGAACACCCGACCGCCCGGATGTGGGCCTATGGCGCCATTGGCGTCCTCGCCGGCCTCACCGGCGGGCTTGGCAACGCGCTGGTCAGCGCGAACATCTCTTATTTCCAGGGCACGCTCGGCCTGACCGCCGAGGAGGCGGCGTGGATCCCCGCCGCTTATGCCACGACCTATATCTGCGCGAACCTCGTCCTCGTGAAATTCCGCCAGCATTTCGGGCTTCAGCTGTTCCTGAAGCTCGTCCTGGTCGGCTACATCGTCGCGACGCTGATGCATCTTTTTGCGCACGGCTTCTGGTCTGCAGTGATGGTGCGCGCCGTCAGCGGACTGGCGGCGGCAGGCCTGTCGACACTGGGCGTTCTGACCTGGTTTCAGGCCTTGCCTGCACCTAAGCGTATCCACGGCATCATGATCGGCGTCAGCATTCCACAGCTCGCGACGCCGCTCGCCCGCGTCATCGCGCCTTCGCTTCTCGAGTGGGGTGATTGGCGGATGGCCTACATGTTCGAGCTTGGGCTGGCCCTGCTCACGCTGGCCGCAGTGCTCTGGCTTCCCTTGCCGCCGAGCGAGCGTGACAAGGTCTTCGAGCGGACCGATTTCCTGACCATTGCACTGATGGTCCCCGGCGTAGGCCTGCTGTGTTCTTTCCTCTCGCTCGGCCGTACCGATTGGTGGCTGGAGGCGCCATGGCTCGGCTGGGCGCTCGTGGGTTCGATCTCCCTGATCGCAGCTGCCATCATCGTCGAACACCGGCGCCCTCGGCCGCTCCTGATGACACGGTTTATCGGCCAGAAGGCGATCCTGCGCATCGCGGTGGTCGCGTTCTGCATCCGCGTCATTCTGTCAGAGCAGACATATGCCTCGGTCGGCCTGCTGTCAGCGCTCGGCTACGGGACGGAACAGTTCCGAACGCTCTACATCATCGTCACGCTCGCATCGCTGGCGGGACTTTTCGTGGCCATATCGGCAACCCGCTTCGAAACTCCGGCCCGGCCACTTCAGGTGGCATGCCTGATGATCGCGATTGCGGCATTCCTAGATTCAGGAGCAACCAACCAAACCGGGCCCGCAAACGTCTACATCAGCCAGGCACTGGTCGGGTTCGCAGGATTACTGTTCATCGGCCCCGCAATGGTCATAGGGCTTTCACGGACTCTGCTTCAGGGCCCGCAATTCTTCATCAGCTGGCTAGTCGTCTTTCTCGCCACTCAGAACCTTGGCGGCCTTGTCGGATCCGCCTTGTTCGGAACACTTCAGACGGTTCGAGAGAAATTCCACTCTCACAGTCTCGTCGAGCACGTGATGCTCGACAATCCGATCGACGCGGCTCGCCTGGCAGCAAGCGCCCAGCAGTTGAGCGCCGTCGTCTCCGATCCGACGCTCCGCGCGGCGCAAGGTGCTGCGCTCGTCAGCCGCCAGGTCACCCGCGAGGCCAACATCCTCGCCTACAACGACGTATTCATCGTCATCTGCCTTTGCGCGGTCCTGCTGTTCGTCTGGGGGATCGCGATCGAGCACAAGATGCGCCGCGAGGGAGAAGTCTCGCCGATCGTTCGGTTCGCTCAGGCCGCGATGGCGCAAATGGCAGCGCTCAAGAAGGAAGGACAGTCCGCATCATGAAGTCCGCCGACATCCCGGACCGCGCGGCCCCGACGGACGAGACCGCGCGCTCCGTCCAGCCTCCGCGTCCCGAGCCCACACCGGAACCCGAAGTCGTGGCATCTCCGCCGGAGGCATCGCCGGCACCCCAGGCTGCGCCATCACGCTGGAGTCCGCCCGCGAGATCATCGCTGGCGACGATCGTCATTCTGCTTCTGGTCCTGGGCGCTATCGCGGCCATTCTGTACGCGTGGCGGCTGCCGCCGTTCGGCGGACGCTACGAGCAGACCGACGACGCCTATGTCCGCGGGCAAACCACCGTCATCAGCCCGCAGGTCTCGGGTTATGTGTCGCGGGTTGCAGTCAACGACTACCAGGAAGTGCAGCCGGGCCAGGTCCTCGTTCGCATCGAGGACAGCATCTACAGCGCGAAGGTGGCGCAGGCGCGAGCGAACGTGCTGACCCAGCAGGCGAACCTCGATAATTCCGACCAAGCCCAGAGGTCAAAAGAGGTGAACACGCTTGCGCAGGATGCGGCAATCGCGAACGCGCAGGCGCAGCTCTACAAGGTCCAGGCAGACCTTCGGCGGACCGATGCCCTCATTTCCCATGGGTGGGTCACGCCCGCCGTCCGCGACCAGCAAGTCGCCGCCCTTCGCGCTGCGGAAGCTCAGCTCAGGCAGGCCAATGCCGCGCGGCAGATCGGGTCCGAGGACGTCCGTACCGTCGTCGTTGGCCGGCACGGCCTGTCCGCAAACGTCGAAGCGGCAAGGGCGCAAGTCCGTCTCGCCGAGGTCGATCTCGGTCACACTGTGATCCGCGCTCCGCAGGCGGGCCAGCTGAGCGAGGTGTCCGTTCGGCAGGGGCAGTAC
>JBKPKZ010000091.1:0-8798 GCA_046731355.1 Pseudomonadota bacterium | reverse complement strand
ACCAGCCAGCTGAGGATGACCTGGAGGATGATGATCCAGCCGAGAACCCGAAGCAGGAGGTCGGCGATATTGAAGAGTGCGAGCACCATGGGCGCGGCTTAGCCGGAGGGCTTCACCGCCGCAATTGCTGCTCGCTCAGGGGGCGAAACGGTTTGGCAGGGCTTCGGCGAGAATGACCGCGAAGTCACCGGCGGGGTCAGTCCATTCCGCCAGCGGCGTCCATCCGCCCGCCAGGAGAAGAACGCGCGCTCCGCGCTGGCCGTACTTGTGGCTGTTCTCGGTGTGGATGGACGAGCCCTCGGGGAAGGAGAAGCTGCGGCCGGCGATCCTGAAGGTCACATCCCGCGTCGCGACCAGGTGCATCTCGATCCGCGACAATATGTCGTTCCAGCGCGCCTCATGCCTGAAAGCGTCGAGGGGAATATCCCCGTCGAGCTCGCGATTGATCCGTTCGAGCAGGTTTAGATTGAAATCGGCGGTAATTCCGGTCGGATCGTCGTAGGCCGCGATCAGGCGCTCGACGGGCTTAACCTTGTCCATGCCAATCAGCAGCTGGGCGCTGCAGCCGAGCAGGTCGCGGAAGCTTCGCAGCAAATCGGTCGCGGTTCGCGGCACGAAATTGCCGATGGTCGAGCCCGGAAAGAAGCCTAGCTTGGGCATTCGTTCAATGCTGCCGGGTAGACTGAAGGCGCGTGCGAAATCGGCGACCACCGGTTCGACGGCAATTGCCGGGAAGCGATCCGCGATTTCCGCGGCACTCTCGCGAAGATAATCTCCAGAGATGTCGACGGGAACATAAGCGGAAGGCGTGATCGCTTCGAGCAAGAGCGGAGTCTTGGTCGCCGACCCTGCTCCGAATTCCACCACCGCCGATCCAGCCGATACACGCGCGGCGACGTCCGGCAGAATCTCTTCGAGAAGGGCCGTTTCCGTCCGAGTCGGATAATAAGCTGGCAGACGGGTGATTTCGTCGAACAGCTCGGACCCGCGCCGGTCATAGAGCCAGCGTGCGGGAATCGCAGGAATGGGCGCCGACAGACCGGCAAGCACGTCCTCGCGAAAGGCGGGATCGACCCGCTCAGCTGTCTCGAGCAAGTCGAACCCCTGTGAATTGCCAGCGTGCGCTTGGCGGGAAGAAATTGCGGTATGAGGCACGGCTGTGACCGCGCGGAGTGGCGCAGCTGGCACCCTTCAGCACGAACTGCCCGCACATGAATTTGCCGTTATATTCACCGACCGCACCCTCGGCCGGAGCGAAGCCAGGGTAGGCGAGGTACGCGCTTCCGGTCCATTCCCAGACGTCGCCGAAGATACCCCCTCCGGGCCGTGGAAGGACGGCCTCCGCCCGATCGAGCTGGTTGCCGATGAATGGATCGGCGCCGTCCGCGAAGCTTTCCCATTCCGACTCCGTCGGCAGGCGGGCGCCCGACCAACGGGCGAAGGCATCGGCCTCGAAAAAGCTGACGTGAGCGACCGCCGCCGCCCGATCAATTTCGCGTCGTCCGGCAAGGGAGAACTCGGTGCCGTCGTCGAGCCAGTAAAGTGGCGCGCGAATCGCCTCGCGCTGGACCCAGTCCCAACCCTCGCTGAGCCAGAGCGCCGGCGTCGAATAGCCGCCGTCAGCGATGAAATCGGCCCATTCGCCGTTGGTCGCCTTGCGGCCGGCGATCGAATGATCGTGGAGGAAGACACGGTGCCTCGGCCGTTCGTTGTCGAACGCGAAGCCGCCGTCACGCGCGCCGATTTCGACAATCCCGGCGCTGCCCGAATGGTAGGTCAAGGGTTCCGTCGAATAGCAGGCCGGCGAAGCCAGCTCGGCGTAGGCGGGCTCAAGCGGGTTCTCTGCGAATGTCGCCAATATGTCCGTCAGAAGCAGTTCCTGGTGCTGCTGCTCATGATGGATGCCGAGCTCGACAAGTTCGAGCGCCTTTGCCGAAAGGCCTGGAAGCGCTCGCTCCAGGTTTTCGTCCACCCGCGCTCGCCAGTCGCGAACCTCGTCAAGCGATGGACGGCTGAGCATTCCGCGTTTGGGCCGCGCGTGGCGCTCGCCTTCGGCGTTGTAATAGCTGTTGAAGAGGTAGGCGAAGCGGTTGTCGTATGCCGCGTAGCCCGGCACGTGGTCGCGAAGGACGAAGGTCTCGAAGAACCAGGTCGTGTGCGCGAGATGCCATTTTGCGGGCGAGGCATCGGGGAAGGGCTGGATACTCGAATCGGCATCCGAGAGCGGTGCCGCAAGGTCGAGAGTCAGCCTGCGAGTTGCGAACAATTTCTCGCCAAGCGCATTGGGGGTCCTGGTCCAATCATCCCTGGCCATTGCTCGCCCCTGCCACGAAACGGCAGCGAGTAAAAGCAGAAGTTCTCGAAATGTTCCGCCTCAGCGGTTATTCGTCGCGGTTTCCGCCCGGTGTCCAGAGAACGTCGCCGCCGGCGCTCGCAGCAACCTTCCTGGCCGCAACGAAGAGATGGTCCGACAACCGGTTGAGATAGGCCAGCAGCTGCGAATTGAGCGGCTCAGCTTCGTTCAGCGCGACCGCGGCACGCTCGGCCCGGCGAACGACCGAGCGGGCGAAGTGAAGAGCGGAAATGGATGCCGGGCCGCTCGGAAGGATGAAACTCGTGAGCGGCGCAAGTTCCGCATTCATCTCGTCGATCTCCCGCTCGAGCCGCTCGATCTGAACGGCTACGATCCGAAGCGCCCCGTCGACTTCACCCGGTGTCGCAACGTCGGCGCCGAGGTCGAACATGTCGTTCTGTATGCGCAGGAGGCCGGTTTGGACTTCACCCGCTTCCAGTGTCGAAATCGCCATTCCGATCGCCGCATTGGCCTCGTCGACCTCGCCGATCGCGGCGATTCGGAGGCTCGATTTGCTCACCCGGGAACCGTCCACCAATCCGGCCGAGCCGGCGTCACCGGTACGCGTGTAAATCTTGTTGAGGCGGACCATCCGGTGGCGGCCGTCAGCTCCGCGAGGCGCCGGCCACGACAAGAAGCAGGATGACGAGGATGATCGCCACTGCCTGGAACAGCACGCGCTTGCGCATGTAGTCTTGCTGCCGCTCTCCACTGATGTCCTTGCCCGATGCCATGGCCATGACTCCACGAACAAGGACGTAGGCGGTCGCCCCCATGGCGAGGAGGAGCAGGATGACGAGGATGGCGTTCATGACGCGGCTCTACTCGTCGCGAAATGCGAAACCAAGCGGAAGCTTTCCAGCGACGAGGTCGATAGCCAGCCGAACTCCGTCGACGCCAGCCTCGCGCATTGCGGCGAGGGTCGGCGCAAGGTCGCGCTTGGCCAGTCGGCGCCCGTCCTCGTGGGTGATAAGCCGATGATGGAGGTAGGTCGGCTCGGGCAGCTCGAGCAACTGCTGCAAAAGCCGCTGGATCGGCGTCGAAGGGCGGAGGTCGGCACCTCGAACCACCATCGTCACGCCGGCGGCGGCATCGTCCACCACGCAGGACAGGTGGTAGCTCGACGGGGCATCCTTGCGGGCAAGGATGGCGTCGCCAATCTGCGAGCTGCCGGCCTCGAGGCGCTTGCCGTCCGCTTCCGACCAGGATGGCGGGCCAGCGATTTCGAGCGCCCTCAAGGAATTCAGCCGCCAGCAATGCGGCGTCGTGGCCCTCCTGTCGGGGTCGTCGGGAAGTGCGCGGCAGGTTCCAGAATAGGACGTCGCCGCATCGCCATGGGGAGCGGTGAGCGACTGGGCGATGTCGGCGCGTGTGCAGAAACAGGCATAGACAAGGCCGCGCTCGCGCAGCTTGGCAAGGGCCACTTCATAGGCAGCGGTTCGATCAGACTGAGTCAGCACCGGCTCGTCCCATTCGAGCCCGAGCCAGCGCAAATCCTCGAAAATTCCGTCGATGAAACCAGGACGCGCGCGGCTTTGGTCGAGATCCTCGATCCTCAGTAGGAACCGCCCGCCGCTCTGCCTCGCCGTTGAAGATCCAAGCGCTGCGCTGAATGCGTGGCCGAGATGCAGTCGGCCGGTCGGGGAGGGCGCAAAACGCGTCACAATCATTGGAAGTGTGACTCAAAGGACTCTTGACGGCGAATCCGCAATCTTCGATTCTTCATGGTGTCACATCGGGTTGGCATCCGGTGGGCAACAAGGGAAGACGGGCCCGACGCGACCCTTCTCCACCTTGAGTGCGACGGGGCCGGAGACTTGTTCGTTGCGGGCGGACAGGAAAGGCCATTGCCCGCGTCATGTATCACCCCGACCTCATTCGCCATCCCGAAAGCTGCCCGGCGCTCGTCCTGAACGCCGATTACACGCCGCTCTCATACTATCCCCTCAGCCTCTGGCCGTGGCAGACCGCAATCAAGGCCATGTTCCTTGAGCGTGTGGACGTCGTCGCGCACTACGATCGCGAAGTTCACAGCCCGAGCATGGCGCTGAAGCTACCTTCGGTGATCGCGCTTCGGCAGTTCGTGAAGCCGAGCGAATATCCGGCATTCACGAGATTCAACCTGTTCCTCCGCGACAAGTTCAGCTGCGTCTATTGCGGGTCACGAAGGGAACTGACCTTCGACCACGTCGTGCCCCGCGCGCAGGGCGGTCGGACAACCTGGGAAAATGTCGCCACCGCCTGCGCTCCGTGCAATCTCCGCAAGGGCGGCCGAACGCCCCGTGAAGCAGGGATGCACATTGAGCGGGAGCCGATCCGGCCAACCAGCTGGCAGCTTCAGGACCATGGGCGGAGCTTCCCCCCCAACTATTTGCACCAGAGCTGGCGCGATTATCTCTACTGGGACATCGAACTGGAGCCGTAAGGTTTATCCGGGCGTTAACCATCCGGGTCTATCGTTCCCGATATGGAAAGTGCGTTCGACGAGAGCGACGATGCTTGCCGCGGAGAGACTCCGCGCGTGCTCGTCGTGCAGCCGAACCGAACCTACCTCAGCGTCCTTGCCCGGCGTATCTCGGACGGCGGCTATCGCGTAGCGACCGCCGAAACCGTGAGCTCGGCAATGGCCGAGCTTCAGCGTGTGCATGTCGATTTGATCCTTTGCGAGCTTCGAATTCCAAGGATCGGCGGAGTCGAGCTCGCAAGGATGATCCGGGACGACCCCGTTCGTCGCAACTTGCCGATTTTCCTATTGACCGGACGGTCGGATTCCGAAGGCGCGGTGCTTGCTTACAAGAGCGGCGCAGACACGGTAATTGCCAAGCCCTTCCACTTTGAAGTGCTGATTGCCCGAATCGATCGGGAGATCGAACGGTCCCGCCTGCTGGCGAAGCTTCAGAACGACAATGCGGCACTCGACGCCCGCATCGTCGGCCGGGCGATCGAGCTTGGCGAGATGCGCGAACGCTGGTTGGCGAGTGAAGCCGAACTCCGCCGCCTCAAGGCCGAGACTTCCGAAAACTAGATCCGTTCGAGGTAGTCGCGGATTTTGGGGCCGACGTCCTCGCGCTCGAGGGCCAAGGCCAGATTGGCGATCACGTATCCGGCTTTGTCGCCGCAATCGTGGCGGATGGCCTCGACCTTGATCGCGTGGAACGGCTGCTTGCCGATCAGCTGGGCCATCGCGTCGGTCAGCTGGATCTCGCCGCCCGCGCCCGTTTCGCCCTTGTCGAGGATTCGCATGACTTCGGGCTGCAGGATGTAGCGGCCAATGACTGCAAGGTTTGATGGCGCGTCCTCGGGCTTGGGCTTTTCGACCAGTCCGAGAACCTCGGTTGCCGCTCCGTCCGTTCTGCCCGGACTGATGACCCCGTAGCTGCCGGTCTTTTCGCGCGGCACTTCTTCGGTCGCCAGCATGTTGCCGCCGACCTTCTCCCAAGCCTCGACCATCTGTTTCAGGGCGCCGGGCTTCCCGACCATGAGATCGTCGGGAAGAAGAACGGCGAACGGTTCGTCGCCAACGACCTCGCGGGCGCACCAGACGGCATGACCCAACCCGAGCGGCTGCTGCTGTCGGACGGAGACCAGATCACCGAAGTGGACTCGAGACGGCTCGAGCGCATCGAGGCTCTTGCCCTTCTCGCGCATCGTCGTTTCGAGCTCGAACGCCATATCGAAATAGTCGACCAGCGACGATTTCCCGCGACCGGTGACGAAGATCAGCTGCTCGATCCCCGCCTCGCGCGCCTCGTCGACCGCATATTGGATGAGCGGCCGGTCGACGACCGTCAGCAATTCCTTCGGAATGGCCTTGGTCGCAGGAAGCAGGCGAGTGCCGAGGCCGGCGACCGGGAACACGGCCTTTCGAACTTTGTTGCTCATTGAGGTGTCGCTGGTCCTGCTTCGTTGGTGGAAGTGTCTTGCTGACTTCCGACCGGTGGAGGCGGCGCCGCGCCGCCGCCGGCGGGCGGCAGGTCGAAAGGATCGACCTGGCGCGGCTGGGAGCGCTTGATGATCTCGTCGACACGCACCGGATCGGCGTAGGTCGGAGGGGTAAGAAGCTGCTCGGCGGTCGGGGTCGTCTTCGCCATCAGCGGCTTGACCGGGAGCGGCTCACCCTGTGCCGGCGAAAGCGGCGACATCCGGCCGCAGCCGCCAAGAGCGGTGATCGCCAGGAGGACGGCTGCACGGCGGAACATGGCACTCGGCCTAGCCGCTCGCGGACGCTTTCGCCAGACGCTCCGGCGGGTTGCAGGCACGGTGCGGCTTTCCTATTCGCTTCGGCCATGCGCTCCGTCAGACTTGCTGCCGCCCTCCTTTCCTCGGGACTGTCGCTAACGGCCTGCCAGAAGCAGGAGCCGGCAACGGAAAATGCGGCGGTCGAACCAGCAGGCCCGGTCAAAGGCGTCACTCGGGACAACGCCGGCAAAGCTGCTCCCGGTGTCGAGATGCATGATTCAAATGACCGACCTTCGAGCCTCGCAGCCGTCACGGGCAAGCCGGTGCTGGTCAACATTTGGGCCACCTGGTGTGCGCCCTGCGTGAAGGAGCTTCCGACGCTTCAGGCCATTTCTAAGAGAAAGGGCTCACCGCGCATCATCGCCGTTTCCCAGGACATGGCACCGCGAAGCTCGGTCGATGCCTTCCTCGACCAGCACAAGCTGGGCGATCTCGAAGTTTGGCAGGACCCGAAGATGGAGCTTTCTTCGGCGGCTGGCGCTGAGGTCCTTCCGACGACGATCCTTTATAACTCCGAAGGCCGCGAAGTGTGGCGCTACGTCGGCGATCTCGATTGGACCGGCGAGGAAGCGGCTAAGCTGCTTGCCGACCCGCGGCAGGTGCAAAAACACTAAGCAGCCTTCCATCGATCGCCGCGAGTCCGAGTGCGATGAAGCCAAGGCCGGCGAAGTCGCGAGCCTCGATGATCTCGCCAAGCATCAGCGCTCCCAACAGTATCGCCACCGGCGGGACCAGAAGAGTGACCAGCAGCGCGTTGGTTGCACCCGCTGAATCGATCAGACGGAAGTAAAGGATGTAGGCAAAAGCGCTGCAGACCACGGCAAGGACGATGATCGCTCCGAGCGCGCTGAAAGGCGGGAACGCCTGTTCCCACGGCCGGTCGAACAGAAGTGCGACCGGAAGCATCACGAGCGCGCCGGCGGTTAGCTGGCCGGTCGTCACCGAGAGCGGTGAAACGCCCTGCCGCTTGAACCGGCGCGCCCACACGCCTGCCAAGGCATAGAGAAGGGCCGCGGTCACGCAGGCGAGCTGCGCGAGTACGTTGTTGCCGATCGAGCCGAGCAGGTCGGGGCCGATCATCAAGGCGACACCGCCGAAGCCGAGGAGCACACCTGCGACCTTGCGCGGGGTCATGCGTTCGTCGCTCGTGAAGACGTGCGCCACGATGACGCCCCAGATCGGAGTAGTCGCGTTGAGGATCGATGCGAGGCCACTCGCAATGTGGGTCTGTCCCCAGCCGAACAGGATGAACGGGATCACGTTGTTGAGAAGGGCGAGCAGGAGCATCGAGCCCCAGACCGAGCGCGGCAGGCCTGCCGGCTCTCCCCGCCAGGCGAGATAGGCCCAGAGGGCCGCCGCCGCGATGGTTACCCGCAGCCACACGTAGGTCAGCGGCGGAACAGCGTGCACGGCCACGTGAATGCAGAAGAAAGCGCTTCCCCAGATCACTGCGAGCGCGATCAGTGTCGCCCAGTCGGAACGGTTCATGACGCTTCGGATCATCGCATGCGTATGAGGAACCGCCTCCACCCCTGCTTCCCGAAGCTTGCTGTCAAAGCATTCCTGGCTGAGCTTGGTCATGGTGGGAATCTGACCGAGATGCCTTGGCGCTGCCAACAAAAGGCCGGCTTCGGCTCATAAGCTCAGCTTATCAGTCGCGGAGAAGCTCGTTGATGCTGGTCTTGGATCTCGTCCGCTCGTCGACGCGCTTCACGATAACCGCGCAGGCGAGCGAGGGACCGCCGTCCTTTGCGGGAAGCGTTCCGGGCACGACGACCGAATAGGAAGGAACCTTGCCATAAAAGACCTCGCCGGTGGCGCGGTCGACGATCTTGGTCGATGCCCCGATGAAAACGCCCATCGACAGGACCGCGCCCTGTTCGACAATCACGCCTTCGGCGACTTCTGAACGCGCGCCGATGAAGCAATCGTCCTCGATGATCACCGGCCCTGCCTGCAGGGGCTCGAGCACCCCGCCGATGCCTGCTCCGCCAGAGATATGAACGTTTCGGCCGATCTGCGCGCAACTTCCGACCGTTGCCCAGGTGTCAACCATCGCGCCTTCGCCGACTCGTGCCCCGATGTTGACGAAGCTCGGCATCAATACTGCGCCCGGAGCGATGTAGGCACCACGGCGGACGATGCAGCCGGGAACCGCCCGGAAGGCCGCTGCTTCGAATTCCCGGTCGCCCCAGGCAACGAACTT
>JBKPKZ010000090.1:0-72392 GCA_046731355.1 Pseudomonadota bacterium | reverse complement strand
TGCTCCGGGTCGGAGGCCTATGTCATGCTTGCTCGGGAGCTGATGGGACGTCTTCCTCGCCCAGCCGAGGCAGCATGAGTACGAGCAAGCCCGCTTCGGGCCTCGGACGAGGCCTCCAGGCGCTTCTAGGAGAACAGGCGGTGCCCGCGGCGGGAGCTCCTGATGCACCGTCGCGTCCGGGCGGCGTTCGCGAGATCGAGATCGGACGGATTCGCCCCAATCCCGAACAGCCTCGAGTGCAATTCAAGGAAGAGGCGATCGATGAGCTCGCCGATTCGATCATGGAGCGCGGCGTTCTCCAGCCGATCCTTCTGAGACCGCACGGGGATGGCTTCGAAATCGTCGCCGGCGAACGCCGTTGGCGTGCTGCCCAACGGGCGCGGCTGCATACCATTCCAGCGATCGTTCGCGAGATTGACGATTCGACGGCCGCGGAAATCGCCCTGATCGAAAACGTGCAGCGCGAGGATCTCAACGCGATCGAGGAGGCGGAAGGCTATCGCCAGTTGATCGAGCGGCATGGTCATACCCAGGACAATGTTGCCAAGCTGGTCCACAAGTCGCGCAGTCACGTGGCTAACCTGTTGAGATTGCTCGATCTTCCTGAGTTTGTTCGCCAATCGCTACTGAGAGGCGATATCAGCATGGGGCACGCAAGGGCCGTTGCGACTGCACCGGATCCCGAGGAGCTGACCAGGGAAATCATTGCCAAGGGGCTGTCCGTTCGCCAGGCAGAACAGCGCGCTCGGGCGGAAAAGCCCGGCACGGGCCAGGACATCGCCCGGGGTCCTGCGCGGAACTACCAGACCGTCGACGCGGACGTTGTTGCTCTGGAACGCCAGCTCGGCGACACGCTCGGCCTCAAGGTGCAGATTGCGCACAACGGCCAAAAAGGCGTGGTCACTTTGAACTACAGCAGCCTCGACCAGCTCGACATGATCTGTCAGCGGCTCACTGGCGAGCCGATCTAGGCTGCTCAGCGTCGCCGGGCCTGACGTGCGATCGCGACCAGTTCCTCGCCGAGAGCCTCGGCCGATGGTGGGGAATCTGCCCGCATAAGGCGCCTCTCCAGTGCTCCGGTCCGCTCGGAAACGCGGGCCAGGCCCGCAGAATCCCACAAGCTCAGCATCCTCTCAACCAATGGCTTGTCCTTCCAGAACAGGGACTTACCCAATGACGTCAAGACGGAATGCGGACTTTCGCCAGAGTCGATCCGAGCGCGAATCGGCGCTAGCATCAACAGCCGGCGCTGAAGCGATCGGATGATCGGGATCGCGTCCCTTCCACCTTCGACCAACCCCGATAGCTTGACTCCCAGCCCACGCACGTCGCCGGCAAGTGCAAGATCCGCGATACCGAGGAAATCGCCTCCCATGTCCGCGCCCACCGCGTCCAAGGCCTCGGACTCAAGGTCCTTCGGCGCGTTTGGCGAGGCGTCGAGGTAGAGCGCCAGCTTCGAAAGCTCCTGAGCGATCATCCGCCGATCATTGGAGCAGGATTGCGCAATTCGGGCTGCTACGGCCTGCTCGGCCTTCAGCCCCTCCGAGCGGGCGAGTTCCGCGACGAGCCGCTCGGCGTCACGCGCATCCAGCTCGTAGGACACGTGCGACAGCGCCAGGCCGTGCCCCTCCGCCAGCTTGAGCAGGCCGGACGTCTTGCCCAGCTTCCCGGCAATCGCGACGACCGGGCTTTCGGTCGCGGGTGCGTCCAGAAGCGCTTCAACCGAATCCACGATCTCGTCGCCGGCCGGCTGGAGCCAGATGACCTTCGCGCCTCCGAACATGTCGATGGCGCAAGCCTCGTCGGCGAGGTGCGCCGGGTCGCCGCGAAGGGAAGCCCCCGTCATCGAGAGCTTCGTGGCCTTCAGCGCCGCGACCAGCCGATCGCCCAGCGCGGAGGATTGCGCCTCGTCCGCCCCGTGGAAGAGATAGAAGCGGATTTCCCGATCGGGCTCGTCGACCGAGCGGCCGATGCTTCCCCTGGCGGCTTTCACTGCGCCGAGGGAGCTCGCGCGGCGAACTGCCCAAGCCGAGTCACGATTTGGTCGGCAACGGCTTCCGACAATCGCTCCGCGGCAGTCTGCTCCGCAGCGACGGTCGCATATTCCGAACTGACGACGTCGATTCCGGCGTCGGACCCGGCCGTCGAATCAAGAACTACCGATCCGTTGGAGACATCTACGAGCTGGTAGCGAGCCCTGAGTGTACGCCGCTCACGAGTGACTGCGCGGTCCCCGCGAATGCCAAGCCCGATGATGTCGTCATCGAGCTGGACCTCGAGGCGATAGCGCACCGTGCTCGTGCCTGCCGCTCCCAGGCGATCCCTGAGCTTGTTGTAGACCAGCCAGCCGACCTGGCCTTCGATCGGGGTCACGGTGACGGATGAAAGGGTGGTCGCGACCGCGCCCGATGAACCGCCCGCGTAGAGCGGCCGAAGCTGGCAACCGCCGAGCGCCAGCGTAGCCGCCGCGAGGACGAGAACGCGCTTCATGCGACGATATTCACCAGCCGGTCGGGCACGACGATCACCTTCCGAGGCGCATTGCCTTCGAGCAGACGCTGCACCTTTTCCGAAGCGAGCGCGAGTGCCTCCGCAGCACCTCGATCAAGTCCGCGCGGGGCATTCAGAGTATCGCGGAGCTTGCCGTTTACCTGGATCGCAAGCGTGACCTGATCCTCGACGAGCAACGCAGGATCGAACTCTGGCCAGCAAGCATCGACCACCATGGTTGTTTCGCCCAGCGCAGCCCACGCTTCCTCGGCAAGATGAGGAGCAGCGGGTGCAATCAGCCGCACCAGGGTGCGGATCGCGTCCGAGCGCGTAGCCGACGGCTTCGCCTTCTCGATGGCGCTGGCCAGTTCGTAGGACTGCGCGACCGCCTTGTTGAATTGCAGGCCGTCGAGCGCCTCGGTAACGGCAGCGATCGCCTTGTGGAGCTTGCGCTCGAGCGCTTCGTCCACGCCTTGGGCCGAGGTATCGGTCGTCGCCAGCCTCCAGACGCGCTGGACGAACCGGGCGGCCCCCTCGATTCCGCCCTCGGACCATTCGAGGTCGCGCTCGGGCGGGCTGTCCGACAGCATGAACCAGCGAACCGCATCGGCACCGTAGCGAGCGATGATCGGCTCGGGGTCGATCGTATTGCGCTTCGACTTGGACATCTTCTCGACGCGGCCGAGCGTGACCGGGACCCCGCTTTCGACGTGGATCCAATCGTCGCCGTCCCGGCGTACTTCATCGGGGCTCAGCCAACTTCCATCCCCAGCACGGTAGGTCTCGTGCGTGACCATGCCTTGCGTGAACAGGCCCTTGAATGGCTCTGCCATGCCGATACGTCCGAGATGGTTGAGCGCCCGTGTCCAGAAGCGCGCGTAGAGCAGGTGCAGGATCGCGTGCTCCACTCCGCCGATATACTGGTCGACCGGAAGCCACTGCTCGACCTCGTTGCGATCGAACGGCTTGTCGGCCGGCTCACTCGCGAAGCGCATGAAGTACCAGCTCGAATCGACGAAAGTGTCGAGCGTGTCGGTCTCTCGACGCGCCTCCCCACCGCACGAAGGGCAGGGGACCCTGCGCCAGCTATCGTGGCGATCGAGCGGATTGCCGGGCAGGTCGAAGGTCACGTCTTCGGGAAGCACGACTGGGAGCTGGTCCCTGGGTACCGGAACCGCACCGCAGGCTTCGCAGTGGATGATCGGAATCGGCGTGCCCCAGTAGCGCTGCCTCGAGACGCCCCAGTCACGAAGGCGATAGGCAGTCGTCCCAACCCCCCAGCCGCCTGACTCTGCCCGTCGAATGACTTCGGCCGTTGCCTGCTCGGTGGTCAGTCCGTCGAGGAACTGGGAATTGACCGCGATGCCGTCCATCGGCTCGGCTTCACCGACGATCGGCTGGCCAGCCTCGTCGGCAGAGGCAGCGACAACGCGTTTGACCGGGAGCCCGTACTTGCTTGCAAATTCGAAGTCGCGCTGGTCATGGGCGGGGACTCCGAAGATCGCGCCCGTGCCATATTCCATCAGCACGAAGTTCGCGATGTAGACGGGCAGGCGCCAGTTGGGATCGAGCGGATGGATCGCCTCGATCGAGGTGCGATAGCCCTGCTTCTCGGCGGTCTCGATCTCGGCCGCGCTGGTGCCGCCCTTGCGACATTCCGCAATGAACTCGGCGAGCGCGGGATCGCGGTTCGCGAGCGCTTCGGCAATCGGATGAGTCGGCGCGATAGCGACGAAGCTTGCACCGAAGATCGTGTCCGGGCGGGTCGTGAAGACCTCGACGGACTCAGCGTTGGAGTCCCCCTTGGCAAGTCGAAATCGGAACTGCAGGCCGCGGCTCTTGCCGATCCAGTTCTCCTGCATCAGCTTGACCTTGTCGGGCCAGTTGTCGAGCTCACCGAGCCCCTGCAGCAGGTCCTCCGCGAAGTCGGTGATTTTCAGGAACCACTGGGCAAGCCGCCGCCGTTCGACGGGGGCGCCTGAGCGCCAGCCCTTGCCATCGATCACTTGCTCGTTGGCAAGCACGGTGCAGTCGACCGGGTCCCAATTGACCTCGCTCTCCTTGCGATAGACCAGTCCCGCCTCGTAGAGGTCGAGGAACAGCTCCTGCTCGTGCCCGTAATAGTCGGGCTCGCAGGTCGCGAGCTCACGGCTCCAGTCGAGCGCGAAACCCAGCCTCTTGAGCTGGTCCCGCATCGTCGCGATGTTCCGGCGAGTCCATTCGCCGGGATGGACCTTGCGTTCCATCGCGGCATTCTCGGCCGGCATTCCGAAGGCGTCCCAGCCCATCGGATGTAGCACCTCGCAGCCCTGCATCCGGCGGAATCGCGCGAGTACGTCGCCCATCGTGTAGTTACGGACATGGCCCATGTGGATGCGCCCCGACGGATAGGGAAACATCTCCAGGACGTACGTCTTCGGTTTAGGGCTCGCGGTGTCGGCGACGAAGCTGCGTGCCTCGTCCCACCGGGCCTGCCAGCGGACGTCCGCAACGGCCGGATCGAAACGGCCGGTCATATGCTCAGCCTTATCCCCTGACGGTCGTGCGGCGGATGTCGCGGGCACGGGTTAGGATGATGTCCTCGAGCTTCTGCACGGTCGCGGCCGAGACGGGCGCATTGACCCATGCTCCGCCTTGGTTGACCTGGCGCGAAGCGGTGACTCGAAGCGCGTCGGCGCGAAGGTCCTGGTCGAGGATCGTGGCGGTGACCTTGACCCGCTCTCCCGGTGACTGCGGATTCGAATACCAGTCGGTGATGATCACGCCGCTGTTTGCGTCGGCCTGGAGCAGGGGCGCGAACGACAGGGTGTCCAGCGCCGCTCGCCAGAGGTAGGCGTTCACGCCGATCGTCGTCATTCGGGACGGGGCAAGCTCGACGGGCACGTCGCGGTTACGGGAACAGCCTGGCGCGGCCACGGCGATGACGAGAAGCGCAGCAGTGGCGGTCTTCAGGCGAAGCATCGGGAATCCTCTTGAGGTGAACTCGGACGAACGGGCGTTATAGATACTGTCGGAGCAGGGGCAAGCAGCGCGAATCGAAGGATTCTGTGTTGCCACTGCAACAGAACGGTACGGAATCGATTCCCGTCATGGAACCTTCAGGTTCGCACGACTATATCGGAGTCGAAACAGGAGGATTGTACTTGCCGAGTCTCGGTCGGTCAGGGAGCGCAAAGCTGCTCGCCGCGGTATCCGCGGTGGGTCTTCTCTTGTCGCCCGCGATCGCTGCTCCGCTTACGGCAAAGAAGAAGGCTCCCGTCGTTGCACTGAGCTTCGACCCGCTTTCCAATTTCACTCCTGCCGGGGCCGATCCCAAGCTCGCCGCGTCAGTCGGCAGCCGCGGCCTGTCTTTGACCGATTTCAAGTTCACTCCTGCCGCTGCCAAGAGCCGCCCGTCGCAGGTCCGAGTCGCGATTCGCGCACGTCCGGATGCCGAGCTTCGCACTCGTACTGCCGACGCTGGTTCGGCTTCCTCGATCACGGCGCTCACGCCCGCGAGCTACAACCTGGGCATGGCCGTGGGCTGGCGCAGCTTCGCCGTTTCCGGCGACGTCGCCAAGACCGAGTCCAACAATCCGGCGATCGGCAACAAGGAAAGCGCGATTGTCGGCGTCAGCTACTCGCTCAAGCGCTTCACCGGCCGTGTTGCGGTCGGCGCGGAGCGTGACGACCGGATTCCGGCGCTTCGGGACCGCGAGAATTACTCGCTCGATGTCGGCGGTGCGTACAACATCAGCCAGCGCATCGCCCTCACCGGCGGCGTCCGCTACAACGTCGAACGCGACCGGAATGCGGTCGTGAGCGACAACCGCCGAGACAGCCAGGCGGTCTACGTCGGAACCGCATTCAAATTCTAGAAGCGCCGTCGACGTTGAGCCAGGCGTCGATCCCAGCCCAGCCGTAAAAGCCCTCGCGCTCCAGCCGAGCGAATTTCAGCGCGTTCATGCCGCCCAGGGCAATTGCCGGTGCGCCCGCCGCCTTCGCGATTCGTGACGCCAGCGGGCGATAGAGCGGTCTTCGACCGGGGTGGGAGCTGGTCGGGTAAACCGGCGACACGAACACCAGTGCGGCACCGTCGGCCTTGGCGATCGCGGCCTCGTCGATCGAATGCACGGCTCGCGAGAAGGGCAGGCCGGTCGGAACCTCGATCGGATTGTGGACGAGATCCGCGCTTAGCGAGCGCGCCAGATCGGAGTCGGCGGCGATTGCAAGGGTCAGGCCTCGGCGATGACAGATATCCGCGATCCTGCCCGCGAGCGCTGCCCGGACATCAGGCGGCGCGCAGTAATGCCGGAACACGATCCCGGCATGCTTGATCGGCAGCCGATCGATCGCTTCCCACAATTGCTCGCCCACGCGCTCGTCGGTCATCAGCCAGGCGCGCGGCAAAGGTCTCTGGCGGCCAGTCATGCCGGTTCCTATAGCCCCTGATCATGAGTGCTGCAGAGCGACGCCGGAAAATTCTCGACGAGATTGCCGCCGCTGCGAAACTGGCCCGGCGCGAGGCGGCGGAAGTACAGCTCATCGCCGTCAGCAAGACGCGATCGGCCGAACAGGTCGAAGAGCTGGTTTCCGCTGGGCAGCGGGATTTCGGCGAGAGCCGAGTTCAGGAGGCATTGGAGAAGTGGCCTTCGCTGCTAGCGCGCCATCCAGGCGTTCGGCTTCATTGCATCGGCCGGCTTCAGTCGAACAAGGCGGCCGAAGCGGTGAGATTGTTCGACGTGATCCACTCGGTCGATCGACCGTCGCTGCTCGACGCTTTGACCAAGGAAGCGGTGAAGGAGGACCGGTCTCCCTCCGTTTTCGTTCAGGTGAACATCGGCGACGAGGAGCAGAAGGGGGGTTGCCCGATCGGCGAAGTCGGCTCGCTGGTCGAAGCCGTCCGATCAACCCCGCTCCCGCTCGCCGGACTGATGGCGATCCCGCCGCTCGGCGTCGAGGCCGCGCCCTTTTTCGCCTTGCTCGCCAAGCTTGCTGAGGACCATGGCGTAGCGGGTCTCAGCATGGGCATGTCCGGGGACTTCAAGTCAGCAGTCATGCTCGGGGCGACGGCGGTCCGAATCGGAACGGCCTTGTTCGAAGGCTGAGCGCGGCTAGTCTTGCCTCGTGCGCTGGTTTTACGCCCTCACTCTTGTTTTTGCGGCGCCGGCATCGGCGGCGCAGCTACTGTTCGCGGGCGGGCAGTGGGTTGCTCTAGATCGCAGCGGCAATTGCGAGGCCGCCTCGCGGGCGCTCCGGATCGCTCAAAAGGGCAAGGTTCAGGCCCGCGCCGGCTTTGCATTCGATTCGGGCGGTCCACGACACGGGCAATTCTATGCGCAGCTCAGCCGGATGCCCCGGGCAGGCTCGTCGGTTATCCTGACCGTCGGCAACCAGCCATTTCTGCTCGCGACGGGACGCGGCTGGGCGTGGAGCCGCGATTCAGCCCAGGAAGCGGCGATCATGGAAGCGGCTCGGTCAGCCGGCGGGATGCGCGTCGAATCGCGCGATCAAGCAGGTGGCCGGTTCGCGGATCGCTATTTGCTCGAGGGCGCGGCCACGGCGATCGACGCGGCCGCCGCGAGGTGTGGATTGGCCAATCTGGCAAAATCAGGCCGCAATCCCTAAGTAGATAAGCCTTCCATGAGTGCCGACACCGCCATCATGCCGATTCCCGGCCCCGTCGATCCTGTGCCCGTGCCGCGGGCCGAGACCCCGCGCGCCGACGGCAGGCAAGAGCTTGTCGGCCTGCCCAAGGACCGGATTCGCGCGGCCTTCGAGGATTCGGGACTGGAGCCGAAGCAGGCGAAGCTTCGCTCCAAGCAGGTCTGGCACTGGATTTATAATCGCGGAGTTTCCGACTTTGACGCGATGAGCGACATCGCCAAGGCCCAGCGACCCTGGTTCGCCGAGCGGTTCGCGATCACCCGGCCTGAGGTCGTCGAGGCGCAGGTCTCCTCCGACGGAACCCGCAAATGGCTGCTCAAGACCCACGACGGCCATGACTTCGAGATGGTGTTCATCCCGGATGCCGATCGCGGGACGCTTTGCGTGTCGAGTCAGGTCGGCTGCACGCTCAACTGCCGCTTCTGCCACACCGGCACGATGCAGCTCGTACGAAACCTCGAGCCGTCGGAGATCGTCGGCCAAGTCATGCTCGCGCGCGATGCGCTGGGCGAATGGCCGAGCCAGCCCGAAGGTCGAATGCTCACCAACATCGTGATGATGGGCATGGGCGAGCCGCTCTACAATTTCGACAATGTCCGCGACGCGCTGAAGATCGTTATGGACGGCGACGGACTGGGCCTGTCGAAGCGCCGGATCACGCTTTCGACCAGCGGCGTGGTCCCGATGATGGAGCGCGCGGGCGACGAGATTGGAGTGAACCTCGCCGTGTCACTGCACGCGGTGACCAAGGAAATTCGCGACGAGATCGTCCCGCTAAACCGCAAGTACGGAATCGAACAATTGCTCGAAGCCTGCGCCGCCTATCCGGGCGCGAACAACGCGCGTCGAATCACGTTCGAATATGTGATGCTGAAGGACAAGAACGACAGCGACGAGGACGCTCGTGAACTCGTTCGCCTGATCCGCCAGTACCGGCTTCCGGCAAAGGTGAACCTGATTCCGTTCAATCCATGGCCGGGAGCGCCCTACGAATGTTCGACCGGCGACCGGATCAAGGCATTCAGCAATATCGTGTTCGAGGCAGGAATCTCCGCACCGGTCCGCACCCCGCGAGGCCGCGACATCGATGCCGCCTGCGGCCAGCTGAAGACGGCCGCCGAAAAGAAGAGGCGTAGTCGCGAGGCGGCCTAGCCTGTCGGTCCAGGAGCGTTTCGGCTCTTGGTTAAATCTTTGATTACCTTTGCTTGCTTATTCGGTCGTGGGGCCGCAAAATCGCGCTGATCGTGCGCCTCGTCTTGGAGTGGATGACGGTCGGCGCGGGAAGTGGGTGGCACGATGGGGGCGAGGTCGAATTCCACGGCGGTCCGGGCGGTCCCCAGCGGTCCAAGGCGGGAACCTGTCCCTGTGCCCCTCGTGTCGGCGATCATCCCATGCCTCAACGAAGAGCTCACCCTCGGAATCTGTATCCAGAAGGCATTCGACGCATTTGAGCGCCGCGGTATCGCCGGTGAGGTGGTCGTAGGCGATAACGGCTCGACTGATCGATCGGTCGAGCTCGCGGAATCCCTGGGAGCCCGCGTCGTTCATCAGCCGATCAAGGGCTATGGCGCGGCTATCAGTGCTGCAGTTGGAGCGGCTCGCGGCAAGTATCTCATCATGGCAGACGCAGATGACTCGTATGACTGGAGTCAGCTCGACGCCTTTATCGACGCCTTGGAGGGTGGCGCCGAGCTTGTGATGGGCAATCGCTTTGCGGGTGGAATCGAGCCGGGGGCCATGCCGCCGCTTCATCGCTATCTCGGCAACCCGGTTCTTTCGGCTGTCGCTCGATGGCTCCATCGCTCCCCCATCCGTGATTTCCATTGCGGTATGCGCGGCTTCTCTCGCGAGGCATTTGACAGGATGGGAGCGCGGTCGCCGGGGATGGAGTTCGCTTCCGAAATGGTGATCAATGCTCACCGGGCAGGCCTCAAGATTGGCGAAGTTCCGATCAAGCTCTATCCCGACAAGCGCAACCGACCTCCACACCTCCGTTCGTTTCGCGACGGATGGCGACACCTTCGGCTGATTATCGCCCATGCGCCCGACACCATTTACCTGGTCCCCGGCCTTCTCCTGCTGCTGACCGGTATTTTTGGACTATCGGCCTTGGCTGGAGGACCTGTCGTGGTTGTCGGCCAGTATTTCGGTATCCACTTCGTCGCCTTGTCCGCGATGGCGACTCTGATTGGATTGTCAGCAATCCTCCTCGGCATGCTCGCGAAGGTGGCGATCGCCATTTATCATCCGATGACACGCGGCCAGGTTGTGCCCTGGCTGAAGCGCGGCCGCCCGTTGGAATGGCTTGTCGCGATTGGGAGCCTTCTGACGATCGGCGGCCTGATTACCGACGCATTGCTTGCCTTCAGATGGCTCTTCGTCGGCGGATCCATGGAGCGCTCGGTACATCTGGTCTTCGTAACGACCACTGCGACCGTGGCGGGCGTGGTGATGGTTATGTCGGGCTTCGTTCTGAAGCTGTTGCTGGATAATCTTGATGAACGGCACGGGTTCTGAAGCCTCGCCGCAAGTATCCGTCCCGATCGAGAATGCCGATCCCGTGAAGATTTCCATCGCCATGACGACCTACAATGGCGGGCGATTTCTTTGCGAACAGTTGGACAGCATCTTCGCGCAGTCGCGACTTCCTGACGAAATCATCATCTGCGACGACGGCTCCACCGACCGGACCGCTCAACTCTTGCACGAGTATGTCGAGCGCTCGCCTTGCTCCATGAAAGTGGTCGTCAACGACGAGCGGCTCGGATCGATCAAGAACTTCGAAAAGGCGATCGAGCTCTGCTCCGGGGACGTCATCGCGCTTTGCGACCAGGATGATGTCTGGCGGCCGCAAAAGCTGTCGACGCTAGAATCGGCATTTGCGGCAGATCCTGAACTGGGAGTGGTGCTCACAAACGCCGATTTGATCGACGAGAATGGCGCGTCGCTTCCGGGCGACTTGTGGACGCGCAGCAAGCTCACCGCGGAACGGAAACGAGATCTGACCGGTCCCCGGCGCTACAACTTGCTCTTCGGCCTTCCTTTCACGACCGGCGCGACGATGGCCTTCCGGTCAAAGTTCAAATCGCTAGTCTTTCCAATTCCGACCGGCGCTCCGACCTTTCATCACGACCGCTGGATTGCCGTCCTGATCGCTGCCGTTGGACACATTTCAATCATCGAGGAAAAGCTGATCGCCTATCGCCTGCACGAAAGGCAGCAGCTTGGCGTGGGCAGGCCGCTTGCGCTGAAATTCTTCATCCCCCAGCGGAGCTGGAGCGATTCAGCAGCATTGTCTGCAATGGATGAGCGGTTGGGAGGCAATAGGTTCTTGCCGGCTGACCCCGAATTCAAACGCTCACTCGTTGAGCGACGGAATCATGTGGCTGCTCGGGCCAGCCTCTCGCGAAATCCGTTCCTTCGATTGAAGCAGGTAGCGACTGAATATGCGACCGGGCGATACACCCTGTATCCCTACGGACGGATCATGGCGGTACAGGACTTGCTTCTCGGAACAGCGGCCAACCCCGACGGAGGGTCTGCCCGATAGGCCGTGGCGAGGGCCTTGCGACCGCTCGCGGTAATGCGTCAGGAGTATGCGAAGATTGCGCATTCTAACGGTCACTCACTTCTTCGAGGCTCATGGCGGCGGCATCGAAAGGGTCGCCGGACACCTTTGTCGTCAGTTCGCTATTCTGGGTGCAATGCCCGTTTGGGCGGCGAGCGATGCCGACGCTCCGCCTGAAAGTCCAATCGATCCAGCGCCGCTGAGGTGCGTAAATCCGATCGAGAAGATGACCGGGCTTCCGATGCCTATACCCCGGATCACCGGTGTTCGGACACTGTCGCAGCAGGTGCGGCGTAGTGACGCTGTGGTCATTCACGACGCGCTCTACGTCACATCCATCCTCGCCATGCTAATGGCGAAAGTTCGAGGAAAACGAACGATCTTGGTCCAGCACATCGCGGCCATCCCATTCTCGTCGCCTCTCCTGCGCGGGCTGGTGCGCGCGGCGAACTTCATCGTTACACGGCCGATGCTGTGGGCGGCAGACGAGAGGGTGTTCATCAGCAATACGGTCCGGCAGGAACTTCTTGGAGCGTCCCCCCGGCAGCGAAGCGAGCTTCTGTTCAATGGCGTGGATCAGGCGATATTCCATCCCGAGGGAAAACGGGTACCCGACGCCCTGCCAGGTATCGATGACAGCAAGGCGACGCGACGCCTGCTGTTCGTTGGCCGCTATGTCGAGAAGAAGGGACTCAGCGTAGTGCGAGCACTCGCTCGATCGCGTCCCGATCTGGAGATTATACTCGCGGGTGCCGGCCCGGTCAGGCCGAGCGAGTGGGGGCTTCCCAACGTCCATGACGTTGGACCTCAGTCACAGGAAGACATTGCGACGCTCTGTCGCTGGGCGGACCTTCTAGTCCTGCCCAGCGTGGGCGAAGGATATCCGCTGGTTATCCAAGAGGCGATGGCGTGCGGTCTGCCGGTGATCTGCGGTGCCCCGGCAAATCAAGCGGACCCTCGGGCGGCGAAATGGCTGCGCGGGATAGAGATCGATCTTTGGAAGCCGGAGGCATCGGCGCAACGATGCGCCGAAGCCATTGATTCCTTCAAATTAACACCTGAGGACAGGGCGGAGATGGCTCGTTACGCACGAGAGAGCTACGATTGGCGCAAAATGGCGCAAAGGCTCCTGGCTCTTGCCCAGGACCCTGATCGACGTTGACGGTGTGAGCCTCCCAGTCCGCCTCAAGGATCGGTACGCCGGTCCGGCGATCGGCATTCTGCTGGCGTCGAAAATAGCCCTCCTTTTTGTTCTCGCCTGGAACCGCCGCTTCGTGATGGACGAGTTCGTCCAGTTTGGGTGGGCGCAATATCTGTCCAACGGACTCTTCGAGACGATTTGGCCAGCCAAAGCGGTTGGCTATGCAATCTTCTTCAAATTGGCCCACCTGATCGGCTGGGACGCCCAGTCGATGCTGCTGATTGGTCGGCTCCAGACTGCACTGCTCGGGTGCGCCACGCTCGCGCTCATCTACGCCTCGGCGCGCTCGCTTGGTCAATCGAGGATGCGCAGCGCTCTGATCCTTCTGATACTCTTGTCGTTCTCCGATTTCATCGAGCGCATCTTCGAAACTCGGGCGGAGCCCTTGGCAACGTTCTTTGGGGCGGCGGCGCTCCTGGTTGCAATTCGCTCCGAAAGCCGGCCGTGGCGCCTCGTTTCTGCGGGACTGCTTAGCGGGCTGGCATTCCTTGCAACCCAGAAGGCCGTCTATTTCAATCTTGCCTTGGGGTTGGCCCTAGTCGGTGATGCAGGACTTGAGCGGCACCTTCGGCGCGGAATAGCTCGCGGATTCTGGTTGATACTGGGCTGGCTCTTCGCCGTCTCACTTTATTGCCTCTATTTTGGTGGATGGCACCCGCTTCCGGTATTTCAACATCTCTTCCTTGGCCCGCTTCCGGTGGCTTCTTCACAGACCGCTGCAGAATATGGGGGTCTGCGAAATTTCGTTGCTCAGACCCTTGGGCGCAATGCGCTGCTCTATGCCTTCTGTTTCGCGGGGATGGCCCTCGCCACCATCCGGATCCGGCAGATCCGCTCATCAGATCGCATTGCGTTGATATTCTCACTTGTTGTGACGGTGCTGATTTTCTCGCACAACCAGCCTTGGCCTTACGTGTTCGTCATGGCGCTGCCTTTCATGGCATTGTGGGCGCTTCAACCCTTCGATGCCCTTTCGGATAAGCCGGTCTACCTCCCAGCCGCAGCCGCAGTCCTGGTCGTAGCCGTGGCTGGAAGCTTCGCTAGGAACATTCGTTACCTTGGACTCAACAACGAAGCACAACTCGCAATTGTGGACCGTGCCGAGGCGCTTTTGGCAAGGAACGAGACCTATTTCGATGGCGTCGCAATGCTCCCAAACCGACCCCAGCCTTCGATTATTTGGCTCGATCGGCATGGCGTTCTGATCACCCTTCGGGAGGGAGATCGATCGGTGGCCTATAAAGTCTTTGCCAGTACGCCCCCCAAGGTGATCATCTGGTCGTATCGCATGGATGCGATCAATTCGGTGGTCGGCCCGCTGATCGGCGAAAGCTACGTTAGTGTTGCACCGAACGTGAGGATGGCCGGGCGCAAGCTCCATCTTGGAGATGCGACGCAATTCAAGGTGCCGATTAGCGGATTGTATGCGCTTTACTCAGTTACGGGGAAGCACGTTTTCGGACGTATCGAGGTCGATGGCCAATCGCGGGGATTTCCGGTCCGATTGGAGAGGGGTACCAACTCGATCCGTTTGGTGGAGGGGCCCACGGGAGCCCTCCTTCTGCCCATCGGCGACTACGAGGGAAAAATCAGGCCGGGTTCGGACGACCGTTCTCTCTTCAATGGAGTCTATGACTGATCGCGCCCGGCCGTTGCTGCGAGGGAGGCCTCGTGGCACATCCTTCAATCGGAGGTGCTCACATATGTCGCTGCTTGGCCGGTTCATCGAGCAAATTCTTCCCGTCGGCAGAATCACCTTGATTCAGCCGGACGGACGGCAAGAAACGCACGGTCCAGGTGGCGGCAAGCACATCACGGTGAAGCTTCACGACAAGCGCGCGGCGCTCGACCTTTTCCGGAACCCGCGGCTTCGTTTCGGCGAGCTTTACATGGACGGCCGACTAACGATTGAAGATGGGAATATTCTCGATCTGCTCGAGTTGATCGTCGGTGCGAAGCCTTGGGAGCAGGGACGTCGCAAGGCGCTGGGAAAGGGCAAGATGGGCAAGCTCGCATCGCTCTTCCGTCGCAACGACGTTCGCAAGTCACACAAGAATGTCGCTCACCATTACGACATCGGCAACGAGCTCTATGCGCTCTTCCTCGACGATGACCTGCAATACAGTTGCGCTTACTTCACCGACCCGAAAAACAGCCTCGAGCAGGCACAGGCCGACAAGAAGGCCCACATCGCCGCCAAGCTCGATCTAAAACGAGGTCAGCGCGTGCTGGATATCGGCTGCGGCTGGGGCGGAATGGCAATCTACCTGCACAAGGTCGCAGGCGTCGACGTACTCGGGATCACATTGTCGGACGAGCAGTTGAAGGTCGCGCGTCGCCGCGCGAAGGAAGCCGGCGTCTCAGACCATGTAAAGTTCGAATTGATCGATTACCGACTGCTCGAAGGGCGCTTCGACCGGATCGTTTCGGTCGGAATGTTCGAGCATGTCGGTGCCGCCCACTATGACCAATTCTATGCCAAATGCCGTGAGCTTCTGACCGACGATGGCGTGATGTTGCTGCACACGATCGGCAAGCTGGGCGGCGCTGGAACGCCTGATCCCTTCACCGATAAATGGATCTTCCCCGGCTATCACCTCCCAAGCTTGTCGCAGATGTGCTCAGCGAGCGAGAAGGTGAAAATGATCGTCAGCGACGTCGAGACTCTTCGGCTCCATTACGCATACACGCTGCGTCATTGGCTCGAGCGGGCGACGAAGGCGCGGGCGAAGATCGTGAAGATGTATGACGAGCGTTTCTTCCGCATGTGGGAATTCTATCTCGCCGGTGGGATCGTGATGTTCGAGAGCGGAGCGGCTTGCAATTTCCAAGTCCAGTACGTGCGGGATCGGAGGGCACTTCCGATTACCCGCGATTACATGATCGAAGCTGAGGCGCGGTACCGAGGGATCGACGATCTGCCCGCGAAGGTGAATTCGTCACGGAAGAGGGCTGCGGCTCCCGCACCTGTGAAATAGAAGGGACCCGGCGAAACCGCCGGGCCCTTTCACCTTGCTTGGGCCTCTCTTAGCCGCGGTGCTGGGCGCGCATGCGCTCGTGCAATTGGCGGCGCTCGTCCGGGGTGACCTGACCGTCGCGGTTGGCGTCGGCCATGTCGAAATGTTGGAGCGCAGCGGCCTGAGCCTCCTGCAGCGTCACCCGGCCGTCCTTGTTGGCGTCGGCCATCTCGAACATGCGACCGCCAAAGCCGCCCATTTCGCGCATTCCGCCGTGCCCGGGCCCGCGGGCGTCCGGACGTCCGTCGCCATTTCGGTCGCGCGAGGCGATCCGCTGCTCGCGCTGAGCCGCGCCAGCGTCCCATTCCGACCGGCTCACGGCGCCATCGCGATTTGCGTCGAGGCGCTCGAAGACGTTGTCGCGTCGATCGTCCCGTCGATCCTTCGCATGCTCGGCGGATTTCGCATGGAACGCCTGCATCGCGGCATCGGCTTCGACCTTGGTGATCGAGCCGTCATGGTTGGCATCGACCCTTGCGAAATGTTCCGTCACCTTGGCCTGGACTTCGGCGCGAGTCTGGACTCGCTCGGCGCGCTGGGCCGGCGCCGGAGTAACAGGTGCAACCTGGGCAAGCGCCGCTGCGGACGCCAAGAGCGCCGCTCCGCCGATCAGAAGCGTCTTCATTCGAATGCCTCCTTCACAGAAAGTTGCATTGGATTAACGGCTTAAAGCTGTATCGCGCTTGAATGGGCGGGCGGCTCGCCGATCGCGGCCTGTCAAACCTCATGGACAAAGACAGCGCGTCCACTAGTAGGCACCGCTTTCGTCACCGAGGCGTCACACAAAACCGGATGAGCACGTTCGCGCTGCATGCTGCGGTTGAACCGCCGGTAACGTCTCACCGCCACTGGTGGGAGACGCGGTGGTTTGCGGCGTTGCTGATCCTGCTTTCGGTCGTTCCCTTGCTCTATCCGCAGGACGCGCCGCTGGTTGATCTATTCGGGCACATCGGACGCTATCGGGTCCAGCTCGACGTCGGCAGCTCCCCGTGGCTTCGCCAATATTACCAGTACGACTGGGCGCCGATCGGCAATCTCGGAGTGGACGGTCTCGTGCAGCTGCTCGGGCCGACCCTCGGTCTCGAACCCGCAGTGAAGCTGATCATCCTGTCGATCCCGGCGCTGACGACCGCGGGATTCCTGCTGGTCGCTCGCGAAGTGCACCATCGCCTGCCGCCGACCGCGATCTTCTCATTGCTCTTGGTCTACAATCACCCGTTCGTCTTCGGGTTCGTCAATTTTGCATTGTCGATGGCGCTGGCGTTCCTGGCTTTCGGCCTTTGGCTGCGACTTGCCAGACAGGGACGGCTGAGGCTCCGCGCCATGCTGTTCGTGCCGATTTCGTTCGTGGTCTTCTTCGCGCACACGTTCGGCTGGGGCACTTTGGGACTGCTCGCTTTTTCGGCGGAGGCCGTCCGACAGCATGACGAAGGGCGCGGCTGGTTCCGTTCGATCGTCAATGCGGCCGCGCACGCCTCGGTGCTGGCTCTGCCGGTCGTCGCCATGTTCCTGTGGCGGTACGAGACCCACGGCGACATGACCCGGGCCTGGTTCTACTGGAAGCTCAAGTGGGAATGGATCTACTCGGCGGTTCGCGACCGTTGGCGCTGGTTCGACATCGCAACAATCTCGGTGATCCCGATTCTCTTCGTGTTCACGGTTGCCAGCCGGAAGCTCGCCTTCTCGCGTAACCTCGCATTTTCCGCGCTCGTCCTGGCAGTCAGCTTCGTGATCCTCCCCTGGACGGTGTTCGGCTCAGCCTACGCGGACATGCGGCTGGCTCCGTACATGATCGCCTTGATTCCGCTGGCGATCCGATTTCGCGAAGACACCCACCTTCCCACGGCGCGAGCGCTCGCGTTGATCGGATCGGCCTTGCTCGTGATCCGCCTTGCCGGGGTAACGTGGAGCATGGCGATCGCCGCGGACGACCAGCAGGCGAAACTCGAAGCGCTGAACGAGCTGCCCGAAGGCGCCCGCGTCGTCTCGCTCGTCGGCCGCGATTGCAGGCGCGTTTGGGCATTGCCGCGCAACAGCCATTTGCCGGGAATGATCATGGCCCGCCGACAGGGTTTCTCGAACGATCAGTGGCAGATCGATGGGACCAACCTGATGCGGGTCACCTACACCGACGCCGGCGTATTCCGGAAAGACCCGTCGCAGATGGTGTTCCCCGACTGGTGCGCTGTCGGCAAAGGCAAGAAGCGCTGGACAGTCAACAAGGCGCTGAAGGCCATTCCGCGCGACAAATTCGACTATGTCTGGCTGATCGACATTCCCGCCTTCAATCCCGAACTGACACGGGGAATGACACTGCTCTGGAAAGGACATGGGTCGATACTCTATCGTATCGACAGATGACCGCTCTTTCCGTCGTAATTCCCTGCTTCAATGAAGAAGCCTGCCTTCCGGAACTGTACCGGCGCCTGACTGCGGCCGCGCGCACCGCGGTCGGCGAAGATTACGAGCTTGTCCTGATCAACGACGGATCGCGGGATCGCACCTGGCCGGTCATACGGCAACTCGCGGACACGGACGGCCATGTCCTGGGCGTCAACCTTTCGCGCAATCATGGCCACCAGCTGGCGCTGACAGCCGGCCTCGATCTTTGCCGCGGCGAGAAGATCCTGATCATCGACGCGGACCTTCAGGACCCGCCGGAATTGCTGCCGGCGATGCTCGAGGCAATGCGCGAGGAGGAGGCCGACGTGGTCTACGGGGTGCGCCGAAGTCGAGCGGGAGAGACGGCGTTCAAGCGAGCTACGGCGCACGGTTTTTATCGACTGCTGTCCCGGGCGACCGAGATCGATATTCCGGTGGACACCGGCGACTTCCGGCTGATGAGCCGCCGCGCGCTGGCGGCTTTGCTGGCGATGCCCGAACAGTCCCGGTTCATCCGGGGAATGGTCGCCTGGATTGGATTTCGGCAGGTGCCGTTCGCTTACGACCGCGATCAGCGCTTCGCCGGCGAGACCAAATATCCGTTCCGCAAGATGCTCCGGTTCGCATTCGACGCACTCACCGGTTTCTCGTCGGCGCCGCTGAAGCTCGCGAGCCATGCAGGTCTCGCTCTCTCGCTCGGCTCGCTGCTGATGATCGCCTACATCGCCTATGCCTGGTTCACCGGCCGCAACATTCAGGGCTGGACCTCGCTCATGCTGGTCGTCGTGGTGCTCGGTGCAGTGCAGATGTTCGTCCTTGCACTGATGGGCGAATATATCGGCCGCCTCTACAATGAGGTGAAGGGCCGGCCTTTATACATCGTGCAGGAGGTTGCTGGCGGTGAAGCTCGCGCTGGCCAGCTAGGCTATGTCGCGGAAGCCACCGCGAACAGCGAAAGCCCCGGCGGCAGCGGCACGCGGCCGATCAAGCCGCGCTCGACGGCAAAGGTTCGCTCCAAAGCCTGATTGATCGGCGCCGGCGGAAGCGACAACTTCGAGTCGTCCTTGCCTAGCGCCTTCGATGCGAGCCGTTCGGCAACCGCCACGGGGAATAAAAGGCTGTTGAAATAGCCGATCGCTTCCAGCTTGAACGGCGACGCCTCGATCAGTCTTTTCAAAGAGGCTTTGGAATAGCGCCGCTGGTGGTGGTTCACGACGTCGTGCGCCGACCACATCCATGGATGCGCGGGGACGGTCATCACCAGCTTCCCGCCGGGTTTGAGAAGGCGGGCGATGGATGCCATTGCTCCCACGTCGTCGGGAATGTGCTCGATGACGTCGAAGGCACCGACGACATCGTAATTGTGCTCGGGAATCCCGGCGAGCTCGGGAAGCGGAGCCGAGTAAATCTCGTGGCCGGCCCTTTTCTCGGCGAAGCTCCGGGCGGCCTCATCGATCTCGAGGCCGTCGACGGTCCCGAACTCGCCGAGCATCTTGAGATTGTGACCCGTTCCACAGCCAATCTCCAGGACGCGCGCATTCGCCGGCGGCCGCACGCGGCGTCGGATCAGCGCTGCGAGGACCTTGCGGCGGGCGACATACCACCAATGGCGTTCGTCCAATTCGGCCATGGAATCGTAGACGGACCTGTCCATCACCGGAAAACCCATTGGCGGTTGAGCGTGAACGTCACCAGCGGCGTAACGAACAGCATTGGGAGGATCGGCGCGGCTCGTCCGAGGTCGAGATGGTTGAACAGCAACCAAACCCAGAAGCTGTTGAGTGCATAGCTGATGATCGAAACGGTGACGAACCGCACCTTCGTTGCGTGCGTCCGCTCGGACCCATGGCCTTTGAAGCTCCAGAAGCTGTGCATGAAATAGCCGCTGGCAACCGCGATCGCGTAGGCGAGGAAATTTCCAAGCTGGGGGTGCCACCGCAGGACCAGCGCAACGATCGCGTAGATTCCGACGCCAAGCGCAGTGGCGGCGGCGCCGCTTACGCCAAAGCGCAAAAGCTGGCCGAGGAGGCGGCGGCGGTCAGGATGAAGCGAGGAAATCATGGAAGGCGGTCTGCTTGCTCTGTAGCCGTGCCCCGCTACAGCAGGGAACCCTTTAAAAAGAGGCAAGCTTGGATCGCGTTCTCGAACTGGTCGACCGCTACTGGAAATGGGTTGTGGTCGGCACCTGGCTAGCGTTGTGTGTCTATTTCGTGATCAATCGCTGGACCGCGATCCACTATTTCCAGCTCCCCGATACCGACGACAATCTTCGGATGAGCCAGGTCCGCGCACTCCTTGGAGGTCAGGACTGGTTCGATCTTCGTCAGTATCGGCTGAACCCGCCCTATGGTGCCAACATTCACTGGTCGCGGCTCGTCGACCTGCCGATCGCCGGGATCATCCTCGCGCTTCGACCGCTGATTGGCGGGCCTCATGCGGAGCAGGCGGCGATCGCGATCGCGCCGATGCTCCCGCTCCTGCTTCTGCTCTTTTCCCTGGCTTTGACCGTTCGGCGGCTCGTCGACCGCCGGGCCTACCCGCTGGCGTTTGTCGCCCTGTTCTTCGCGGGCTCGGCCATGGGCATGTTCATGCCGGCGCGGATCGATCATCACGGATGGCAGCTTGCATTGCTTGCGCTGGCCTTTGCCGGACTGGCGGATCCGAAGCGTGCCAGGGGCGGCGCGGTCGCCGGGATCGCCTCGGCAATGTCGTTGTGGATCGGCCTCGAAATGCTGATCTACATCGCCATTGGCGCCACGGCGACGGCCCTGTTCTGGGTCAGCGATACCGGCGAACGTCGGCGCGTATCGACCTTTGCGGCCGCTTTCGGGGGCGGGGCGGCTCTGGGTTTCGTCGGTTTCGCGTCATACGCAAACCGGCTGCCCGTATGCGATGCCCTGTCACCGGTCTGGCTCTCCGACGCTCTGCTCGGTTCGGCGCTCCTGTTCGGATTGGCCCTTCTTTCGCCGGGCGATTGGAAGAAGCGTCTTGTACTTGCGGCCCTGGCGGGAGGCGCCGTGGCGGCGTTCCACGCATTGATGTGGCCGCACTGCCTGTCGCGGCTCGAAGGCGTGTCGCCCGAGGTCCAGCAATTGTGGCTTAGCCATGTTCGTGAGGCACGTCCGATCTATCGCCATGGCTGGCAGACCGCCCTCGGAGTCAGCGCGATCCCGGCGACGGGGATAATCGGCTGGCTCCTTCTCGCATGGACCAAGTGGCGTGATCCGGAGTTGCTCCGGCGCATCCTCGCCGCCGCAGCTCCGCTTCTCGCGGCTGCGTTGCTCCTCCTCTGGCAGACCCGAACCGGCCCCGCGGCGCAGGTCCTCGGAGTGGCTGGAGCCACGGCACTGATCTTGGTCGCCGTGCCGTGGACCTGGGGCTCCAGGCTTGCGGCGGTTCGGGTGCTCGGCACGTTCCTTTTGATCGTGCTCGGCCTCGGCGCGGCCGTTCCGTTCGCGAGTCAATTCTACCCAGTGAAGAAGAAGACGCCCGCGGAGCTCGCCGTCGACAAGGCCAACCGCCAGTGCACCTCCCTGTGGGGGATGAAGGCGGTCGCCCAGCAGCCGAAGGGAATGGTCTTCACTTTCGTCGACCTCGGGCCGAGGCTGATCACCGTAACCCACCACGACGCGGTGACCGGCCCCTACCACCGCAACGGCGAGCAGATCGGTGACGTCATGAAGGCATTCCGCGGCAACGAAGCCCAGGCGCATACGATCATTGGCAAATATCGCTCGGACTATCTGCTGATTTGCCCGAACATGTCGACGGCGACGATCTTCCGCTCGGAAGCGCCAAACGGTTTCTACGGCCAGCTAATCAAAGGCAAGGTTCCAGCCTGGCTGGATCCGGTCGCCTTGCCAAAGGACTCTCCGTTCAAGATGTGGCGGGTGAAGCGCTAGCGTTTGAGTGACTGAACCGCGGCCAGCGTCTTGGATACGTGCTCGCTCCAGTTGAGATCGGAGTGGACGAAAGCGATCTTGCCGTCCTTGCCGATCACGTAAGATGTCCGGTCTGTAAGGCCTGGCTTCTGTTTGAGTGAAACATCGTAAGCCTTGATCACGTCGGGGGTAGCAGTCGCGACCGGGAAGGCGCTCCGGCACGCCTCGACCGAGAATTTCTGAAGCGTCGGCAGATCGTCGGCGGACATTCCGATCACTCGGGCACCGGCCTTCTTGAAGTCCTTGGACGCCTCGCTGAAGGCATGCGCTTCAAGGGTGCATCCCTGAGTGAAAGCCTTCGGAAAGAAGTACAGGACGACGGGCCCTTTCCTGAGCTGGTCGGCGAGGTGGAGCTTGAACGCCTTGCCGCCGACTGCGCCGGTCGTGGTGAAGTCGGGCGCCTTGGTCCCTTCCGGAAGCGCTGCCGCGGCCGGGCTAGCGGCGACCGCTGCCAAGACCGGTCCGATTAGCCACTTGCGCATGCGACTCTCCTTCGATTTCCTGTGCGCTGTACCCAATGCGGGGCGAGAACGGCAACTCGAAAGGCTTCGACGTGCGGCCAGCTCTATTCATGGCTTCGTTGGCGATGATGGCCGCGTGCTCGGACACAGGATCGAGAGCTGGTGAAGATGAACGATCCGCGGAGACGGCTACATCGCACGCCATGCGTATCGACGATCGGGACTTCACCGCCGAAAATTCCTCGGTTCTGCCGCCGGCAAAATCCGCGGGCGCCTGCCGGACCCAGGATGGGGGAGAGCTTCCAAGGAAGCGGCTCCGGGCGGTCGGGACCGAACCGTTCTGGGGAGCGGAGGTCGACGGCCGCTGCGTCACGTATAGCACCCCCGAAAATCAGGTGGGGACGCGCGTCTGGACGCATTATGACGCAGCCGCCAACCAATGGGAGGGCGTGCTCGACGACGAGTCGTTCAAGCTCACCATCGAAGCTCATGAGGGTTGCTCTGACGGAATGTCCGATCGGAGTTTCCCGCTCATGGCCATTGTCGAAGTCGGAGGTGAGGAAAGACGCGGTTGCGCGGAGCCGCTTTAGCTTCTCTTGAGAAGACTTAAGGTCGCATCGTCGGGGCCATCGAAGAAGGCCCCGATCGAGTCCGCGAGAAGGGGATCGCCGGACGCATTCTCGAAAAGCGTGAGGCTGGACCTAAGCTTCATTGCGTCGACGCTTCCAAGGATCTCGTCGGCGCTCCTGCGTCCCGACCAGCCGAGTATGGCATCGACCGCGTCGCGATAACGCTGGGCCAGGACCGGGTGCGCAAGATAGGCACGGGCCTCCTGGAGCGATCGTATCCCGTAGAATTGGGCGGTTGGGCTGCGGCCCAGTCCCGCCAGCTGCGGGAAAATGTACCACATCCAGTGGCTTTGCTTCCTGCCCGCGTGAAGCTCGGCCAAGGCGACCTCGAAGCTTCGCTCCTGCGCGTCGACGAACCGTTGAAGCTGGAACGGGTCTGCGTCCGACATTCCTCAGCCTAAGTCAGTAGCGGCTCAATTGCATGCCATTCGCGTTCGACGGCCTGCCTGCCGCCCTCGATTGCTTCCCGGATCCTCGCCGGATCAAATTTCAGCGTGTCCAGATAGTCTTTTTCCGGCTCGATCACCCGAATCGGCGCAAAACGGTATTCGGCAAGCTTGACGTCCAACGGGCGAAGCACTGCAGTCATGCTCACCGGATCAACGTTCGCCGCCTGCAGCGCCCTCAGCTGGGCTTCCCGGGCGGCTATGAGGTCGTTGATCAATGCCGCGTTCGCGAGGTCGTTCGCGGAGACCTCCTTTTGCAGGATGTCGACCGCGCGAAGCCCGATCTCGATCAGGTTTTCGTAGGATTTCGGTACAGCCGGCCTAGGCTTGGCGCCTGCACGGACCACGATGACTCCTCGCGGGTTGAGCTCGAGCGCCGTCCCCAGAGGAGTCACGTCGCGCACTCCGCCATCCACCCATTGCCCGCCATCGCTGGTCGTCAGCGGGTCGAAGAAGACCGGCATTGCGCAGCTCGCATAGACCCAATTGTGGATGCCAGGGGTTCGCTCGTCGATCGGCCGGAACTCGCCCGTTCCGAGATTGACGACGCCCAGGCGCAGCTTCTTCCCGGTCGAGCGAAGCTTGGCATCGTTTGCATTCTGCTTGAGGAGCTTCTTGAGTCCCTTGGCTTCGTAAATCGAATCGGCGCCAATGGCGCCGCCGACAATGCCGAGAGGCTTTTTCGAATAGATGTCCGAACTGCCCTTGAGGCCGAGCCACATCTGGAGAAGTTTCGGGATGTCGTCCTGGGCCACGGCAAGGGCCTGGATCGACCCGGTGGACGTGCCGACGGCAATGTCGATCTTTACTCCACGATTGGTAATCAGTTCGTCGAGGACCCCGACCTGGAAAGCGCCCTTCGCGCCTCCCCCGCTAAGCACGACCGCCAGTTCACCCGCCATCATCGCCTCCTGCCGCTGCTTGCGGACCCGGTTTGATTCGGCGGTGGCAGAATAGGTCGGAATGGCCCGCTCCGTCGACGCGCCCTTAGCGGTCGGAGGCGAGCCACCCCGTGAGAACGTAGAACAGGATCACGATTGGTCCGGTCATCAGCAAAGCGGCAACCAGTCCGAGGCGGACCATCAGAACATCGATTCCGGTCCAGTCGGCAAGGCCGGCGGCGACGCCCATCACCTTGCCTTGGGACCGGTTGAGCACAAAACGTTGGTTCACTTCAGTTTCCCTGTCGACTTGAAGGTTAGGCGATCGGAAGAACGCTGGTGGCCGAGCTGACGAACAGCATGGCGGTGATGAAAGCGGCTGCAAAAGCAGAGGCGGTTTCACGACCCGGTGCGAAAATGGCGAACATTGTTGAAACTCCCTTTTGAGATCCCTGATTGGATCCGTGCATCATTCAATGCAGGGAGCGTGCCAATTCAAAATTATCGTGTATTTTCAATGTAGGTCTATACCGCGCACCAATAATTTCGCGTGTTTTTCACCGAAAGTTGGGACGTTTCGCCAATCGGAACTAGCTCGACGTGGTGTTTCCCCCGTCCGGGTGGAGAACCTGCCCAGTCATGTAGCTGGAATCCTCGCAGGCCAGGAAAAGGAAGGACGGGGCGACCTCGTTGGGCTGGCCCGGCCGCTTCATCGGAGTGCTCTTGCCGAACTGCGGGATCTTCTCCGGTGGCTGGCCGCCTGAGGGATTGAGGGGTGTCCAGATCGGTCCCGGCGCCACGGCGTTCACGCGAATGCCCTTTTCCACCAGATTCTTGGCAAGGGAGCGGGTGAACGCGGTGATCGCGCCCTTTGTCGCGCTGTAATCGAGCAGGCCCGGCGAGCCCTTGTACATGGTCTCAGACGTGCAGTTCACAATCGCCGATCCTTGCTTGAGGTGAGGCATCGCGGCCTGCGTCAGGAAGAACATCCCGAAGATGTTCGTCTGGAAGGTGCGCCGAAGCTGCTCCTCGGTGATGGATGTGATGTCCTCGTCGTAATGCTGTTCGCCGGCGTTGTTGACGAGGACGTCGAGGCCCCCCAGCTGCTCGACCGTCTGGCGGATCGCCTGCTCGCAGAACGCCTTGCTTCCGAGGTCGCCGGCGATGGTGATCGCCTTCCGGCCCTCCTTTTCGACGATTTCCTTGGTCATCGCCGCGTCGTCATGCTCGCACAGATAAAGGATCGCGACGTCGGCGCCTTCGCGCGCGTACAGAGCAGCGACGGCGCGACCGATTCCGCTGTCCGCACCCGTGACGAGCGCGACCTTTCCTTTCAGCCGGTCGGAACCGGAATAACGGGGCTGCCAATCGGGCTTGGGCTCGAGCCGGCTTTCGTGGCCGGGAAGCTGGTCCTCCTGGACCATCGGTTCGATCACGTCGGACATCACTTACTCCATCACGGGCGAACGGGATTCAAAACCGCCGCCGAAGCGGCAAGGTTCCTGCGATTGGACGAGGAGCGGTGTGGGCGCGGTTAGCCGCGCTTCGCGGAAGCGGGCAGCTTCTCGGGTTTGTCCTGGGCTGCGCTCGAGGGCGCCTTGGTCTCTCGACACTCGGCTATGAGGGTCGGAAAATCCAAGTCGTCGTTGGCGATGAGCGCCTGTTGCGTTCCTGCCGAGCAAGCCTCTTGCGAAGCATAGTGGGTGGGCACCGTGACCACCTGCGTGCACTGCGTCGACCCGTCCGGGCAGCCGAGGATGGCAATCACGTAATAGACTGCTTCCATTCGGAAAAATCACCTTAGAGACCTATCCGCGCAACAGTCGACTCAAGGCTACGGTTCCGACCATTTTCGCACATGTCGTTTGCGGGGCGCCATCCGCACTCCTACCTAGGGAATTGATGGCGGACGGAGCTCAACAACAGGAAAAGTCGAACCCTGGCTTCAATACGCTCGTTCGCTTC
Source organism: Pseudomonadota bacterium (assembly GCA_046731355.1). Classification (GTDB taxonomy): domain Bacteria; phylum Pseudomonadota; class Alphaproteobacteria; order Sphingomonadales; family Sphingomonadaceae; genus Sphingomicrobium. The sequence goes on along the minus strand of JBKPKZ010000090.1, from coordinate 45,765 downwards.
TTGCCGATGCTGTGGCCCAGAGGTCAGTTCGAGCTGAAGGCGCGCGTCGTAGCGGCGGTCGTCCTCGTTCTTGCCGGCAAGGCAGCGACCCTGGTGATGCCCTTTGCCTACAAGGCGGTAATCGACCGGATGTCCGGGCCGCATGTCGCGTTCGGCGTCGTGGCCATGATCGTCGTCGCTTACACCGTCGCCCGGTTCGCGGGCGTTTTGGCTGACAATCTTCGCAACGCCCTGTTCGAGAAGGTCGGACAGAACGCCGCCCGCCGTTTGTCGGGTCAGGTGTTCCGCCACATCCACGACCTCAGCCTGAGTTTTCACCTGGAGCGACGCACCGGCTCGCTTACAAAGATCGTCGAGCGCGGGACCAAGAGCATCGACATGATGCTCTACTTCATCCTCTTCAACATCGCTCCGACGGCAATCGAGCTCGCCGCAATCTGCATCATCTTTTTCGTGAAGTTCGGCGCCGGCCTGGTCGCGGCGACGCTGGCGATGGTCGCAATCTACATCGCGTTCACTCGCAAGGTTACCGACTGGCGAGCCCAGATCCAGCGCGACATGAACGAGGTCGACAACAAGGCGATCGGGCGCGCGGTCGACTCGCTGCTCAACTACGAGACCGTCAAATATTTCGGAGCGGAGGAGCGCGAGGCGAAGCGCTACGACGAGGCCATAGGGGCCTTCGCGAAGGCCGCGGTTCGCAACGAGACGTCGCTCGCATGGCTCAACATTGGCCAGAGCTTCATCACCAATCTGATGATGGCCGGGGCGATGATCTTCACCGTCTGGGGCTGGAGCCGCGGGCAGTTCACTCCGGGTGACGTGGTGCTCGTGAATTCGCTCCTGATGCAGCTCTTCAGGCCGCTCGACATGCTCGGATGGGTCTATCGCTCAATCCGTCAGGGACTGATCGACATGGAGGCGATGTTCGGCTTGCTCGATACTCCTGCCGAAGTTGTCGATAGGGCCGATGCGTCGACTCTCGAAGTGAAGCGCGGGAACGTCCGCTTCGAAGGCGTGCGCTTCGGCTACGAGCCGGGCCGCGAGATCCTCAAGGGGATCGATCTCGACATCCCGGCCGGCACCAGCCTTGCCGTCGTCGGCCCGTCCGGCGCTGGCAAGTCGACGCTCGCACGGCTGATGTACCGTTTCTACGACCCCACCGAGGGGCGCATACTGATCGACGGCCAGCCGATTGCCGATGTCGCCCAGCGTTCCCTTCGCTCGGCGATCGGAATCGTTCCGCAGGATACGGTGCTGTTCAACGACACAATCGGCTACAACATCGCCTACGGCCGTGGCGAAGCGTCGAAAGGCGAGATTGAAGATGCCGCAAAGGGCGCAGCCATCGACGAGTTCGTGAAGGCGCTCCCCCAAGGCTACGAAAGCATGGTCGGCGAGCGCGGCCTCAAGCTCTCTGGCGGCGAGAAGCAGCGCGTCGCCATCGCTCGAACCTTGCTCAAGAACCCGCCGATTCTCGTCCTCGACGAGGCGACCAGCGCGCTCGACAGCCGAACCGAGCAAGCGATCCAGGAAACGCTCGAACGCATCGCCCGCAACCGGACGACCATCATCATCGCGCATCGTCTATCGACCATTGTCGGAGCTGACCGGATCGCGGTGCTCGAGAACGGCCTCGTGGCTGAGCTGGGCAAGCATGAGGAGCTGCTCGAGAAAGGCGGGCTGTACGCCGATCTCTGGTATCGCCAGGCGGCCGAGCGCGTGCTGGAAGAAACGGCGGAGGCAGCGGAGTAGTCTTAGACAGGACCAGCCCGGACGCTATGGGTGAATGGTGAGCAGCGTTCCGGAAATCCTTCACTCGGTCTTCGGTTTCGATCATTTCCGCGGGGTTCAAGAGGACGTCGTCGAGCGAGTGCTCGCGGGCCGCCATACCCTGGCGGTGATGCCGACCGGAGCCGGCAAGTCGCTTTGCTACCAGCTTCCAGCCGTTGCACGGCAGGGCACCGCGCTTGTCATCTCGCCGCTGATTGCGCTGATGCACGACCAGATTCGAAGCGCAAACGCGATCGGACTTCGAGCGGCCTCGCTGACGTCCGCCGACGGCGATCGCGAAGAGACCGTCCGGCGCTTCAAGTCGGGCGAACTCGACCTGCTTTATGTTGCTCCCGAACGGGCGACCGGCGAGGCGTTCCGCCGCACCGTCAACCAGGTGAGCCTCTCGCTGATCGCGATCGACGAAGCGCATTGCGTCAGCGAGTGGGGGCATGATTTTCGCCCCGACTACCGGCAGCTGAGGCCGCTTCTCGAAGAGCATTCCGACGTTCCGCGTCTGGCGCTGACGGCGACTGCCGACAGTCGAACGCGCGCCGACATTCTGGCGCAGCTCTCGATTCCCGAGGAGGGGCTCATCCTTGCCGGCTTCGACCGGCCGAACATCCGTTATCACGTCCGCCCGCGCGACGGTTTGAGTGCGCAGCTCCAACGCCTGCTCGCCGGGGAGACGGGCCCGGGGATCGTCTACGCTCCCAGCCGCGACAAGTCGGAACGTATAGCCGAGCAGCTCGCTGCGACCGGCAGGCCTGCGCGCGCCTATCACGCCGGGCTCGATCCTTCGGTGCGCGCTCGCAACCAGGCGGCCTTCGTCGAATCGGAGGAGATGGTGATCGCTGCAACAGTCGCGTTCGGAATGGGCATCGACAAGCCCGACGTGCGCTTCGTCGCCCATGCCGGAATCCCCAAGTCGATCGAGTCTTACTACCAGGAAACGGGCCGGGCCGGCCGTGACGGTGAGCCGGCCGAGGCCTGGCTCTTTTGGGGCGCGGAGGACTTCGCCCGAGCTCGAAGTCGAATCGAGCAGGAGGTCGAGCCCGACCGCCGTCCCGGCGAGCGCGAACGGCTCAACGCGCTTGCCGCGTTCGTGGAGACATCGGGCTGCAGGCGCGCCATCCTGCTGCGCCATTTTGGAGAGGATCCACCCGAGACCTGCGGCAATTGCGACAATTGCATCGATCCTCCGAAGACGATCAATGCAACCGAAGTTGCGCGAAAGCTGCTGTCGGCGGCCTTCCGCACCGAGATGCGTTTCGGCGTCGCACATCTCGCGGACGTGCTTGCAGGTAACGACAATGAAAAGGTGCGAAGCTTCGGACATGACCGGCTGTCGGTCTTCGGCATCGCTGATGCTGAGGAGCTCGCGCTGGTGCGGCCGGTGGCCCGGGCGCTGATTGCTCGCGACGCTCTGCGCTCCGACGCCTATGGCGGGCTGAGCTTCGGTCCCGGAGCGAAGCCGATACTCAAGGGCGAGCAAGAGCTAACGATCGTCGTTCCCGCGCCGCGCCGGCGGCAGGCCAGGAAACGTTACGAGGGACCGGCAGATCCACTCTTCGACGCGTTACGGGAGGCCCGCCGAGTGCTTGCTTCGGAAGCCGGGGTTCCTCCGTACGTCATCTTCCACGATTCGACCTTGCGCGAGATCGCGGCGTCGAGGCCTCGAAGCCTTGCACAACTTGGCACCGTGCAGGGAGTTGGTGCAGTGAAGCTTGCCCGCTACGGAGAAGCCATGCTCGCGGCAGTCGCGGCGCAGGAGGAAGGTTCGGATGGCGCGAGAGCTCGATGACAAGGTGCTGGTCAGCGGACAGATCGCTCCCGGCGACGTGGCCGAACTTGCCGCGCAGGGCGTCACGATGATCGTCAACAATCGGCCTGACGGGGAAGACCCCGATCAGCCCCTGGGAGCCGAGATCGAGGAAGCGGCCCAGGCCGCAGGGCTCGGTTACCGATCGATCCCGATCATCCGCGGTATCGGTCCTGCGGACGCGGAGGCAATGCAGGACGCGATCAGAGCCACGGAGGGCAAGATGCTCGCATTCTGCCGAAGCGGGACCCGCTCGTCGCTCGCCTGGGCACTCGCGAAAAACGATGAAGGAATGCCGCGCGAGGAGATCGAGCGGAGGCTTGCAAGCGTCGGGGTCGATCCGACACCGATCGCTCACCTGCTCTAGGCGAGGACCGCTCGAGCGTCTTCGAGCTGTTCATCGAGCACCATCAGCCGGATCGGCAGGAACCAACCGCCATAGAAGTGGCTGATCTCTGCATCGAACAGGACTGCGTCGATGCCCTCCGCTTCGAGATTGAGCCGAGCGACCTCGGCTTCGATGCGATTATCGAAACGGGCGAGCTCGACCAGGCTCACCAGGGTACCACGTCGCCTGCGGCGACTTCGTCGGGACGCGGCGCACGTCCGAGCATCGCGTTGCGGTGGGGGAAGCGGCCGAAGCGAGCGATGACGTCGTGATGCTTTTTCGCGAAGCCGAGATGATAGTCGTCGTCGAGCGTCGTGAAGAGCTGGATCGACCGGTTCTGGTCGGCGCGCGACTCGCTATGCTGGAACGGCATGTAGAGGAACACGCGTTCCACTTTCTCGAGCTGATCGGCGAAGCTACGGTCAACAGCGGCCTTCGCGATTGCCAGAGCGAGATGGTCGGTCGCGAACTGCTCGGCATCCCCCCGGAACATGTTGCGAGGGAATTGGTCGAACAGGATCACCGCGGCGAGCGCGGTCAGCGGGTCGTCGAGGAATGATTCGACCGGAAGCTCTCGCTTGCGGGACCAGAGCTTCTGGAAGCGTTCCCGAACCTCATCGTCCACGAGCGGATCGCTTTTCCACCACTGCTTCGGATCGAGGCCGAACCAGAAGGTCAGGACGTCGTGGCGCCAGTCGGTGAGGGTCACGCGGTCGCCGTTCCTCCGACCGTGAGCCCGTCGATCAGCAGCGTTGGCTGGCCGACGCCCGCAGGAACGGACTGGCCGCCCTTGCCGCAAATTCCGACGCCTTCGTCGAGCTCGAGATCATTGCCGATCCCCTTGATCTTGGTGAGCACGGTCGGCCCGTCGCCGATCAGGGTCGCTCCCTTGATCGGTTCCGCGATCCTGCCGTTGCGGATCCGGTAAGCCTCGGTGCAGGAGAAGACGAACTTGCCGCTGGTGATGTCGACCTGCCCACCGCCGAAGCTCCTGGCGTAAATGCCGTCCTTGACCCGCTCGACCAACTCGCCCGGATTGTCGTTCCCAGCGAGCATGAAGGTATTGGTCATGCGGGGCATCGGTGCGTGGGCGAAACTCTCGCGGCGGCCATTGCCGGTCGGCTCAACTCCCATCAGCCGCGCATTGAGCCGGTCCTGGATATAGCCTTTGAGGACGCCGTCCTCGATCAAGATGTTGCGGCGGGTCGGCGTACCTTCGTCATCGATGGTCAGCGACCCGCGACGGCTGCCGATGGCTCCATCATCGACGACGGTTACACCCGGCGCCGCAACTCGCTGGCCAATTCGGCCGGAGAAGGCGGACGTGCCCTTGCGGTTGAAGTCGCCCTCCAGGCCATGACCGACGGCCTCGTGAAGCAACACGCCCGGCCAGCCGGGGCCGAGCACGACCGGCATCTCACCGGCCGGTGCCGCGACCGATTCAAGGTTGGTCAGCGCCTGAGCGAGAGCGACGTCGATTGCTCGGTTCCAGGTCTCGGGCTTGAACAGATCGTCGTAGAGATAACGGCCGCCAAGCCCATGATAACCGGTCTCGCGACGGTCGCCGTCCTTGGCGACGATCTGCACGTTGAGGCGCACCAACGGACGTACGTCATGGGCAACGAAGCCGTCGGCACGGACGATGTCGATCACGCTCCAGCTCGCCGCAAGAGAGACGGCGACCTGCGCAACCCGTGGATCGCGGGCGCGGGCCGCGGCATCGATCTGCTGGCAGAGGGCGACCTTTTCGGCAAACGGGATGGCCGAAAGCGGGTCGTCCGCCGTGTACATCGCCTGGTTGGTGCGCAGCGGCGGTGGCGCGGGTTGTCCTGTCGCCGGGTCGAGCAGCTTCAGAGTCGAGGCCGCTCGGTCGATCGCGGCTTCGCTGATCTCATTGGCGTGGGCGAAAGCCGTGGTCTCGCCGGACACACCCCTTAGGCCGAAGCCCGACGCGGTGTTGTAGTCCGCGGTCTTTAGCCGGCCATCGTCGAAGCCGAACGCCTCGCTCGCCGAATATTGAAGGTAAAGCTCGCCATCGTCACAGGACGAGAGATGCCTTGCCGCAAGGAGCTTCGCGCCGTCCGGATCGAGGCTTCGGTAGAGGAACCGGCGCGGATCTGGTCCGGTCATGCCGGCTTGTCCGCAGGTCCCCCCTCAAGGACGAAACGACGGTCGCAATATCCGCATTCGACGAAGCCGAGGTCCGGCTCCATGCGCAAAAAGACCCGCGGATGCCCCAGCGCGGGCGATATCTCCCCCGATCCGTCGCAGGCGACCTGCAAGGTCTTGACCTTGAACACTTCTGGCGGCGGCAGCGAATTCGCGGCTTTTGCGGACTGTTCCATGCGACTCAGGTAGCAACCGGCCGACGCGGCTTCAATGCGAACGGTCAGATGGATGAGGAATGCCTTTACGCCGATTACGGATATTGGACGTCGACAGTAAACGTTCCTGTGTAGAGCCCCTCGACCTGATTCGCGTTGACATTGAGAGTCCCGCCGACCTTGAAGGCAAAGGGTTCCCTTGCGTTGGCATTGCGGGTGCCGCTTCCGCTTACGACGAAATTCGTGACCGTCATCGTTTCGGTCCCGCCGACGCGGGTCAGTGTCGCTGGAGTCTTGGGTGCACGGATGTGCACCACGCCTTTCACCGGCGACACCGCCTCGAACTGGGCCGCGTAAGGCGTTCCGGCGATCCGGACGACACCGCCGGTCGTAGTCATCGTGTCCGTATCGGGATCCACGACGGCCGTGCCCCCCGCAGTAACGGTGAGGTAGGCGAAATTCAGATCGTTCATCAACCGAACGGACGCTGGCTGGCGAATGTCGACGGTCGCCTGTGCGGGTGGAAATGCCGCCCTGGGCGCAGCGAATACGGGCGCCTCCGCCGCAATCGGCAGCACTCCCGCGACCAGCAAGGTAAAGAAGCGTCCAAGACCCACAAAGACGCTGGTAACCTTCTTTCCTCAAGACGCGTCTGACGGACAGGGTAAACGGAGCGTTTACTCCCTCCCCTTCCGGCTTGCTTGTCGGTTGGGGCGCCTCGCCGCTATGCGGCCCAGATGGATACGTCGGCGGCAATCCGCATCGAATCGCTTTCAAAGACCTATGCGGGTGGGAAACGGGCGCTCGACGACGTCAGTTTCGACGTTCCGAGCGGACAGATTTTCGGCCTTCTCGGCCCGAACGGCGCGGGGAAATCGACCCTGATCAACATTCTCGCCGGGCTCGTCGTGAAGACCAGCGGCAAGGTCTCGATCTGGGGCTTTGACATCGATGAGCATCCGCGCAACGCAAAGCGCTCGATCGGCATCGTTCCCCAGGAAATTCTCTTCGATCCCTTCTTCACTCCGAAGGAAGCGCTTGAAATCCAGGCCGGCCTTTACGGGATTCGGCCGGAACAGCGGAAGACCGACGAGCTGCTCGCCGCCATGCACCTGACCGACAAGGCGGACGCCTATTCGCGGACCTTGTCGGGCGGAATGAAGCGCAGGCTGCTGGTCGCCAAGGCAATGGTCCATTCGCCGCCGATCCTGGTGCTCGACGAGCCGACGGCCGGAGTCGACATCGAACTTCGCCGCCAGCTCTGGGCCTATGTCCGGCAGCTCAATCAGCAGGGCGTCACGGTCGTCCTTACCACCCATTACCTCGAGGAGGCGGAGGAGCTTTGTGACCGGATCGCGATCATCAACCACGGCAAGGTGGTGGCCAATGAGCCGACCCGCAGCCTGGTCGCAAAGGCGCAGGAGAAAGTGGTCGTGGTCAGCTTCGACCATGACCTCGATTCGGTGCCGAGCCATTCCTGCTTCGAAAACATCCGCCTGCTCGACGAGCGGACGATCGAGATCACCTATCGCAAGGACAAGTGCAATGCCGGCGACGTCCTCGCCGCAGTCCAGCGCGAGGGTTTCTCGATCGTCGACGTTCGGACGCGTGACCCGGACCTCGAGGACGTGTTCCTGAGCCTGGTGAGCGAACAGGCGGCATGAGCGCCACGGCCGATGTCCTGATCGTCGGCTCCGGCGCGGCCGGACTGACCGCCGCGCTCAACCTCGCGGAAAATCGCAAGGTCGCCGTCATCGCCAAGGGCGCTCTTGGAGAGGGCGCGACCGGCTGGGCGCAGGGCGGAATCGCCGCCGTGCTGGAAGAGGGCGACAGCTTCGACTCCCACATCAACGACACGATGATCGCCGGTGTCGGACTCAATGATCCGAAGGTCGTCGAACATGTCGTCGAATCTGCGCCGCGCGCAATCGCACGACTGATCGAGCTCGGCGTTCCGTTCGCGACCGAGGGAAGCGCGCTCCACCTGACGCGCGAAGGCGGTCATAGCCATCGCCGTATCGTCCACGTCGCCGACGCGACCGGGGCGGCGGTTCAGCAGGCTCTCGAAGAAGCGGCACTCAAGCATCCGAACATCACGCTTGTTCCCGACATGGTCGCCATCGATCTGATCACCGGACGTCACGCGACCAGCTTCTCGACCAGCGGCGCGGTGCACGGCCTCTACGCCTACAACCGAACGAAGAAGCGGGTCGAAGCGCTCACGTCCCGGGCGACCGTTCTGGCAACGGGCGGGGCAGGGCGAGCCTATCTCTTCTCGACCGCTCCGCGGGGAGCGACGGGCGACGGAATTGCAATGGCGTGGCGAGCGGGCTGCCGGATCTCCAACATGGAGTTCATGCAGTTCCACCCGACCTGCCTGTACAATCTGGAGGTCAAGAACTTCCTCATCACCGAGGCCGTTCGAGGTGAAGGTGGACAGTTGAAGATCCCCGGCACCGGAGAGCGCTTCATGGCCCGCTTCGACGAGCGGGCGGAACTTGCTCCGCGCGACATCGTGGCTCGCGCCATCGACCATGAGATCAAGCGGTTCGGCCTGGACTTCGTTCACCTCGACATCTCGCACCGGGACCCGGCCTTCGTCCGTGAGCACTTCCCCAACATTTACGACAAGCTGCTCGGCCTCGGCATCGACATCACCAGGGAGCCGATTCCGGTCGTCCCCGCCCAGCACTACACCTGTGGTGGAGTGGTGATCGACCTTGATGGCCGCACCGATGCGCCCGGGCTCTATGCAGCCGGCGAGGTGACTCAATCTGGCCTGCATGGCGCCAATCGACTGGCTTCCAACAGCCTGCTCGAATGCCTCGTCTTCGGTGAAGCCGCAGCAAAGCACATCAACGAGAACTGGGACATTCTCGCCGAGGTGCCGAAGATCCGCGCATGGGATGAAAGCCGGGTCACCGACAGCGACGAAGAAGTCGTGATCACCCAGACCTGGGGCGAGATCCGGCGGTTCATGTGGAATTATGTCGGGATCGTCCGGACGACCAAACGGCTCGAGCGGGCGAAGCACCGGATCGACCTGCTGCGGCAGGAGGTCGCCGATTACTACAAGCACTTTCGGGTCACTCCCGATCTTATCGAACTGCGCAATCTCGTCGAGGTCGCTGACCTGATCATCCGCTCGGCCCTGTCGCGGCACGAAAGCCGCGGGCTTCACTACACGCTCGACTATCCGCAGATGCTGGCCCAGCCCAAGGACACCGTCCTGGTTCCCTGATCGCGGCTAGGCTGGATCGCAGATGATCCGGCGCAGCTTCCACTTGAGATGCGGTCGGTCATCCGACCAATCGAAGCCAATTTCCCGATCCAGGACCCGAGCGACTTCATCCGCGTCGAGCGACGAGGTTCCAAAGAGGTGACGACAAAACTCGCCGGCTTCCGTCATGCTTCCGAACGACCAGGGGACGTCGACCAGGCGGTCCTCGCGGATGGCAAAGCCGGCTGCCACCAGGAGCGATGCCGTCGTCTCGTCGAGGAAGCGCCCGTCATGTCCGAGGGGATTATTCTCGTCGACGAAGCCGTTGAGGAACGATGCCGGAGCGGTGCCGGCCGCAGCATCCGAGACAATCACGCGGCCGCTGTCCCGAACGATCCGACGAAACTCACCGAACACGGGACGAAGGTCGGGCTCATGGTGGAGCCCCGCGAGGCTGACGATATAATCGACCGACCCGTCGGCAAGCGGCACGTCCGTCATTCCGGAACTGACCTTCTTCAGCTCGGCCGGCCAGGCCGTGAGGAATTCGCTGGTGGGCTCAACGCCGAGATATTCGAAGCCCGTACGGAGATAGGGCGCCAGATAGCCGCCGCCCGCAGGAATATCGCAAACGAGTCCTGGCGAAAGTTCGGACAGTGGCTCCAGCAATGCCGTGAATTCCGCGTCGCGCGCTCTTGGAGCGAACCTCATCGCATAGTCATATTCGGCCGCGCGCTTCTCGAAGACCGCTGCATAGCCCTGCGGGTCGGGAAGGTCTGGAGACTTCCAATTCACGGTGTAACTTGTCCCCCTGCGTTAAGGGCGCACCATAGGGGAGCACAACTTCGTCTTCCATAGGTGCCGCTCTGGCCATTCATCAGCGGATACGACGGCGTTCGTCGAATCGGCTTCTCACTCGTCTAATGCCCGGCCGAGTCTGCCGAAAACGAAATGCGCTCCAATCTCGGCTGGACCATTGGGTGCCCGTCCACAAGCGGACCAGATGGGATGGAACTCAATGAGGAAGCTTATACTTTCGAGTTTCACCGCCGCCGCCCTAGGGGCTGGTGGCCTGTTCCTGCCAACTTCGGCGAATGCCAAGGACAGTCCTGTCCTTGTCACGGCTCCGACCGAGCTCGTCGTCCGCCACGTCAGCTACGCCGACCTTGACCTGGCTCTGCCGGCGGGCGTCACGACTCTCAACGACCGGGTCAATTTCGCGATCGGTGACGTCTGCACCGAGGCCAACCTTGGCGACAGCGGAAGCTTCGGGTTCAAGGCCGGCATGATGAGATGCTCGAACCATGCCTGGAATGATGCGCGTCCACAGATCGCCCGAGCGGTCCAGCGTGCTGAGGACATCGCATCGACCGGATCCTCCCAAATCGCGGCAGCCGCAATCACGATTTCGGTTGGGCGGTAAGCTTTAAAGTGGCGTGGCTCCCGGTGAGGAGCCACGCCTGGCCAGTCTTAGCGGCCGTGACCGCGCCAGCGCTTGACGGTGCGCTGGATGATTCCGTCCTCGCCGCCCGTTTCGCGCCACAGGGCTGCGAAGCTCGGGTCGGCCGAGGCCGGGCGCTTTTCCGGCTCGAGATCGTCGAACCGGACTCGGATCGGGATCGCGACACCCTCGCCGCAGGCGATGCATTCTCGGTTGCGAAGCGCCGGGATGGCGTCGAGGAAACCGCGCGCACCTTCCGGCATCGCCGCCCGAACGCAGGCCTGGTCCCGGTCGTTGTTCAAACGCATCGAGATGATGGTACCGCACTGTGACAGGACGCCTTCCGCCAAGTCGGACGGACGCTGCGTGATCAGGCCCAGCGACACGCCGTACTTACGGCCTTCCTTGGCGATACGTTCGAGGATCTTGCGGACGGCCTGGGCGCCGCCGTTCTCGTCCTTCGGGACATAGCGGTGGGCCTCTTCGCAGACCAGAAGGATCGGACGCTGCGGCTCGGTGCGCGACCAGATCGCATAGTCGAAGACCATTCGCGCGAGCACCGAAACCACGACCGAGGTGATTTCGGATGGAACCCCCGACACGTCGACGATCGAGATTGGACGGCCGTGGCTCGGCAGTCGGAACAGCTTGGCAAGGAAGCCGCCCATCGTGTCCGAAACCAGCATGCCCGAGAACATGAAGGTGTAGCGCGGATCGGCCCGCAGCTCTTCGAGCTTCGTCTTCAGGCGCTGATAGGGAAGCGTGTCCCCGGCCCGTTCGAGCTTGCCCATTTCGTTGACGATGATGCCGCTCAAATCGGCGAGCAGGTAAGGGATAGGTGAATCGACCGTGACCTTGCCGAACTGCTCCATGTTCTTGCCCTTGGTACGGGCGGCGAGAAGGCATTTGGCCAGGATGTCGGCATCGCGCTGACGCTCGGAGCCATGCGTCGTCAATATGACTTCGCAATGCTCTTCAAAGTTCATCAGCCAGTACGGAAGCTGGAGGTTGTCGACGTTGAACAGCTCGCCGCAATCCTTGAACGCTGCCGAATATTCGCCGTGGGGGTCGATCATCACGATGTGACCCTCGGGGCTCAGCTCCGAGATTCGGTGAAGGATGAGCGAAACCGAGGTCGACTTACCGGTACCGGTCGATCCCAGCACCGCGAAGTGTTTCGACAGCATCGGGTCGACGTAGAGCGCACCGCGAATGTCATCCGTCGGGTAGACGGTTCCAATCTCGATATGGGGGCTGTCGTCGGCCGCGAACACCGAGCGAAGGTCCTGCGTCGTTACCGGAAGCACCTTGTGGCCGGGGATCGGATAGCGAGTCACACCACGGCGGAAATTGCTCATTCCGCCACGCGAATCGCGCGCGCCTTCGCCGAGGAAGTCGATCGCCGCGATGACCTCGTTATTCTCACCCTTCATCGTCCGCACGTTGGCGATGAGCCAGCTGTTGCCGACCGCCATCTTTACCTGGCTACCGACCTGGCCGGACATGGCGACGGACGGATCGGAGTGATTGGCGTTCGCGGCAAGCGCCGCATTATCCATGCGGATTCGCGAGCCGGAGCCCGCGATTTCGAGCACTTCGCCAATGGCCTGAAGGTTCGCCGCAGCCGGTGAAGTCGCCTTGGGCGCGCTTCCATCATCACTGAAGCTGCTGATTTCATTGACGAAATTCTGCAGGTTCGGTTGTTCGTCCATATTATGCCGCCCCAACTCGCGTTAACTAGATCTGGAGCAAGTCTAGTAAGCGCGAGCGGTTAAGATTTGCCTTAGGCTAGAAGCGGCGGCGGAAGACGACGGCGGCCGCCCAGCCGAGACCCAGCGACATGATCACCGCCGCTAGACCGTAAAGTCCCTCATGGCGCCGGGCGACGAGCGACACCCAGCGCTCGAAACCGGTCTTGCCGATGTAGATGTCGCGAGTGGCGACGGCGAGGACTCGCCCGTCCTGGATCAGGAAGGTCTCGGCAGAATAGGTGCCGACCGGAACCTGGCTAGGGATGGTGATGCGCGCGCGGTAGAGTACGCCCTCCGTGATTTCCACGCCGCGCGGGTCTTCGTAATAGACTCCGCGCTTCTTTCTGAGGTCGATCAGTCCCGCTTCGAAATGCCGTGCACGCTCCGGAACGGCGCCCGAGCCCGGAGACAGTTGAAGGTTCTGAAGCCCCACTTCGTAGATTCCGGCCGTCCGCTCATCGAGGAGCTTGGAGATCGGCTTCGACGAGGCCACTGCGTAATAGGACGGCGCCGAGCGGAATCGGGCCGAATCCGCATTCATCCAGATGCCAGCAATTTTCTGTTTCTCACGCACCAGGATCGGCTGGACCGGCCCGCGAAGGACAACGGCAATGTCCGGGTCATGCGCCGGAATGCGGCCGCGGGGATAGAGGATCGCACCGAACAGAAGCAGCTGCGCGCCCGTGAAGCTGTACCGGATTTCGATTCGCCGCGCCGAGACGTCAGGGACGAGTACAGGCTTGGCTTGCCCCATCAACGCCAGCGACGCCGTGGCCAGCGCTACGGCAGCCACCGGCCTCACAGATACTCCACGGTGAAGATGTCGTCCGGCCGCCAGGTGAGGCCGAGGAGCATCCGGCCCGCTACAAGAAGGATGACGACCGCCAGGGCGAGGCGGAGGTAGTCCGGCTTCATTCGGGTAGCGAGGACCGCGCCGTATTGCGCGCCGATGACACCGCCGAGCAGCAGCAAGCCGGCAAGCACGATGTCGACCGCGCGGGTCGTCAGCGCGTGCACCATCGTCGTGCCCGCCGCGATGACGAGGATGATCACCAACGACGTTCCGATGACAATTCGAGCCGGCATTCCGAGGATGTAGATCATCGCCGGAACGAGGATGAAGCCGCCGCCGATGCCGAGCAGCATCGTCAGGACGCCCGCGCCGAAGCCGAGCGCGAAAGGCGCCAGCGGAGAGATGTAGAGACCCGACTTGTAGAATCGCCATCTTAAAGGAAGCGCCGCGACCCAGCGGTTGTGCCGGGGCCTCTTCTCCGGCGCTTTCGTCTTCACATAGCCAAGGGCCGTCAGTGCATCCTTGAGCATCAGGAACCCGATGTAGCCGAGCAGCAGTACGTAGAGACCGCCGATCACCACATCGATCTGTCCGCTGGCCTGAAGGGCGCGGAAGATTGCGGCGCCAACCAGCGATCCGATGAGGCCGCCAATGATCATGATCGCGGCCATCTGCACGTCGGCGCCGCCTCGTCGCATGTGCGCCATCGCCCCGGTCACGCTCGCTCCAGTGATCTGCGTGGTTGCGGATGCAACGGCCACGGAGGGCGGGATTCCGTAAAAGATCAGAAGCGGTGTCGTTAGAAAGCCGCCGCCGACGCCGAACATGCCGGAGAGGATGCCGACGATTCCGCCGAGCGCGATGATCAGCAAGGCGTTGACCGACTGGCCGGCGATCGGGAGGTAGATATCCATCGGCTGTGTTGGACTAGCGGCAAAGGCGGCTCGTGGCCAAGCCGTACAGCTGATTTCTCGGCTGGAAGCCCGCGCCCGGCGGACGCTAGAAGCTCGAGGTGCGTCAAGAACTTGCCAGGCCACGCATCGGAACGACCGCGCTGACGCGCACCCATTTCCTTTTGCTCTACGCGGCCATGCTGGTTGCCGCGTCCGGTAATACCGCGCTTCAATCGGTCATGCCCGCAATCGGCCGCGAGATCGGCATTTCCGATTTCTGGGTCGCGGTCGCGTACACTTGGTCCGCGGTCCTGTGGGTGGCGCTCGCGCCGTTCTGGGCCGAAAAGAGCGATCACCATGGCCGGAAAGCGCTGACTTTGCTGGGCCTGACCGGATTTATCGTCTCCACCCTGCTTTGCGGAACGGTACTGCACCTTGGTCTCGTCGGGGTGGTCGGGGGCGGAGTGACGTTTGCATTGTTCGGCATGTTCCGGGCGATCTATGGCGCATTCGGAAGCGCCACTCCGTCGGCGACCCAGGCGTACCTCGCCGCCAAGACCCGTCGAAGCGGACGGGTCGCTGCCCTTTCGGCGCTGTCCTCGTCGTTCGGCCTCGGAACGATTATCGGCCCGGCAGTGGCGCCGTTGTTCGTACTGCCGTTCGTCGGGCTGGCCGGACCGATGTTCGCATTCGCGCTGATCGCGATCGCGGTGTTCGTTTCAGTGCTGCTCTGGCTTCCAAACGACCGTTATGGCCGGCGCCTCGGTCGGGGCGCGGCGATGAGCTACCCCTCCGGAGCGTCGCAGCCGACCGGAGCGAGCGTCGTCGCAGCGACGTCGCCTAGGAGCAAGAGGCTGAGCTGGAAGGATTCCCGAGTGCGGACGTGGATTCTTGCGGGCGTCGCGGCTGGTCATGCCCAGGCGGCGACGCTCACCTGCATCGGCTTCTTCGTGATCGACCGACTGCATCTCGAGCCGCACGGATCGGAGGCTTCGATCGCAATCGTGATGATGGCCGGCGCGTCGGCGACGCTCGCTGCGCAGTGGGGCCTGATCCCGAGGCTGGCACTGAAGCCTCGAGCGTTGATCTTGTGGGGCTCCCTTGTCGCTGCGATCGGGCTCGCGGGCGCAGTCGTCGCCCGCGATCTCTATGGTATCACCTTGTCGTTCGGTCTCGCATCGCTCGGCTTCGGCTTCACTCGGCCAGGATTCACCGGTGGCGCCTCGCTGGCGGTCCCGATGAGCGAGCAAGGCGGAGTCGCGGGGCTGATCACCGCTGCCAACGGCATCAGCTGGGTGGCTGCGCCGGCACTGGGAATGGCGCTATATCTCGTGAGCCCAAACCTGCCGTTCGCAGTCTCCGCCGGACTGCTTCTTGCACTCGCTATCTGGTCGAGGAGTAGGCTTCCGGCGCTCTAGGTCGAGGGACCCTTGCCCTCTCCGCCACGGGAGCGGAGCATGCCCGGAAGGACGAAGCCGATTCCGGTCGGACGCACGGCCTCGCTCTTCAGGGTCTCCTGGATGCGGTCATATTCCTCGAGCATTTCCGGCGTGACCGACGCGCGCGTCTCCGCGAGCGCCGCCTCGAAGTCGGCCTTCGTCACTTCGTTGGCATCGAGCCCGCGACGAAGCGCAGTGAGGCCGGCACGACGGACGAGGTCTTCGAGATCGGCGCCGGTGAACCGCTCCGTTCGCTGTGCGAGCGATTCCAGGTCCACATCGCGCGCCAGCGGCATATCCTCGGTGTGGATCGCGAGGATTCGCCGACGGCCGGCCGTATCCGGCGTGCCGACGTAAATCAGCTCGTCGAGACGGCCCGGCCGAAGCAGCGCCGGATCGATCAGGTTGGGGCGGTTGGTCGCGCCGATCAGAACGACATTGTTGAGCTCTTCGAGCCCGTCCATTTCGGCCAGGATCGTGTTGACTACGCGCTCCGTCACTTGTGGTTCACCAAGTCCGCCACCGCGCGCCGGGACGAGGCTGTCCAGCTCGTCGATAAAGATGACTGTCGGTGCCACCTGCCGCGCACGGGCGAACAGCCGTGCGATCTGCTGCTCGCTTTCGCCGTACCATTTGCTGAGCAGGTCCGAGGACTTGGTGGCGATGAAGTTAGCCTCGCTCTCCCGCGCGGTCGCCTTGGCCAGCAGTGTCTTGCCGGTTCCCGGGGGGCCGTAAAGCAGGAAGCCGCGGGCAGGCCGAATGCCCAAGCGGCGGAATGCATCGGGGTGCTTGAGCGGCAGCTCAACGCCTTCGCGAAGCCGGTCACGCGCGGCATCAAGCCCGCCGACGTCATCCCAACCGACCGATGGAGTCTCGACCATCACCTCGCGCATCGCGGAAGGCTGAACCCGCTTCAACGCATTGATGAAATCGCTCGGCTCGACCGACAGGTCGTCGAGCACGTCGGTCGGGATGGTCTCTTCTTCCAGGTTGAGCTTGGGCATGATCCGGCGAACGGCCTCGAGCGCCGCCTCGCGGGTCAGCGCGGCTAGATCGGCGCCAACGAAACCGTAGGTCTGCCGCGCCAACTCGTCGAGGTCGACGCTCGGGCTGAGCGGCATGCCGCGCGTGTGAATGCCGAGGATCTCGCGACGGCCCTTCTGGTCGGGAACGCCGACGACGATCTCGCGATCGAAGCGGCCGGGGCGACGGAGCGCTTCGTCGATCGCCTCCGGTCGGTTGGTGGCGGCGATGACGACGAGGTTCTGGCGTGGCTCAAGGCCATCCATCAGGCTGAGAAGCTGGGCAACGAGGCGCTTCTCCGCCTCGCCGGTCACCTGGCTCCGCTTTGGAGCGATCGAATCGATCTCGTCGATGAAGATGATCGACGGAGCCTGCTCGGACGCCTGCTCGAACAATTCGCGTAGCTTCTTTTCGCTCTCGCCGTAGGCCGACCCCATGATCTCGGGGCCGGCGATGTGGAAGAATCGTGCGTCGCTTTCGTTCGCGACCGCTCGGGCGAGCCGGGTCTTTCCCGTGCCGGGCGGGCCGTGGAGGAGGACTCCCTTGGGCGGATCGACGCCGAGACGTTGAAAAAGCTCGGGGTGGCGAAGCGGAAGTTCGACCATCTCGCGGAGGGCGTCGATCGTGTCGCGCATTCCGCCGAGGTCGTCATATGTCACGTCCGCTCGGCGCTCGCCGTCACCCTTCGCGAACTCCGGGAGAAGCTCGATCTGAGTGTTGGAATCGACGTGGACGATTCCCTTGGGCGTCGTGGTGACGACCTGGAGACGCACTTCCTGAAGCGCGAAAGCAGGAGCGCTCAGCATCTGCCGGACTTCTTCAGGAAGGTTGGAATCGATCCGCTGGTGGCCGGTGGTGGCGACGACATCGCCCTCGACCAAGGGCCGCGCGGCGAAGCTGCGCTTCAATGCCGTTGCCGACCCCTGAAGGCGGATGTTGTCCTGCGCAGGCGCGAAGACGACACGTGTCGCCGGCTTCGACTGCGCCTTCTTGACCTCGACATAGTCGCCCGAACCGACGCGGGCATTCGAACGCTGCAGGCCGTCGAGGCGAATGATGTCGAGCCCGGCGTCATCGGAATAGGGCCGCAGGATCCGAGCCGTCGTCGTGCGCTTGCCGACGATCTCGATCACGTCGCCTTCGTTGAGTCCGAGCGATTTCATCAGGCTGACAGAAAGGCGCGCGAAGCCTCGTCCGCCATCGGCCGGTGGCAGGTTGGCGACCTGCACCTTTACCGTGGTGGTCCGCTCAAGGGTATCGGTATCGGCCACGCAACCTTCCTCTCATTTCGTGCCGCTAGCGTAACGGTCGCGGCGGGATTGGGTTCAATGTGGTGGTGATGTCCCCGAAGAAAACCCCTTCAGAATTTCAGAGAACCGGCGATCCGCCGGACCACCGAGCGTGGCGCAAGGCGGGTCGACCATGCTCCGATCTTGTTCGTCGCTCCCGGGATCACGACCGCTTCATTGGATTCGAGGCCCTCAAGACCAGCCCGGACGACCGGCTCGGACTCCATCGCCAGCCGGTCGAACTGGCCCAGCGTCTTGATGCCCGCGACCTCGCCGAACTCGGTCCGCGTCGGTCCTGGGCAGAGCGCGCTGACCTTCACGCCATGCGGCTTCAGTTCTTCGTGAAGCGCCTCGGTGAACGAGAGCACGTAGGCCTTGGTCGCGAAGTAGACGGCCATGTTGGGTCCGGGTTGGAAGGCCGCCGTCGAGGCGACATTGAGGATCGCGCCCGACTTCCGATCCACCATCTGGGACGCGATTGCCCGGCACAGATCCGTCAGCGCGCCGATATTGAGATCGATCATCTCGCGTTCGCGCAACGCGTCGAGCTCGACGAAACGCCCGCGAAGGCCGAAGCCTGCATTGTTGATCAGAATCTCGACCTGCTCGTCCGCATTGCGCAAGTCATCCACCAATGTCCTGACCGCGTGGGGCCTGGAGAGGTCGATGGCGACCGCGCGAGCGTTGCCAAGCTCAGCCGCGAGCGCGTCGAGGCGGTCCTTGCGCCGAGCGACAAGGACCAGCCTCTGTCCCTTTTTCGAAAGCTGCCGCGCGAACTCGACGCCCAGTCCCGAGGAGGCACCGGTGATCAGCGTGACCGCTTTCACGCTTCAGTTCGCCGGCCTGATCTCGGCCTTCACGATCTTGCCCGGTTCCGACGGCGGCTCGCCCTTGGGAAGCGCGTCGACATGCTCCATGCCACTCTCGACTTCGCCCCAGACAGTATATTGCTTGTCGAGGAAGCGAGCGTCGTCGAAGCAGATGAAGAACTGGCTGTTGGCGCTGTTCGGGTCGGGGGTTCGGGCCATCGAGCAAACACCGCGAGTGTGCGGAGCATCCGAGAATTCAGCCTTGAGGTTCGGAAGATCGGAACCGCCGGTACCGCGCCCGGTCGGATCGCCGCCCTGGGCCATGAAGCCCGGAATAACGCGGTGGAACGGAACGCCGTCGTAAAAGCCGCTTTTGGTCAGCTCCTTGATCCTCTCGACGTGGCCGGGCGCGAGGTCGGGCCGTAGCTTGATCACGACGTCGCCGCCGCTCGAAAGGTGGAAAACAAGGCGTTCGTCGTCGGCCATCGTAAAGCTCCAGCAAAAATAGGAAGTGGCGGCGATTTAGGCGGCCCAAGCGGGTTGCGCCAGTGCGGGCGCGGCAATAGGACGGCGCCACGGGACAAGGCTGGGGGTTCAAGGCATGAGCGAGAGCGAGAACTTCGCCACCGCGGCCCCTGAGGATCTCGATTATCACGATGACCGGGTGATGGACGAGGAGTCTCGGCTTCGTCCTGAGTTCGTCGACGAAGTCCTGGACGCCGTCGAACTCGGCGATGACGAGACCGCCCGCGAGTTGGTCAAGCCGCTTCACCCCGCCGACGTCGCCGACCTGATCGAGCTTGCCCGCCGCGACGAGCGCGAAGGGCTGGTCAAGGCGCTCGCCGGGATCATCAGCCCGGAGGTGCTCGCGGAGCTCAACGACTACGTCCGCGAGGACTTGATCGACGAGATGGAGCCGCAGCAGGTCGCCGACCTCGCGGGCCAGATGGAGACGGACGACGCCGTAGCCCTGATCGAGGATCTCGACGAAGAAGACCAGCAGGCCGTCCTCGAGAAGATGGAGCCCGACGATCGCGCAGCGGTCGTGGAGGCCCTGAGCTACCCGGAAGAATCCGCCGGCCGCCTGATGCAGCGCGACCTGTGCGCCGTTCCTGCGCACTGGAAAGTCGGCCAGGTCATCGATTACCTCCGCTCCGAAAGCGATCTTCCGGACGATTTCTGGGAGGTTTTCGTCGTCAATCCCGACCACCACCCGGTTGGCACCTGCAAGCTGTCGACAATCCTTCGGAAGCCTCGAACGACGCTTGTCGGCGACATCATGACGAAGGAGCAAACCCTGATCCCGGTCGACATGGACCAGGAAGACGTCGCGCTCCGCTTCCAGAAATATGCGCTCGTTTCGGCGGCAGTCGTGGACGACGACGGCCGATTGGTCGGAATGATCACCGTCGACGACATCGTGCACATCATCCAGGAAGAAGCGGGCGAGGACGTGCTCCTCCTCTCCGGCGCAGGCGATGAAGGCGACATCAACGAGCCGGTGATCGAAAGCTACAAGAGCCGTGTCCGCTGGCTGATCACAAACCTCGGAACGGCGCTTGTCGCATCGACGATCATCAGCCTGTTCGAGGGCGCGATCGCGCAGCTGGTCATCCTCGCCGCGCTGATGCCGATCGTTGCGGGAGTCGGCGGCAATGCCGGCACGCAGACACTGGCGGTCACGGTCCGCGCCCTTGCGACCAATCAGCTGACCGGCTCCAACCGGTGGCGCGCGGTTGGGCGCGAAATGCGCGTGGCCCTGCTCAATGGCGGCACCGTTGCATTGATCCTGGGCGTTGGAGTGGCGCTGGTGTTCCACAATCCGTTGCTCGGCGCTGTTATTGCTGTGGCGATGTGCGCCAACATCCTCGTTGCAGGTACGGTCGGTTCGCTGGTTCCGCTCACGCTTGAACGGTTCGGAGTCGATCCCGCGGTCGGCTCTTCGATCTTCGTCACGATGATGACGGATTCGATGGGCTTCCTATTGTTCCTCGGCTTAGCGGTCGCGACCGGACTTGTGGGCTAGGGCAGGTGCCCGCTCTTTCCTCGTTTGACTGCTAGATAATCGGCATTGTGCGGGTTGGCGGGCATGTGGTGCGCAACACGTTCCACGACCTTGATTCCTTCCGCCTCGAGCGCGGCCACCTTGTTGGGATTGTTGGTGAGCAGCCGGACTTCCTCGATCCCGAGCTTGCGAAGGATCGCCGCTGCGTGAGCGTAGTCCCGCTCATCGTCCGCGAAGCCGAGACGCAAATTCGCATCGACCGTGTCCAGACCGCGATCCTGTAATGCATATGCGCGGAGCTTGTTGGCGAGCCCAATTCCCCGGCCTTCCTGCCGAAGGTAGAGCAGGACACCGCCGCCAGCTTCGCCGATGAGGCGAAGCGCTTCCTTGAGCTGCGGTCCGCAATCGCACTTGAGCGAGCCGAACACGTCCCCGGTCAGGCACTCGCTATGCAGGCGGAGGAGAGCCGGCTTTCCGCCAAACGCTCCAACGAGCAAAGCGACATGGTCCTGGCCGTCGTCCGAGCCCCGGAACGCGAAAATCTGAGTGTCGGGCATGTGATCGAGAGGCAGCTTGGCTCGGGATACGAGCGTTACATCGGGACGCAGCTCCTGGTCGGCGAGAAGTTCGAGCGGAATGGGTGAGGCGCCGTCAGCTGAATCGACGATCCACAGGGCCGGCAGGAGTCCGGCCGCGCGCGCAAGTCCAAGCGCGGCGCCGGCAACATCGGGTGCATCAAGATGCAACGGGTGAAGCGGTCCGATCGGCGCACGCGCGAAATCCTGCGCCGGGTCGGCAAGGGTCAGTGCGGCGTCACCGTCGAGCCAGGCTTCGCGTGCGACGAGGACAGGCTTGGCCGGGTCGGCGGCATCGCGCTCGTTGGCAAGCGACAAGGCCGCGGCGCGCCGTCCGCTCAGCAGAAGGGGCGCCTTGGCCTCGGGGTCGAGAAGCCGGAGCATTTCAGGAGTTGCCGTCTCAATCGAGACGAACGAGAATGGATTGGCACTTTCGATCGTGACCGCGCGGCCGGTCCGCAGCGCGGCAATGGCCCGTTCGACCAGGCCGGGGCGGCTCAAACAGCGATCTCGCAGATCAGAGGCACGTGGTCCGATGGGCGCTCCCAGCTACGGCAGGGCTCGAGAACGCGGTGCGTAACCACCCTCTCCGACGCATCCGGCGACACCCACATGTGGTCGAGGCGGCGGCCACGATCGTTCTTGGTCCAGTCGGGCGAGCGGTAGCTCCACCAGGTGAAGTTGCGCTCGGGCGCTGGGACGAACCGGCGCCCGATGTCGACCCAGTCATGCGCTTGCTGGAGTCGGGCGAGCGCATCGACCTCGATCGGCGTGTGGCTGACCACATCGAGCAGGGCCTTGTGGCTCCAGACATCGCATTCCAGGGGCGCGACGTTGAAGTCGCCCACAATCAGGGTTGGCTCCCTCAGTCCCTCGGACCAGCGCGTCATTCGCTCGATGAAGTCGAGCTTCTGACCGAACTTCGGATTGACGGTGCGGTCGGGAATATCGCCGCCGGCGGGGACGTAGACGTTTTCGAGCCGCAGGCCGCACGGGAGGCGAACGCCGATGTGGCGCGCTTCGCCGTTGTCCTGCCAATCGTGACTTCCCGAATCGCGAAGCTCGACGCGGCTCAAAATCGCGACGCCGTGGTGCATCTTCTGGCCCTTGAGGACCCGGTGCACATAGCCCTTCTTCTTGAACAGGTCGGCGGGGAAGATGTCGTCGGTGACCTTCGTTTCCTGAAGGCACAGAACGTCCGGCTGTTCCTCGCGCAACAGGCGCTCGACGATGCCGAGGCGGGCGCGGACCGAGTTCACGTTCCAGGAGGCGATCTTGATGGTCTTGGACACGTCGCTGCGCTTAGCCCGTTCTGCATTTCACGCAAAGGAAAGGCCCCCGCTCCGGGGGCATGGAGCGAGGGCCGACCAAGCGTTCGTCACGCAAGGGATCAAGCGAAGGCCGTGGGTAACAGGGGGAAACCCCAGGCTAAATCCGCCGGATCGGTGTCTCGTTTATCAAATGGAACCTGTCGCCGCGATGAATAGTTTCAGATCGCTACGTTTTTTGTCACTTGCGCTTTTTGGGTTCCGCAAAGGTGAAAGCGCTCTCGGGGACGGCCACGTTGTAGCGCTGGTTGTCGAGCTTGATGGTCGTCTTCTTGTTCTGCGCGTCGACGGCGGTCCAACCTTCGAGCAACAGCCCGCCCGGCGCCGACGGCGTCCGGACAAAGGCCAGCAACAGAGTGCCGAACTCCGGACGGCGGGCATCGCGGGCGCGGACCAGGAGGAGGCGGTCGTCCTTCTGGGGAACGATCTTGGCGATGCGGTTGATGTCCGGGTTGGCCGACAGAAGGATCCCGAGCGGCGTCTTGTTCAGGTCCCAGCTGTTCTTCTGGCCGACCTCATAATCGACGAAGGTCAGCTTGCTGCCGTTGCCGACGAGGAGGAGGTCGTTGCCTTCGTATTGGAAGCGGATCCGGCCGGGGCGCTTCAACTGCAGCGTGCCGCGGACGACATGGTTTCTCGAGTCCGTCTGGACGAAATTGGCGGTCATCGACTGAACGGCAGCGAGGTGCGTCCGGACTTTTTCGATGTCGCCCGTCTGCGCCTGGGCAGAGGCTGCCAAAGCGACGATCGCGACGGGCGCAAGGGCGCGCGCGAGTGTAGTCGGAAAGCTCATCTTCAAACTCCTGGGAATTTACGGGCCGTTTGGCAATCCGCCATTGAATGCGGACTGAACCCGCCGGTTCCCGGTCGTTCAGGTTGGCAAGACCTTAGATCGGGTGCCCGTCAGGGTCGATCAGCACTTCCCGGCGTCCGACATGGTCCGGCTGGCCGACCAGCCCTTCCTTCTCCATCCGCTCGATGAGCCTTGCCGCGCTGTTGTAGCCGACGCGAAGCTGACGCTGGAGATAGGAGGTCGAAGCCTTCTGGCTTTCGGCGACGATCTGGACGGCCTTGCGGAAAAGCTGCGTCTCCGCATCGTCTTCGCCGCTCGGCTGCCCGTCGAACAAATAGCCGCCGTCCTCGGGCTCCTCGGTGACCGCCTGAATATAGTCGGGCACACCTTGCCTCCGCCAATGCTCGGCAACCGAGCGGACCTCTTCGTCGCTGACGAACGGGCCATGGACTCGGATGATCTGCTTGCCGCCTGGCATGTAGAGCATGTCGCCCTTGCCAAGCAGCTGTTCCGCGCCCTGCTCGCCGAGAATGGTGCGGCTATCGATCTTGCTTGTGACCTGGAAGCTTATGCGGGTCGGCAGGTTCGCCTTGATGACGCCGGTGATGACGTCGACCGACGGCCGCTGGGTCGCCATGATCAGGTGAATTCCGGCCGCGCGCGCCTTCTGGGCGAGGCGCTGGATCAGGAACTCGACCTCCTTGCCGGCCGTCATCATCAGGTCCGCGAGTTCGTCGACCACCACCACGATCTGGGGAAGGACGTCATATTCGAGCTCTTCGACCTCGTAGAGCGGCTGGCCGCTGCTGGCGTCGTAGCCGGTCTGTACCCGACGCCCGAGTTTGGAGCCCTTGGCCTTCGCGTCGCGGACCTTCTGGTTGAAGCTCGGCAGTGCACGAACACCGAGGTTGGCCATCATGCGATAGCGCTCTTCCATCTGCTCGACCGTCCACTTGAGCGCGCGGATCGCCTTGCCGGGCTCGGTGACGACCGGCGCGAGCAAATGAGGAATGTCGTCGTAGATGCTCAGCTCCAGCATCTTCGGGTCGATCATGATCAAACGGCACTCTTCCGGAGACATACGGTAGAGGAGGGACAGGATCATGCAGTTGAGACCGACCGACTTGCCGGAGCCGGTGGTGCCCGCAACCAGCAGGTGCGGCATGGGCGCGAGATCAGCGATGACCGGGTCGCCCGCGATATTCTTGCCGAGGATCAGCGGCAGCGACATGTTCTGATCTTCGAAGGCCTGGCTGCCGATCAGCTCGGAAAGACTGACGCTCTCGCGCTTCGAGTTTGGAAGCTCGATGCCGATGACGCTTCGGCCAGGGATGGTCGCGACTCGGGCGGACAGTGCCGACATGTTGCGCGCGATATCGTCCGCGAGCTGAATGACCCGGCTTGCCTTTATCCCGCTCGCCGGCTCCAGCTCGTACATGGTGACGACCGGTCCGGGGCGAACCTCAACGATGTCACCGCGGACGTGGAAGTCCTCGAGCACGCTTTCCAGCAGGCGCGCGTTCCGTTCGAGGCCGGCGCGGTCGATCTTGGAGCTGCCCTTCTCCGGAGCCGCGGCAAGCAGGTCGAGCGTCGGAAGCTGGTAATTGTCGCCAAGGGCCAGGCTCTGCTGGGCGGCCGCGGACGGCCGCCTGCTCCCCCGCAACTGGCCGGCGGCTAGGACTGGCTTCGGCGGTTCGGCGACGGACACGGCAGGCCGCGACTTGGGTGGAGCGGCACTTGACGGACGATCTTCCGAAAGTTCCGTCGTGCGGCGCGGAGCGACCACTTTCGGCCGCGCATCGCGGCGGAACAGGCCGGTAACAAAGGCCCGCTCGGTCGCCTGGAGGCCAAGCGCCAGGTAACCCAGCACCAGCCCGGCGAAGGCGAAGAGCACGAGCGCGACGAGCCGGACCGGACCGGCAATTGCCTGGTTCTGGATGAGGTCGATCGCCGAATCGACGCCGTAGGCCGCGCCGAGGCCGATCGCTCCGCCCCAGCCGCCCGGAAGGCCGGAAACGGCGGATGCGCTGGTGAGGCTGAGTGCAACGCCAATGAGAATCGCTCCAAGCCCCGATACCAATAACGCCCGGCCGATTCTTCCCGTTGGCTCCAGCCTCATCATGCGAAGTCCGGCAAGCGCGATCACCGGGATGAACAGGACAGAGCCCATACCGAACAGAAGCAGGAGGGCGTCGCTGGCATAGGCGCCAAAGCTGCCGATCCAATTCGACGGCGGTCCGCCCGCGGCGGTGCTGAACGAGGGATCGGTGGTGTTGTGCGTCGCGAGAGCGAGCGCGGTCGCGACCGACAGACCGAACAGCAGCGCCCCCCACGTACGCAGGATAAGCCGCTTCACCGACGCGCGCAGCGTGTCGCGCCAATGGGGCTCAAGCTCCCGTTTCTGGACCCGCACCGCCGCGGTCGCCATTGATCAATCCCCACCCAAATCCTTGTGCAGAATGCATCTTCGCGGACTCCCGGGTCAAGCGATGCCTTGGCGTCGATGCGACGGAAGGTTAGTGCGCATCCCGATGGACCGCGCAGACGTTCTGATCCTGGGAGGCGGCCTAATAGGCCTCGCATTCGCGTCCGCGCTCGATTCGAGTGGTCTATCCGCAATCCTGATCGACCCCGCCGACCCCGAGGGACGAGCGACGCTGCGGTTCGACGGCCGCACAAGCGCGGTCTCCTCGAGCTCGATGCGGATGCTCGAGGCTATCGGGGTTGCCGATCACTTCCCCGAGCCTGGCTGCCCGATCCGGACGATCCAGGTAGCGGATGGACTGAACCCTGGCGGCCTGGCTTTCGAGCCGGACGACGACGAGCCGCTCGGAGTCATGCACGAGAATCGCCACTTGCGGGCGGCGCTTCAGGCGCGGGCCGAAATGGGCCGGAACCTCTGGCTGATGTGGAAGTCTAAGCCGCGGTCGGTCGAGCGGGGAACACACGGCGTCGTCGTTTCATTGGAAGACGGCCGCAAGCTGAGCGCCCCCGTTCTTGCCGCCGTCGACGGCCGCAATTCGCCGATGCGCGAAGCCGCGGGAATTCCGATGGCGCGCTGGAAATACGATCACATGGCGGTCGTCTCGACGCTCCGGCACGAGCTTCCGCACGCCAACATTGCCTACGAGATCTTCTATCCGACCGGCCCGTTCGCGCTCCTCCCGATGACCGACGATCAGAACGGCCACCGCTCTGCCATCGTCTGGTCGGTGCCCAAAGAAGACGCCGACGGCTGGATGTCGCTGACCGACGAGCAGTTTGCCGCCGAGGCGCAGGCGGCGATGGGCGGGTTTCTCGGGAAGATCGAGCTGGCCGCACCACGATCGACCTACCCGCTCGGCTTTCATCATTCCGCGCGAATGACGGACGAACGACTGGCGCTGGTTGGAGACTCCGCCCACGCGATCCACCCAATTGCCGGCCAAGGTCTCAACCTCGGCTTTCGCGATGCCGCGGCGCTTGCCCAAGTGCTTGTCGAAGGCGCCCGGCTCGGCCTCGACCTCGGCAACAAGCAGTTGCTCGACCGCTATCAGCGCTGGCGCTCGCTCGATGCGCTTTCTGTTGCGTTCGCGACGGACAGCCTGACGCGGGTCTATGGAATACCGGGCAAGACCGCGTCTGCGGTCCGCCGCTTCGGAATGGGGATGATTGACCGGCTGAGCCCGATCAAGAATCGCTTGATGAGCGAAGCGCGGGGTACCAGCGGCGAACTTCCGCTGCTTCTTCGCGGACTTCCGATCTAGCTACTGGAGAGTCGGCTGGATTTCGGCGCCACTGACCGCGGCGCGTTGAAACTGCATCAATTGGACCAAGAGGTCCGCGCGATCGTCGAGGGTCGCCGCTTCAAGCAAGGCTTGCTTGGCCCCGACGTCGAACGGCGCGACCTGGGCGATGGCGTTGACCAGCATCTCGTCGTCGAGCCGGCGGACCGCCTGCCAGTCCACGGTCAGCCGCATGGCATCGCCCAGCCTTCGGGCTTCGCGCTCAACCTCCGCTCGCAAGGTGAGCGACAGCGGCGGTGGTTCCTCGTCGTTGAACACTCCCGCGTCCACGTCCGCGTTCCGGTACGAAGTTTCCATGTCGGCTTCGGCGATCAAGCGGAAGCGGTTCCAGCCGAGGAGGATGATGTTGTACCGCCCATCGTCCAGTTCCTCGACGCCGACGATCTCACCGACGCAGCCGACCGGATAGAGCGGCGCCCCTTCGTCCTCGGGCGCATGAGGCTGGATCATTCCGATCCGGCCCGGACCTTCGAGTACGTCGCGGACCATTTCGCGATAGCGATGCTCGAAGATGTGAAGCGGAAGTTGCGATCGCGGAAAGAGGATCGCTCCGGGCAAGGGAAAGATGGGCAGCCGGAGCGGCCGTTTGCCGCTCATGTGAAAAGGACGGCGGAAAGCCGCCGCCTCTGTGAGCGCGCCCATGGGTCTTCGAGGCCCTGCGCTTCGATCAGCTGGAGCAGGCGAGCGCGGGCCGCGCCTTCGTTCCACTCCTTGTCGCGCCCAATGATTTCGAGAAGGGCATCGGCTGCTGAATCGCGGTCACCGGAAGCCATTTTCGCACCTGCGAACTCGAAGCGGGCCTCCAGGTCATCGGGGTTCGACGCGATCCGCGATTCCAACTCCGAGGTATCGGTATCCGGTGCCGCCTGAGTAAGCTCGAGCGCAGCCCTGGCACGACTGACGTCCGAATGATTCGCGGCTTCTCCGGACGCGGCCTCGACGACGGCCTGAGCCTCATCCGCCTGTCCCGAAGCCAGGAGCGCCCTCGCAAGCCCGCCGATGACCGCCGGATTGTCAGGCGCCATCTCGTGAATTTGCCGAAAGATGGACACCGCGCGCGGCGCATCGCCCTCGGCCAGCACGCCTTCGCCCATCGCGATCAAAGGCTCGATCTCGGCCTGCTGCTGATGGGCTTCGCCTTTCACTCCAAGCTGGGTGATCAGCTGGTCGACGATCCGCTTGAGCTGCCCCTCGGTGCGGTAATTGGTGATGTCGGCGACCGGCTGGCCCTTGAAAAAGGCGTAGACGGTCGGGATCGACTGGATCTGGAATTGCGCGGCGATGACCTTTTCCTGGTCGACGTCGATCTTGACCAGCTTGACGCCCTTGTCGGCATAGTCGGCGGCGATCTTGTCGAGCATCGGCGACAGCTGCTTGCAGGGTCCGCACCACTCCGCCCAGAAGTCGAGGATGACCAGGCTGGTCATCGAGGGTTCGATGACGTCGCGCTGAAGGCGTTCGACCGCTTCGCGTTCCGCTTCGCTCATGCCGAGGGTCGCCACGCTCTTCGTTCTCCCATACAGCCGCCGAGGAAGCGCCCCATATGGTCGGACGAGGCGCTCGCCACAAGCATTGCGGAAAGCTTGGCGTCAGCCCTTGCGGGAATCGTCTGGCCCATGCTAGGCGCCCGCCACCCTGCCGCGGAGAAGGCCATCCGGCTCACCAGCGGCTCAAGCTCAGAGCGGGCGTAGCTCAGGGGTAGAGCACAACCTTGCCAAGGTTGGGGTCGAGGGTTCGAATCCCTTCGCCCGCTCCAGCATTTCCGGGAATCGTACTCCGTTCCGGCTTTGGCCGGACTTTCCCCCTACAACGAGGCGACCGGGCTGTAGCGCATTTCGTGCTGGGCGATGGTTGCGCGAACGACGTTGTTCATCAGCGTCATTCGGACCGGCAGCGGCACCGACGTCTTCTTGATCATTACCGCCACCGAATAGCTATGTCCGTCGGGCGCCGTCAGAATTCCAATATCGTTGTAACCTGCCTGAGTCGCGCCGAGGATCTGCCCTGTCCCGGTCTTGTGGCTGAGCGACCAGCCGGCCTTGAGACCGCCCTTCAAACGGTTCGGCCCGGTGGACGTCTGACTCATGATTCGGAGTAGCCTTGCCGTCGACGGAGGCGACAGAAGCTCGCCGCGCTTCAGCTTCGCAAGAGCGTAGGTGATCCCGTTCGCGGAGGCACCGTCGTACGGGTCCTCGACATAGCGGTTGAACGCGGCCCTGCGCACCGACATCGGAAGCGCATCGCGCGCTTCGTAGAAAGCGTTGCCAATCGAATAGCTCGGGCTCCAGGTCAGGCCGGCGATTCGGCTCTGAAGTGAGCGCTCGCCTTCATAGAAGCGGATCGAATCGAGCCCCTTGGTGCGGAGCATCGACCGTACGGCTTCCGGTCCGCCGACGGAGCGCATCAGCTTGTCGTTGCAAGTGTTGTCGCTCTTGGTCAGCGCCTGAAACATCAGCTCGCCGAGCGTGATCGTGGTTCCGCCGCCGAGGATCTTGGAAGCGATCGGCTGGTGGAAGAGCGTAAGGTCGCCCCGGCCCATGGTGACCTGGTCGCCGAGGCTGACCCGGCCCCGGTCGACGGCATCGAGCGCAGTGATCGCCACCCAGAGCTTGCTGACGCTCTGCTGCGGGTTCAGCTCATTGCCGTTCCAGGACGTGCTCCAGCCTTCATCGACCGAGCGGACGGCAATGCCGACCCGGCCGTTGAAGCCCTTGCCCAGCTGGTCGACGCGGTCTGCGAGATATTGTGGAGCCTGGGCCGCGCGGACGGGCTGCGCGTGAACTGGCTGGGCGGTGCGATCCACTCGGCCAGCAGGTGCTGCTGCCGGGCCCGCGGCCTGAACGATCGTGCTGGATCCGGACTGGCCAAGCGCTACGATCGCAAGGCCAAGGCTGAGCCAGTGTGACGTCATGACGGTACGTCTCCCCCACCAAAATCCCACAGCGCCAGCAGCTTAGCACGTCTTGCTGAACGCAGGCTGTTCCACCCGGCGCGTCCACAGGAATCGCATCCGGGGACCGATTTGCCAACCCTTTAAGTGGCCGGGGGAGGGCTCCTAGCGAGCAGCGCCCCCGACTCGATCTCGTCCAAGGCCCGGTGGACGGCGACGTACTGCCGCGCCTGCCGAATCCACGGCTGTGCGTAGGAGGCCCCTGGGAGTCGCATCGTTTCGGCCAAGGCTGAATCGACCTCGCCGTCCTGAAGCTGGGTCAAGGCCTTTGCGTAGCGCGCGTCGGGCTGGGTCGATGGCCGATCCGCATGGCGGATTTCGATGATCGAGCCGAACTCGCGCTTGAACTGGGTCCAGAAGCTCTCTTCGGGAGCGGTTGAGCGCAGTTGCGGACCAAGCACGCGATATTGGTCGATGAGCTCGCTCAGGCGGATCGGCGAGTGAGAGCCGGTAACGATGGTCGCAACTGCGCGTGCATGGCTCTGGCCGAACCGGTCCACCAGCAACGGTTCGAGATAGCCGAGCGCCACCCCTCGATCGATTGCACGGCGGGCGGCAAAGGCGACGAGCAAGGCATCGGCCCGTCCAGCCGAGCCTTCGACCCTCTGGGTCGTGGTTTCGACACGCGAGAGGCGGTCCTGGATCTGCGAAATTTCTTCCGACGGAGGCCCCGCGTCCTCAGGATCCTGTGCCGCTTCCGGGGTGGAAATTACTTTTTGAGCCGGGACGGCGGCCTCGGGCTTCGGAGCAACTCCGAGGAAGCGCGCAGCTCCGTCATAGCGCGCCAACGCCCAGGCGGCGCCCACTGCGCCGGCGAGGATGAGTGCAAGTCCGAGAAGCAACCGGGTGCCCCATCCCGGCCCGGCGCGGTTCGATGCGGTAGCCATGCTCAAGCTCAAGTCTCGCACAGCCGGGCCGCGAGGGCCAGAAGCTCCGTGTCATTGGGCGAAGAGGCGATCCGGACAGCCTCCCAGCCTTCGCCCGCGGCCTCGGCGGTTGGGCCACTGAGGGCTGCGATCCTGACCGTCGATCGGCATTCCTGATCGACGAGCTCCGCAAGGCGCCGAGCGGCCCGGGGCGAATGCAGGACGGCGACCTGGCCCTCGAGATCCTCCAGCCCTTGGACCTCTTCCCTCTCGGATGCCCGATAGATGGGCACAATTGTGATCGAACGCCCGGTGATCGACGGCGGGCGGCGATCCTCGCCGCAAAGGTGAAGGAGGCGTGCCTCGGGATCGACGTCGGCAAGCAGCTGGTCGATCCCGCCGCCGCCAACGGTCGCGATGCCGAGACCGGCGACCTCGGCGGCGACCGCGGTTCCTTCGCCGACCGCGTGAACGGGCAAGCCGCGGTACCGGTCCAGTCTGTCGCCGCCCATTTTCACTGTGTTCGCGCTGGTCAGGAGGAGCCCGTCGAAGCTGCTTGGGTCAGGTGGCGACCAGTCCAGCTTCTCGAGGTCGAACAGCGGGATCGACACGGCATCGAGGCCGAGCTCCCGCGCCTTGGAGATCGTCCGTCTCGAGGCCGGCTCCGGCCGGAAGACGAAGACGCGTCTCATCTCGCGCCGAACAGCGAACGGATGGAATCGGGCGCCTTCTCGAGCATCGACTGTGAAAGCCGCCTTGGCGTCTCGTGGTCGCCACATTCGAAAACAGCTTCGTCGCGGACCTGTTCGCGGCCATCCTCGGAAAGGATCTGCGCGCGGAGGTGGGCCTTGCCGTTGACGATCTCGGCATAGGCCGCAACCGGCGAATGGCAGCTTCCGCCTAGCGCGGCCGTGAATGCGCGCTCGGCGCGGATGAGAGCATGGGTGGTGCGGTCATCGATGATTGTCAGCATCGAGGCGGTCATTGCATCGTCCGCGCGGCATTCAATCGCGATCACTGCCTGCGTCGGCGCCGGGAGCATGACGTCGAGGGGGATCGGCGTCCCGACAGCGCCCATTCCAAGCCGCCGAAGGCCGGCTCCTGCGAGCAAGGTCGCCTGCACTTCGCCCGCCTCCAGCTTGGCGAGGCGGGTCTGAACATTCCCCCGCAACGGGACAATCTGGAGGTCCGGGCGAAGCGACAAAAGCTGCGCCTTCCGACGCGGCGAGGAGGTTCCAACGACCGCCCCTCGGGGAAGCGCATCGATGGAATCGGCGCCGATCAGCCGATCCTGCACGTCGCCGCGCGGCCTGACCGCGGCAATATTGATCTCGCGGGGCCGGATTGCCTCCACGTCCTTCAGCGAATGGACGCAGAAGTCGACTTCCCCGTCCATCAACGCGCGGTCGAGTTCCTTCGTCCACAGCTGTTTCCCGCCGATCTCGGCAAGTGGCCGGTCCTGTACCCTGTCGCCCGTCGTCTCGACGACCTGGATCTGGACGTAGTCCGCTGTCCAGCGATTTGCGACCTCCAACGCCGAAGCGACCTTGTGCGCTTGGACAAGGGCCAGCGGCGACCCGCGCGTGCCTAGAATCGGAGAACGGTGCATGAGGTCCTGCTAGCCCCAAACCGGCGGCCCCACTAGCCGAGCGCCTCCGCGTGCGGCAAAGGCGCGACAAATGGCGCTGATCCTCGGCCTCGAATCCTCTTGCGACGATACTGCAGCGGCGCTCGTAACGAGCGATCGGCAGATTCTCGCCCATGCGGTGGTCGGACAGAACGAAGCGCATCGACCGTTCGGCGGCGTCGTTCCGGAGATCGCCGCCCGTGCGCACGTCGAGATCCTTCCTAATCTCGTGCGCCAGGTGCTGACGGACGCCGGAAAGACCGTGGCGGACGTCGACGCAATCGCTGCAACCGCGGGGCCGGGGCTGATCGGCGGAGTGATGGTCGCCCTGCTTGCCGGCAAAGGACTTGCGCTCGGGACCGGCAAACCGCTCGTCGCGGTCAACCACCTCGAGGGCCATGCGCTCAGCCCGCGCCTCGTCGATCCCGATCTCGACTTCCCGTACCTGCTTCTGCTCGTGTCGGGCGGGCACTGCCAGCTGCTCGAAGTCCGCGCGGTCGGCGATTATCGGCGGATGGCGACCACGATCGACGATGCGGCGGGTGAAGCGTTCGACAAGGCAGCGAAGCTGCTTGGGCTCCCCTATCCTGGGGGCCCTTCGATCGAAGAGCTTGCGGTCGATGGCGATCCGAACGCGGTCCCCCTTCCGAGGCCACTGGTCGGCTCCGGCGAGCCGCACTTTTCGTTTGCTGGTCTCAAGAGCGCAGTCCAGCGGGCCGTGGCATCGAGCGCCTACAAGTCCGCCGATGTCGCCGCCTCTTTCCAGCAAGCAGTGGTCGACTGCCTGGTCGACCGGACTCGGCTCGCGCTTGAGCGGAGCGACTCGCCAACGCTGGTCGTCGCCGGCGGTGTCGCTGCGAACCGGGCGATCCGTACTGCTCTCCAGGAGCTCGCGGGCGACCAGGGCCGCCGGTTCGGCGTCCCTCCTGGCTGGCTCTGCACGGACAATGCGGCGATGATCGCCTGGGCCGGGGCCGAGCGCTTCACCCGCGGCCTTACCGACGCGCTGGACGCTCCAGCTCGGGCGCGTTGGCCGCTCGATCCAGCCGCCGACAAGGTCCGGGGCGCGGGAGTGAAGGCATGAGCTATGATCGTCTCGGCGTGATCGGCGGCGGCGCATGGGGCACGGCATTGGCGCAGGTCGGCGCAAGCGGCGGCCGCGACGTTTTGCTCTGGGCTCGCGAGCCGGAAGTCGTCGACGCGATTAATTCGGTCAACGAAAACTCGGTGTTCCTTCGTGGATCGAAACTTGACCGGAGCGTCCGCGCAACCGGCGAGCTGGCTGATCTCCTGGAGTGCGACGCGTGGTTGGTGGTTACGCCGGCACAGCATATGAGAGCGGTGCTCGAAGCGGCTCCGAAGGCCGACAGGCCGCTGATCCTCTGTTCGAAGGGTATCGAAGAGCAAAGCGGCTCCCTGCTTCACAGCGTGGCGTCCGAAGCCCGGCCCGGCGCTCCGATCGCAGTCCTTTCGGGTCCGACTTTCGCCCACGAAGTCGCAGCGGGATTGCCAACCGCAGTCACGCTCGCCGCCGAGGATCAGGCGCTCGCCGAAGCGCTGCGTGACCGGATCGCCCGCCCGACCTTTCGGATCTATCTGAGCGACGACGTGGCGGGCGCCGAGATCGGCGGTGCGGTGAAGAACGTGCTTGCGATCGCCTGCGGCGTCGTCGACGGCAAAGGTCTCGGCCAGAACGCAAGGGCCGCCCTGATCGGACGCGGGTTCGCTGAAATGACCCGGTTTGGCCAGGCGAACGGCGCGAAACGTGAGACGCTCACCGGCCTGTCCGGCCTCGGTGACCTCGTTCTCACCTGCTCATCAACCAGCTCGCGCAATTTCTCGCTCGGCAAGGGCATCGGCGAGGGCCGTTCTCCCGCCGAGCTGATGACCGACCGCAAGACGGTTGCGGAAGGAGCGTTCACCGCCCCGGTACTGGCGCGGCTGGCGGAGCAGATGGGCATCGACATGCCGGTCGTCGCCGCGGTCGACAAATTGCTGTCGGGCCGAGCAAACGTCGACCAGGTGCTTCAGGAGCTGCTCTC
This sequence comes from Pseudomonadota bacterium, assembly GCA_046731355.1. Lineage (GTDB taxonomy): Bacteria > Pseudomonadota > Alphaproteobacteria > Sphingomonadales > Sphingomonadaceae > Sphingomicrobium. The sequence goes on along the minus strand of JBKPKZ010000090.1, from coordinate 10,829 downwards.
CCGACCACCCCGGCCCGAGGCGCACTAGAAATCGATCGCGATGCCCTTCCTCTCCCAGTCGCCGTAGCGCGTGGGATCGAGCCGTTCTTCTTCTCCGTCGGGAGACGTGGCTTCCTCGGCTGGCATCGGCTTCGGAATAGGCGGCGACTTGGACAAATAATCGGGCGCTTTGGGGCGGTTGGCCTTGGACATGGAACGAAGATGAGCGTTGGGACCCATAATGCCAAGCGTTGAAGGTCTTCCCGCCCGACGAGCTGCTCTGCAAATGCTGGATGCGGTCCTCCGGCGAGGACGGACGCTCGATTCGGCCGCGCAGGCGGAGAAAAAGCTCAAGCCCGCCGACCACGCGCTCGCGATTGCGATCTCCGGCGAAGTGCTCCGGCGCCTGCCGGACATCGATGCCCTGATCGACAGCGCAACTAAGCAAAAGCTTCCAGACGACAGCAAGGCGCGCATGGTGCTCCGCCTCGCGCTGGCTCAGAAAGTGGGACTCGGAACTCCGGAGCATGCTCTTGTCGCGACCGCGCTACCGTTGGTGGATGGCGGACCGCGTCGGTTGGTGCACGGCGTTCTCGGCACTCTTCTTAGGCGCGGAGTGCCGGCGATGGACGCGCCGTTTCTGCCGGAGCCCGTCGAGCGCCGCTGGAGCGAGGCTTGGCAAGAGGACACCGTGGCGGCGGCAAGGAGGCTGATCACGCATCGCCCCCCGCTCGACCTCACCTTCGTCGATGATGGCTATTCGGCTGGGTTCGCCAAGCGAACCGGAGGCAGGTCGCTCGCCGCTCGTCATGTCCGGCTGCACGATTCCGGAGCCGTTTCCGAACTGCCAGATTTCGGCGAGGGCCGCTGGTGGGTGCAGGATCTGTCCGCATCGCTGCCCGCCCGGCTGATAAAGGCAGACGCGGGCGAGGTCCTCGACCTTTGCGCCGCACCGGGGGGCAAGACGATGCAGATCGCGGCCGCCGGACATCGAGTGACCGCAGTCGATCAGTCGGAGACTCGCCTCGAGCGCCTCCGCGAAAATCTCCAGCGAACGGGGCTCGATGCGCAACTCGTCCCGGCCGACGCGCTAAGGTGGTCGCCCGACAAGCAGTTCGATTGCATTTTGCTTGACGCGCCCTGCTCTGCGACCGGCACATTTCGCCGTCATCCCGAGGTTCTCTACCGAGCCCGAGCGGATATCATCCGTCATAGCGCACAGCTGCAGGCGCAATTGCTCGAACGTGCGGCCGGATGGCTCAAACCGGACGGGTGCCTCGTCTATGCCGTCTGTTCGCTCGAGCCGGAGGAAGGCGAGACGGTCGTAACCGCTTTCCTCGATTCCAATCCCAAATTCAAAATCGACCCGCCGAGCAGCGGCGAGCTCCCTGACTTCGTGACGTCGCATGAGCGTGGCTGGGTCCGAATCCTCCCCGGCCTGCTCGAAAGCGAGGGCGGTCTCGACGGCTTCTTCGCCGCGCGCCTTGTCCGGACAGCAACTTAGCGTTTAATCGGACCCATGGGCCGCCCGATAATCTCGCCATCCATCCTCTCCGCCGACTTCGCCAAGCTCGGCGAGGAAGTCCGCGCGATCGATGAGGCGGGAGCCGACTGGATCCATGTTGACGTCATGGATGGCCATTTCGTGCCGAACATCACCATTGGCCCGGCCGTTCTGAAGGCGCTTCGCCCGCAATCGGCCAAGCCGTTCGACGTCCATCTGATGATCTCGCCGATCGATCCATTTCTCGACGCCTTTGCCGAGGCCGGCGCCGACATCATCACCGTCCATCCGGAGGCCGGGCCGCATCTCCATCGCACGATCCAGCGGATCAAGGGTCTCGGCAAGAAGGCAGGCGTGTCGCTGAACCCGGCGACGCCCGCGAAAATGCTCGATTACGTTCTCGAAGAAATCGACCTCGTCCTGGTGATGAGCGTCAATCCGGGTTTCGGCGGCCAGAAGTTCATCACCAGCCAGCTCCGCAAGATCGAGGTGATCGCTAACCGCATCGCCAAGGAGAATCTCGACGTCCAGCTCGAGGTTGACGGCGGGATCGATGTTGAAACGGCCCGCCAGGCGGTCGACTCCGGAGCGACTGCGCTCGTCGCCGGAACGGCCGTTTTCCGCGGCGGTTTGGGCTCTTACGCATGCAACATCAAGGCGCTCAGGGGAGACGAATGAGCGCCGACAACGCGGCCCAGAATGCCGTCGTTCGAAAGCTCGCCAGGCGTCCCTTGCTGTCGCGCCTGTTCGCCTCAGGACGGCAGCCGCTCAAGCTCGTCGCCGTCCCGCGCGACCACGTGCAGGGCGACCGTCAGCGAGGCGAAGCCTTGCTCGGCGGACGGTTCGTGCTGGGCAATGAGGTGATCGGCCTCAACGAACTCGACTTCGCCGCCTTGGGGGTCGGCAATCCCGCGGCAGATTCCCTCCAGGGCTTTTCCTGGCTGCGCGACCTCTCGGCTGCGGCTTCCCGTGAGAAGGGTGCGCGGGTCGCCGAGGCGCTCGCCGGCCGATGGCTGCTCGCGCACGGTACTCGAGTCGACGACTCGTGGCGGCCGGACCTGTGGGGAGAGCGCATCCTCTACTGGATGGCCTACGCCCCCTACATCCTGTCGAGCCGTGACAGCGGATACCGCTCGGCGCTCCTGAACACTTTGGTTCGCGGGGCGCGCCACCTCGATGCCAATGCCGACAAGGCGCTGCCGGGACTCGACCGGATCACGGCTTGGGCAGGCCTCGTGGCCGCCGGCCTTCTGGTTCAAGGCGGCGTTCCTCGAGTTGCCCGCGGCGAGTCGGGACTGGCGCGAGCGCTTTCAACCGCCCAGTTCGAAGATGGCGGGCTCATCAGCCGGACGCCCACGCAGCAGGCGCTTCTCGTCGACCGCCTGGCTCTCCTCCGCGCCGCCTATTTTGCGGCGAAGCAGAGCCTTCCCGACACCATCGAGGCAGCCGCTGCGGCGGCACTCGCGGCGCTCCACGGAGTCACCATGGGAGACGGCGCCCTTTCTAGCTGGCAGGGCGGAAACCCCGGCGATCCTGCAAAGCTCCATGCGCTCGTCGAAGGTTGTGGACTTCGCGCCCGTCCGCTTCGGCAGGCCCGAGGCTGGGGCTATCACCGCATGTCTGCTCTCGGGACTGTGATCGTCATCGACGCCGCTCCGCCACCGCCTCCGAAAATGGCTTCGGCGGGTTGCGCATCGACGCTGGCCTTCGAGATGTCGGACGGATCGCAGCGGCTGGTGATCAACTGCGGCGGGCCAGGCCAGCTTCCGACAGCCTTGCCGCCCGATCTGACCGAGGGACTGCGGACCACGGCGGCCCACAGCACGCTCATCATCTCCGACACCAATTCGACGGCGATCCTTCCCGACGGCTCACTGGGCAAGGGCGTCGAGGACGTCGGCGTCGAGCGCAGCGAGGACAACGACTGCAGCCGGCTCGAAGCCACCCACGATGGCTATGTGCGGGGCTTCGGCCTGGTCCACAAGCGCAGCCTGATGCTCGGCAATGACGGCAAGGAAATCCGCGGCGCGGATCAGATGATCGCCAAGGGCCGCCGAAAAATTCGCGATGCCGCGCCTTACGCGATCCGCTTTCACCTGGCTCCCGGAGTCGAGCCGACGATCACCGCCGATGGGATGGGCGCAATCCTTCGTTCTCCCGGTGCTCCGCCCTGGAACTTCCGGGTCCGAGGGGCGAACCTGAGCGTTGAAGAAAGCCTGATGATCGACGGTCGCGGACAAATGGTCCCGACGACTCAGTTGGTGATTCAGGGCGAGGTCGCGGCTATCGGCGGCGAAGTTGCCTGGCAGTTCCGCCGATCGAGCTGAACCACATTTAAGGATTCATGATGACCGACCTCGTGCCCGTCAAAAGGGCGCTCATTTCGCTTTCGGACAAGAATGGGCTGGAGCGCCTTGCTGAAGGTCTGGCCAGGCGTGGTGTCGAGCTGGTCTCGACCGGGGGAACTGCGCGGAGGCTGCGCGAGCTTGGATCCCGGGTCCGCGACATTTCGGATCTCACCGGCTTTCCGGAAATGATGGACGGCCGGGTGAAGACCCTTCACCCGAAGGTGCACGGCGGCCTGCTCGGCGTCCGCGACAATCCGGAACATGCTGCGGCCATGGCGGAGCATGCGATCGATCCGATCGATCTCGTGGTCGTGAATCTGTACCCGTTCGAAGCGACCGTCGCGCGCGGCGCGGACCGCGACGAGATTATCGAGAATATCGATATTGGCGGCCCGTCGATGGTGCGATCGGCTGCGAAGAACCATGCCCATGTCGCCATCGTCACCGACCCGGCCGACTATGACGAACTGCTTGCCGAGCTGCAATCAAATGACGGCGCGACGTCATATGAGTTCCGCAAGCGGCTTGCCGCCAAGGCCTATGCGCTGACCGCGGCCTATGATTCGACAATCTCGCAGTGGTTCGCGTTCGCCGACCAGCATGAACGCTTCCCCAAGACCTGGACTCGAGCGAGCCGGCTGCTGATGCCGCTCCGCTACGGCGAGAACCCGCACCAGCAGGCCGCACTCTATGAGCCGATCGGTCCGCACGCGCCCGGCATCGCCCAGGCGAAACAGGTGCAGGGGAAGGAACTGAGCTACAACAATCTCAACGACGCAAACGCGGCGCTCGAGCTCGTCGCCGAGTTCCGTGATGGTCGTCCGACGGTTGTGATCGTCAAGCACGCCAATCCCTGTGGAGTTGCCAGTGCGGAGACGTTGCTGGACGCCTGGAATGCTGCGCTCGCCTGCGACAGCGTGTCGGCGTTCGGAGGAATCGTCGCCACCAACCAAGTCCTCGATGCGGCGACCGCGGAAGCGATCACTCAGATCTTCACCGAAGTCGTCGTCGCGCCGGATGCGGACGCGGACGCCAAGGCAATCTTCGCCAAGAAGAAAAACCTCCGCCTGCTTTTGACCGGCGGTCTTCCAGACCCGAAGCGGCCGGGCCAGACGATTGCAGTCATTGCCGGAGGGATCCTCGTTCAGGATCGCGACAACGGGTCGATCACTCGGGACCAGCTCAAGGTCGTAACGAAACGCCAGCCGACCGAGGACGAAATTCGCGACTGCCTGTTCGCCTGGACCGTCGCCAAGCATGTGAAGTCCAACGCCATCGTATACGCCAAGGACGGTGCCACCGCCGGTATCGGCGCCGGCCAGATGAACCGCCGCGACAGCGCTCGAATTGCTGCTTCCAAGGCCAGGGAAGCTGCCGAGACCTACGGCTGGCCCGAGCCGCGCACGGTCGGTTCGGCAGTGGCGTCGGACGCCTTCTTCCCGTTCGCCGACGGGCTGCTCGCAGCCGTGGAAGCGGGCGCGACCGCGGTAATCCAGCCGGGCGGATCCATCCGTGACGATGAAGTGATTGCTGCCGCCGACGAGGCCGGTCTCGCCATGGTCTTCACCTCGATGCGGCACTTCCGCCACTAAAGGCTAGCGGACGACGTCCCCAGTCGTCCCCGGAGCGGGCATCTCCATCTCCTGAAGCTCGTCGATATCTTCCTTCTTCATCCGGAAGAGTTCGCGGTCTTCGGCCTTGAAGCCCTTGGTCCACAGCACTGCTCCGAAGGCGAGGAGGATCCCCGGGATTCCGAACAGGAGCTCGGCCCATTCCGGAAGGAAGGTCGCGACCCAGCCGACGACCGTGCCGGCGGCGGCGGCCCAGATCAAAGGCCAGCGCCAGCCGTTCACGCGCGCGCCGAGGATGCCACACAAGAGCCGAGACTTTACGACGGCGGCGAAGCCGAGCGCCAGAAGAAGTGCAATGGCCGGCCCGGTCGCCTGGAACATCACCGGCAACTCGAAAGCCCGCATGGCGAGAATCAGGGCGATCGCCAGTCCAGCCTCCAGGGCCAGCATGGCAATGCTGATAAGCATGTTGCGGTGCCGGGCGACGTAGATCAGCGCTGCCTCGCTGACGGCCGCCATTGCAGCCACCACTTCGGCTCCGAGCAGGAATGCAAGTGCCGCGGTGCCGGCGACAAAGGCCGGTCCAACCAGGCCCATGACCGCCTCGCCCGGTATGGCAAGCGCCAGCGCCACGCCCAATTGCGCGCCGATCACCCAGAAACCAACTTGTCGCACTTGTTTCGCGACGGCTGCCTTGTCGCCCTCTTTCAAATTGCGGGCGATGACCGGGCCAAGGATCGGGTCGAAGCTGGTCTTCAGCTTGGCGGGTAGCGACGCGACATTCTGCGCGACATAGTAAATGCCAACCACCTTCGGCGAAAAGAACAGGCCGAGGACGGCGATGTCGATGCGCCGGGATCCCCACTCGACGGCGTCGGCGGCGGCGACCGGGATGTTTCGGCGAGCCATCTTCCACAGCGTGCTGGGATCGGGCCGCCATTCGTGCGCTATTCCGTAGCTCTTCACGAACGGAATGATCGATGCACCGAGCGCTGCGACCATCGACAGGACGTAGGCAATGATGAGTCCATCCCGAAGGGAGATCCACGACCAGATCAATGCGGCAGCGCTGATTGTGATGGGCTCGACGATCGCCCTTGCCCGAACCGTCGACGTGACGTCGTTCCGGTAGGCTAGGGCGGCCAGCATGATGTCCGACCAGGCGAGCGCGATGATCGTGATCGGAAGCAGCCACTCAAGACCGGTCAGCTCGCTGTTCGGGAACATGGCCTGTGGAAAGACCATGAGTATGCCCATGGCGATTGCCGAGCCGACCGCAGCGACGAGCAGTCCGTCCCACGCGACACAGGCATGCGGCTTGTCGGTATGGGCCAACTGCTGGGCGAGCCCGCGTTTCAGCCCCAATGTCGCGAGTTGTGCCGCGAACTCCACGATCAGAATCGCATAGGCAAAGCGGCCAAGCGCGTCGGCGCCGTAGATGCGGCCGGCAATGAACAGGAACGGAAGGCGCGCAGCGAGCCTGACGCAGAAACCCAGGAAGTTGATCCGTCCACCTCGTGCAAGCGCCGCAAGATCGGCGGGCGGTGATGAGTCGGTGGGTGCAGCGATACTCAATGCGCGGCGCCCCAATGTTCGCCCCAACCAACTTCGACGTCGAGCGGAACATCGAGTTTCAGCGCAGGCTCAGCGGCCGTTTCCATGACCCGCCGAACGACCGCAGCCGCTTCTTCTTCGCGGCCGTCCGGCACTTCGAACACGAGTTCGTCGTGCACCTGCAGGAGCATTCGGACGCCATCGAGGCCTGCCTCGGCAAGCGCATCGTCCATTCGTGCCATCGCCCGCTTGATGAGATCGGCGCTGGTGCCCTGGATCGGAGCGTTGATCGCCGCGCGCTCTGCGCCGCCACGGATCGAGGGATTGGGTGAGCGGATATTCGGATAGAAGTGCGTCTTTCGGCCGAAGAGTGTCCTCGTGTAGCCGTGCTGTCGGACGAAGTTCAGAGTGTCGTCCATGTAGGCGCGGATGCCGGGGAAACGCTCGAAATAACGCGCGATGATTGCCGAGCCTTCTTCCTTTGACACGCCCATTCGCGAGGAGAGGCCCCAGGCAGAGACTCCATAGAGGATGGCGAAGTTGACCGTCTTCGCCTTGCCGCGGGTGTCGCGGTCGACCGTGCCGAATAGCTCTTCAGCAGTGATGTTGTGGATGTCGTCGCGGTTGCGGAACGCTTCCTTGAGCTGCGGGACGTCGGCCATGTGAGCGGCGATGCGAAGCTCGATCTGGCTATAGTCCGCGCTCATCAGGACGTGGCCCGGTTCGGCGACGAACGCGTCGCGGATCTTGCGGCCAAGCTCGGTGCGGATCGGGATGTTCTGGAGGTTCGGGTCGTTCGACGACAGCCGACCCGTCTGCGCCCCGGTCAGACTGAAACTGGTGTGGACACGCCCCGTTTCCGGATTGATCACCGCTTGCAGTGCGTCGGTGTAGGTCGAGCGCAATTTTGTAAGCTGACGCCAGTCGAGCACTAGTCGAGCGACCTCGATGCCCTCGCTGGCGAGCCGTTCCAGCTCGTTCACGTCGGTCGAATAGTGTCCGCTCTTGCCCTTGCGCCCGCCCTTCAGTCCGAGGCGCCCGTAGAGCACGTCTCCAAGCTGTTGCGGTGAGCCGATCGTGAACGGCCCCTGCGCGGCCTCGTAGATATTGCCTTCGAGCTTGGAGATTTCCTCGGAGAAGGTCTTGCTCAGTCCTGCAAGATAGTCGCGATCGACCTTCACTCCACGCCGCTCCATCCGCCCGATCACCGGCACCAGCGGCTGGTCGACTCGCTTGTACACGCGCTCTGCATGCTCGGTCGTCATTCGTGGCTTGAGCCGGTGCCACAGGCGAAGCGCGAGATCGGCGTCCTCGCCCGCATATTCGGTCGCTTCCTTCAGCGGCACCTTGTCGAACGTGATCTGCTTGGCGCCCGTCCCACACAGCGACTTGAAGCTGATGCATTCATGCTCGAACTGCGACTTGGCGAGGTCGGTCAAATTGTGGCCAAAGCTCCGCCCCGCGTCGAGATCGAAGCTCATCAGCATGGTGTCGTCGTAGGGCGCGACATCGATCCCGACCTTGTCGAACATCACCCAATCGTACTTGAGGTTATGCCCGATCTTGAGGACCGCCGGGTCTTCCAGCAGCGGCTTCAGCCGGTCGAGCACGAGCTGGAGCGGAAGCTGGTTCGGAGTCTCGGAATAAAGGTCGACGCCGCTGTGGCCGACCGGAATGTAGCATGCCCGGTTCGGGCCGGTGGCCAGGCTGATCCCCGCGAACTTGGCGATGATGCAGTCGATGCAGTCGGTCTCTGTATCGACCGCGACATGGCCCTGGGCCCGCGCTTCCGCGATCCAGCGGTCGAGCGAGGCTTCGTCGGTCACCGTCTCATATTTCGAGACGTCGACTTCGATCTTCTGAGGCGCGTCCGACTCCGCGATCCTGGACGACGGCTTGCGATCCATTGCCGCAATGACGTCATTCCGAACCGTGGCGCCGGTGTTCGCCGAGCCGCCGCCGACCATCCGGTTGAGCAGCGTCTTGAACCCCTGGTCTTCAAGGAACTGCTTGAGCGGCTCCGGAGGAATGCCCTTGAGCGTCAGGTTCTCGAGCGGCTCGGGAAGCGGCGCATCGCACACCAGCCGCACAAGCTCGAGCGACAGCCGCGCGTTATCGGCATGCTCGATCAGGTTCTGCTTGAGCTTCGGTTTCTTGATTTCGTCGACGGCCGCGAGGACTCCTTCGACGCTGCCGTAATCCTGGATCAGCTGGGTCGCCGTCTTCGGACCGACGCCCGGAACCCCGGGTACATTGTCGACGCTGTCTCCCATCAGGGCGAGCACTTCGCCGACCTTGTCCGGCCCGACGCCAAACTTCTCGTGGACCGCCGCCTCGTCGATTCGGCGGTCGTTCATCGTGTCGAGCATGTCGACATGACCGTCCTCGACCAGCTGCATCAAATCCTTGTCGGAGCTGACAATGGTCACTTTCCAGCCGGCATTCTTCGCCGCCATCACGTAGCAGGCGATGATGTCGTCGGCCTCCAGTCCGGCCTTTTCGATGCACGGGATCGAAAAGGCGCGCGTTGCAACTCGGATCAGTGGGAATTGCGGAACCAGGTCCTCGGGCGGCGGAGGCCGGTGCGCCTTGTATTGGTCGTACATCTCGTTGCGGTGAGTATGCTCCGACGCATCGAGAATCACGGCCATATGGGTCGGCCCCTCGGCCTGCTTCAACCCGTCCGCGAGCTTCCACAGCATCGCCGTATAGCCGTAGACGGCACCGACGTTCATTCCGTGCCGGTTCGTGAGCGGCGGAAGCCGGTGATAGGCTCGGAATATGTAGCTCGACCCGTCGACTAGGTAGAGGTGGTTGGCCACCTTGGACTCGGTCGTGGGCGCTTCGGCGGTTTCGACGTCTGACATGAACGGGCGGGTTTAGCAGTCTGTTGGAGGGATGCCAGCGAAGAGGAGATTCAGCCCAACAGCAACGGCCAGATCACGATCACCAGTCCGGCAATGCTGACTGCGAAGGTCGCCGTCCGCCACACCGGCACGCCGAAGCCATAGAGCGGGAGATAGATAAGGCGAGCACCCAACCATATCCACCCGCCGATGGCCGTCCAGGAGCTGGTTCGGCCCGCGATCACGACGCCGAGGAGAGCGACGATCGCGACCGGGAATGTTTCCTGGAAATTCGCCTGGGCACGAGCCAGCCGGGCCGCGACCGGGTTGAGCGATGGAAGCGCCTCGTCGCGGGCGCCGACATTCCACGCCCGGCCATATTGTTTCGTCTTGAGATGAACCGCCGCGAAGATATGCACCAAAAGGAGCACTGCGCCGAAGGCGACGATCTTGATTTCGACGGGCATTGAAGCCTCCATTGAAAGCGCTCAGACCTTTGTCACTCCTTCGTAACAGACGCCGCGGATAGATGCGCTACCGATGACATTTCACCTCGATCGCCGCCGACTTCTCCAATTGGGTACACTCGGTGCCGGCGCGCTCGTCATCCCGGGCGTCGCGAGCGCGATCTCGGCGGGGCGCGGCTTCACTCACAGTGTCGCGAGCGGGGAGCCTTCGCAAAATTCAGTCCTGCTTTGGACCCGCTACGTCGGGACGGGCGAAGCAAGGCTCACAGCGGAGATCGCCGAGAGCGAAGCATTCGGCAAGGTCGTCGCGGGCGGCGAAGCCGTCGCTTCCTCGGACACGGACTTTACAGCAAAGGTGAAGATTGACGGCCTCGCTCCTGGCCGATGGTATTTCTACCGCTTCAGGGCGCCCAACGGACCGACGTCTCCGGTCGGTCGGACGCGCACGCTTCCGGACGGGCCCGTAGACCGCTTCACGCTCGGTCTGTTCTCCTGCTCGAACCTGCCGTTCGGCTGGTTCAACGCTTATGCCCATGCCGCGGAGCGCGACGATCTCGACC
>JBKPKZ010000089.1:0-5065 GCA_046731355.1 Pseudomonadota bacterium | reverse complement strand
GCTCGAGCGCCCGGTCGTGGAGAATTTCGAGCAGGCGCTTGCGACCGATGCCGATGAAACCGTGGCCGGAAGAGGTGATCGTCTCACCGCCGAAGTGGACGTCGATGTCGTCCCAATGTGCAAATTCGTCCGAGATGATCTTCGCGGACTTGGGATCGTTCGCCTGCAAATTCTCGACGGTCTGGTCGGAGAATACCACACCCCATCCGAATGTTACTCCGGGCGCGTTGCGCTCGAACACGGTGATGTCGTGCGACGGGTCGCGAAGCTTCATCGCAATCGAGAAGTAGAGGCCGGCGGGACCGGCGCCGATGCAGGCGACCTTCATCGCGGCAACAACCCCGAATGGCTTCGATTTTCATGCTGACGGGCGTGGATGGCCGCCGGATCAATGGCGCTTTTGTTAAAGCTCGGTTTGGAGAGACGGCCCGGCATACTCGCAGCATTGCACAGCAGCGGCGACGTAGGACAGGGGAATGTCAGCAATTGGTGGAAATCAGACCTAAGAAATGCTGCCCGTATTCGCGGGCGGGAACCCGACGCCAAGGCGAGCCCCGCTTCGCGTTTTAGCGTCGTTTTACTACCGCAGCGGCTCCGCCGGCCGCTGCCAGGTCGAGATCGAGCGCGTCAGAAGCACTTACGCTGCGGCGGTCGGGTCGGACCACATCTGGCTTGTCGCCGTCGAGCCAAAGATCAGCCTTCCACGACCCACCACCGAGAAATGACAGCGGAACACTGACCTTGCGGGCGAGATCGCCGTTCATCGCTCCAAGGTACCAGGTCTCGCCCTTTCGCCTCGCGAGCACGATGTACTCGCCCACCTTGCCGGCCACGTAGCGGGTCTCGTCCCAACTGGTCGGGACGCCGCGGATAAAGTCGAATCCGGCGGGACTCGACCGATACATATCCGGGCTGTCTTGCAAGCTGGTCCAGGGACTGTTGAAGACGACCAGCATCGAGAGATTGTGGGCGCGGGTGGTCTGGACCATCGGTAGAACCCAACGGTCCTTGAATTCAGCTGGTGTGACGTTGACGAACCCTCCGGGGATATAGTCCATCGGCCCGAGCGCGCCGCGCGTATAAGCGAGCATCACATTGTGCTCGGCCGTCACTCGGCGACTCCACTTGTTGTATTCCGAACCGAGCACTCCCTCCTGGGTGATGAAGTTGGGGTACGTACGGGCAAGGCCCCGCGGCACGAAAGCTCCGTGCAGTTCGACCATCAATTTGTGGCGCGCAGCCGATTCGAGGAGTTTCTCGTACCAACGCACCATCTCTTGGTCGTCGCGGTCCATGAAGTCGACGTTGATGCCGACGATGCCCTGCGCTTGGATGTAATCGAGCCCCCGTTCCATGATCGGGTCGAGTTCTCGCCAGTCGATCCAGACCCAGAGCTTCACGCCTCGCTTCCTGGCGTGCTCGGCGACGTCCTTGAGATTGAAGTCGGGATTGTCCGCGAACAGGTTCGCCTTGGGGTCAAAGGTCGGGGCAACTCCCGAGCCTGCGTACCACCCGTCGTCGATCATCACATACTCGAGGTGGTTCTCGGCAGCGAAGTCGATGTGCGCCTTCATGCTCTTCGTGCTGCTGACGGGGACAAGCTCGCCGCCGACCCTGCCGCCGCTCAGCCAGTCGGACGCGGACTTGCCGGGCCTGATCCAGCTCGTGTCCGTGAGGCGCGAGGGGGTAGCGAGATTATCAACAAGATTGGACTGAGCGAACTGACCCGCCTGGTCCGCGAGCATGACCACCCGCCAAGGAGTGCGGATTGCCTCGCCGAGCCGAGTTCGCGCCGCAATATTCGGATCGCTGAGCGATGGCGAAAGCTTGGTGACGACACCTAGGCCGCCGTCGCCGCGACCCTTCAGATAAGCGGCGGGATAGTCGAGCAGATCGGATTCGGTGATGAGGAGAGCGGCCTTGCCCGTCTCACACAGCAGGGGCAGGTCATAGAGATTGTGGTCGCGGATGCGGCGAGCCTCGACCGGATCGAACTCGCCTTCGTGACTGGTGCCGAACCGGCCGGGGTTGAAACCCCAGCAATTGTAATTCCCGGCGAAATTGAAGGCAGTTTCCTCGCCGGTGATGACGACACCATCGGTCTTCGGCTGAACCGGAACGACGGTCCGCAGCGCAACGCCGTCATCATAGGCGCGAAGCACAAGGTTGAAGCGCCGCTGCTGTCCATCAATGAGGTGGAGAACAACCTCATTGAAATGGTCTTGCACCGTTGAGGCCTTGCCGGTGACCTGCCGCCAAGTGTCAGTGACGCTCCGCCTGTCGAGGCGCTCGAGCGCCGAGCCCTCACCCAGCGGACCAGCTTCCAGCGCCAACGCGACCGGTGACGAAAGGATGACCGGCATACCGTCTCGATCGACTGAGTAGGTCGGCCGTTCCTTCTCATCGAGCGTGACCGTGATTGAATTGCGCCCATCTGGCGAACGAACGACCTCCGGTCGTGCAATGCCTTGGGCGTTCGCCGGGACGCTGGCCAAGGCTGCAATCGCTAGCGCAAATAACCGCAATTCGATGGTCCCCCATACGGCTTCGGGACTTTTTAGCGTCGATGAAGAGAAGCACCAGTAGTCGGGCGGGGCTAGGGCGTCCGCTTTGGGTCGATTCCGGACTCGCTAATTCGGCGGCAGGAACGGGTGGAAATCGGACATTGGCTCATGCGGCACTGCAGGTCTTCCACACCCGAGTTCGCAGCACAGATCGTGGCGCACTTCTTGACGGTGATCAGACCACGAAGAAGTCAGCCGAAGTCAGTGAGAGTCCCGCGTTCAAGGTTGCGAAATGGACTTGGGCCATGCCGCCAATGCCATCTGCATCGAAGTAGAGCTTTCCGCTCGTTGGATCGTAGATAATCCGGTCATCCGCTTGCGCCGCAATCGGCCCTAGTGCGAATGCGCCCGGGGACAATGAACCGAGGCTGAGACCGCCGAATATTGCATCGTCTAGCCGGATCGTGTCGGCGATCGGGTTGAAGTCATAGATCCGATCGACATTCGTCAATCCCAATACGGTGCTGAAGAAGAACGTGTCGCTTCCGCCTAGACCCCACAAGCCATCGGATCCGCCCCTTCCATCTATGATGTTGGCGCCGGCGTTTCCGATGATCGACTGATCGATATTGTTGCCGGTGAGGTTGATGCTCGCAATGCCGGCGTCGGAACTTGTTCTCAGTTGTTCGATCGAGGCCGCTGCCTCAAGCGTGTAACTGACGCTTGTCAGCACCGTATCCGTGCCTTCCTTGGCGCGCTCGAGGATCACTGCCGAGCTGTGAGTCACGGTGTAGGTCGTGTTGCCGATTGCGGTACCGTCCGCTTGGAGGCGGTAGGTGCCTGCCATGCTTCCGACACCCGTCAGCTGGACTGTGTAATCGCCAGCAGCTCCAGTGGTGAACGTAAGGCTTGCGTCGAGCCCCACCCCGCCATCATCATTTGTGCCTACCAGTGACCCGGACGGGCCGATGATCTTCAGGAGCGGATCCCCAAGCACTGAGACATTGCCACCGAGCGAACTCAGTCCGAGCATGTTCAAGGTGTAGGTCGTGTTTGATGCGAGCGAGAGCACGACGGTATCGACCTCGCCCTTCACGCCAATGCTCGCGTTCAGAACATAGTCCGCGGTCAGCAAAGGGCGGACATCACCGGAGACCGTGCCGTTCAGCTGATCCAAGAGATAAGCGGCTGCCATCGCGTGCAATTGTGCAGTTGGATGGGCCTGATCGAAAAATACGACGCTGCTCAGATTGAGCGGATAAACCTGCGACGCGGGGTAAAGGTCATCGAGTTGGTCGTTTACCTGATCGGCCATTCCGGTGAAGCTGACGTATTTGAGTTCCACATCCGACGGCAGAGTCAGCGCGGCGATCCGCGTGCGGATCAAATCATCGAGCATCTGCGAATATTGCGTGGCGACCGCTCGACGAGCGGCTTCGTCGACCAGACCATTGTAGTAAGGCTGGATGCCGATATTTGGCACTCCCAGCACGAGGACGTGGTTCACGCCGTCGTCTATCGTCTGGAGGATCTCGTGAATGAACTTGTCCGCGGCTTTCGTAAGCGCGGACGTCGCCGCCGAAAGGCTCGCCCAGGCTCCAGTCTTGGGAACGAGGTCATGAACGTCGTTCGCGCCGAAAGCGAACAGGTGCAGGGCATTGGGATCTGCATGCCCATCGACCGCATCGCGCCACGCATCGGTCTGACCATCGATGGACGGAACCTTCTCACCGCCTCGCCGCATTTGAGCGCCGCCGTATGCAAAGTTCAGGTTGTTTCCTGATGGGTCCGAAGCGAACGGCGCTATTGGCAGGCCAAGGAAGGGGTCGTCATAGCCGAATGGAAATACCGGCTTCGTCGTAATGCCCAGGTACTTGTTGCTGATCAGATCGGCGAAATTGAAGCCGTTCGTGAATCTACCGGCGTAGTAACCCGCACTTGCAACGGGAGCCGCATCGACGGGCTCGGTGAAGGGGAGCCCGTTGTACCAATTGGCAAGGCCCAGCGCATTTCCAGAATCGACCAGGCTGTCGCCGAAGACGATGACACCAGAATAGCCCATTGCAGCCCCCTGAATCTAAGACTCGGCTCGAGCTTGGATCCTGAGTGAACATCAAAAAATGTGGATTTTCAATAGGATGTAACCTGACCCGTCGTTTCCCGGTCCCTGCGATCCCGTGCGCCTTCGGTCGATAGCAGGCCAATGGCTCAATGTACCGTGTGAATGGAAAGCGGACGTTCCCCTCGCAAAGTTGGAGCGAGGAGATCAGCGCGGACGGATTGAAAGCGCGGTCGCCCGAGGTCGCGACTTCTGCTTTGCTTGTCGTTCGGCGAGCTGACTTGCAGTTACAGCAACGGCGATGATCGCGTTCATCTTGGGAACTCCTATGCGTTCCAATGACCGATCAATTCTACTCCTCTGAGCCTCGTTAGTCTTCCCCGCTGATGTTCAGCGCCAAAACCGTGCCGAGATGTCGAAAGTGATGGAAAGCGCGATGGAACGAGCGTTTCGCTGGATTGAACAGCCGTATGTGATTGAAAAACAAGAAAAAACTTGCACA
>JBKPKZ010000088.1:0-6346 GCA_046731355.1 Pseudomonadota bacterium | reverse complement strand
AGAGTGGGGAAGGGGCAGGCGGCTTTGCGCAAGCTTGGCATCATCGGCGGGACGAGCTGGTCGTCGACCGCGCTTTATTACGAGCACATCAACCGGGGCGTCGCGCAAAGGCTCGGCGGATTCCACAGCGCGAAACTGACGATCGAAAGCGTCGACTTCGCTGACCTGATCGCGCTCGAGGAAGCGAACGATTGGGATGGGGTCGCGAAGCTGAACATCGACGCCGCACAGCGTCTCCAGGCCGCCGGAGCGGAAGGAGTGCTCATGGCCTGCAACACGACGCACAAGGTTTACGACGCCGTCACTGCAAACGTCGACGTGCCCGTGTTGCATATCGGCGATGCCGCTGGTGACAAGCTGGCAGCCGACCGAATCGGCCGGGTTGCGCTCCTCGGCACCCGCTTCACCATGACCGAGCCGCACGTCCGCGGCCGGCTCGAAGCGCGCGGCATCAGCCTGGTCTCGATGGACCCGAACTGGATCACCGAAGTCGACCGGATCATCTTCGAAGAACTGGCTCGTGGCCGCGTCGTCCGTGACAGCCAGCGCAAGCTGAAGACGCTCATCACCGAGCTCGCGAAGCAGAAGGTCCAGGCCGTCGTCCTCGGCTGCACCGAGCTGGTGCTTGCGGTCGATACCCGGGCCAACGTACTTCCGGTTTACGACACTACGGCGATCCACGCCCGCGCAGCGGTCGAATGGATGCTCGCCGATGAGCAAGAGGCGGAGGCGAGGGCCGCCGCCTGACCCTCTCGCGCATGCGGAAGTCAGCGCCTATCTCGTCGGGGTGAGCAAAGCCGACCGTCCCGAACAACCAGGAGCCGCGGAGCGCTTCAACGAGGACCAGGCGACCCACGCCGTCCGCGGCTCTGAGCAGCCGGATCTCGAAAAGGGAGTCGCCGCCATCCGGGAGGTGCTGAGGACCCTCCCGGTCCGGCCAGGTGTCTATCGGATGCAGGACTCGCGCGGTGACGTGCTCTACGTCGGCAAGGCGCGGGCGCTGAAGAATCGCGTGACCAACTACACGCAGGTCGCGCGCCTGCCGAAGCGGCTTCAGCGAATGGTCGCGCAGACCCGTTCGATGACAATCGTCACGACTCGCACGGAGGCCGAGGCCCTGTTGCTGGAAGCACAGCTGATCAAGCGCTTCCGACCCGCCTACAACGTTCTTCTTCGCGACGACAAAAGCTTCCCGTTCATCCTGCTGCGCGAGGATCACGCTTTCCCGCGCGTTCAGAAGCATCGCGGCGCGCGGCGGACCAAGGGTCAATATTTTGGGCCGTTCGCAAGCGCCGGGTCAGTCACCCGCACGCTCAACGCCCTTCAGAAACTGTTCCTCCTGAGGAGTTGTTCAGACAGCTATTTCGAGAACCGTTCGCGGCCGTGCCTGCTGTATCAGATCAAGCGCTGCTCGGCCCCGTGCGTCGGCCGGATCAGCGAGGCGGACTATGACGAGCTGGTCGAGGACGCGAAGAACTTCCTCTCGGGCAAGTCGACCGGAGTGCAGGCGCGGCTTTCGAAACAGATGGCGGCAGCCGCCGAGAAGCAGGACTACGAACTCGCCGCCGTCTATCGCGACCGCCTGCGCGCGCTGACCTACATTCAGGGATCGCAGACTGTTCATGCCGAGGGCCTCGGCGATGCCGACGTGTTCGCGTTGGCCTGCAAGGCCGGGACGATGTCGATCCAGGGATTCTTCATCCGTGGCGGGCAGAACTGGGGGCATCGCGCCTTCTTCCCGGTGCATACCAGCGACGTCCCGGAAGCCGAGGTGATGTCGAGCTTTCTCGTCCAATTCTACGAGGACATGCCGCCGCCGAAGCGGATTCTCGTGGATCGCGAGCTGGACGAGAACGAGGTGCTGGAAGAGGCACTGTCGGAGCGGGCGGGGCGCCGGGTCGCGATCGAGGTTCCCAAGCGCGGGGACCGCAAGAAGCTTCTCGACCAGGCCCGCCGCAACGCCGAGGAAGCGCTCGACCGACGACTCGCGGAGACGACCACGCAGGGCAAGGTCTTGCGCGAGCTGGCCGATACGTTCGAGCTGGCCGACGTGCCGAAGCGCATCGAGGTCTATGACAACAGCCACATCATGGGCACGAACGCGACCGGAGCGATGATCGTCGCCGGTCCCGAGGGCTTCCGCAAGAACAGTTACCGCAAGTTCAACATCAAGCGGCCGGAGACGAACCCGGGCGACGACTTCGCAATGATGCGCGAGGTGCTGGAGCGCCGTTTCGCTCGGCTGGAGAAGGACGATCCTGATCGCCAGAGTGGCGAGTGGCCCGACCTGATTCTGATCGATGGCGGCAAGGGACAGCTTTCCGCCGTCTGCGAGGTCATGGAAGACGCTGGCGTTCACGACGTGCCGGTCGTCGGCGTTGCCAAGGGTCCCCATCACGGCCGCGAAGGGCGCGAGGTCTTTCACTTACCCGGAGGTCGCGAAATCACCCTTCCCCCCAACTCGGCCCTGCTCTTCTACCTTCAGCGGCTTCGCGACGAGGCCCATCGCTTCGCCATCGGCACGCACCGGGCGAAGCGCGCGAAGTCCCTGACCACGTCCACATTGGACGACGTCCCCGGAATCGGCCCCAATCGCAAGCGCGCCTTGCTGATGCACTTTGGAACGGCACGGGCGGTGAAGGGAGCGGCGCTGGAGGATCTCGAGCGCGCTCCCGGGATCAGCAAGACGATGGCGCGCCAGCTCTACGATTATTTTCATCCAGCCGGCTGACGCGTGAATATCGAAACGTCGGCCATCGTCTGCGCTCTTCGCACCCACGCCGAGCACGGCGCGATCGTGCGCCTGATGACCCCGAGGGACGGGCTTCAGGCGGCCTATGTTCGCGGAGCGCGCGGGCGACGGATGCGGCCGATCGTCGTCCCTGGGAATCTCGTCCAGGCCAGGCTTCGCTCGCGTACGGATGAACAGCTCGCGCACGCCGAGATCGAGTTGACTCATAGCCGGGCTCCCCTCCTTTCCGAGCCTCTTCCGGCCGCTGCGATCGACTGGGTGACTGCACTCACCGCGACTGCGCTTCCGGAGGCTCAGCCCCATCCACGGCTTTACGATGCGCTCGATGCCCTGCTGTCGCTAATCGAAGCCGCGCCGTCGGCCCTTGGTTGGGCGAGCCTTCTTGTTCGTTACGAGCTGCTTCTCCTTGCCGAGCTTGGGTTCGGACTGGATCTCGAACGTTGCGCCATCACCGGATCGAACAATGACCTCGTTGCAGTAAGCCCGCGCTCCGGCAGGGCAGTCAGCGCTGCGGAAGCGGACCCTTACGCCGGGAAGCTCCTCCCGCTCCCACGCTTTGCAATCGAGGGCGGCGCCGCGACCTGGCCTGAAATCCGAGACGGGCTCGATCTTAGCGGGCACTTCCTCATGCGCGACGTTCTGACCGGCCGCTCGGCCGGGCTTTCGGACGCTCGCTCCCGGCTCGTCGATCGTCTTCTGAAGGCAGGCGGGCTCATCTAAGCCGTTGTTTGTGCGGCCAAGGTGTCATAGCTCTTAAGCCGTGACAGGCCTCGATACGCTCGCGATGCTCTTCCCGAACGTAGCGACGACTCACGGCATCACGATCCGTGTTGCGGTCAGCTATCTTGCCGAGCAGTCGGACCCATCCATCAACCGCTGGTTCTGGTCCTACCACGTGAGGATCGAGAATGGCGCCAGCCGCTCGGTTCAGCTGTTGTCACGAAGCTGGAAGATCACCGACGGCCGAGGAGTTGTGCACGAGGTGCACGGCGAAGGCGTGGTCGGAGAAATGCCGCTGATCGCCCCGGACGGAAGCTTCGATTACGTTTCGGGCTGCCCGCTCGACACTCCGAACGGTTCGATGACCGGCAGCTATCGGATGGTCGATGAGGACGGAGCAACGTTCGACGTCGACATTCCGCAGTTCGCGCTTCTCGCCCCTTTGAACTGAGTTCCAGGGCTTACTCCCCTGGTTCTAGTCGCCTGCCCTTGAGCGGCGATGGGTCCACAGCCGCCAGAAGTAACCGGCGACCAGCACGGCGATGATCGCGTTGGAGGCGGTGCCGACATACTCGTCCACCTCGCTGAAATTCTCACGAAGCTTGAAACCGGCGGTTGCCAGCAACGCGGTCCACCCCAGCGTGCCGATCGTCGACGCGATGAAGAAAGTCTTGAACCGCATCTTGAGCAGACCCGCCGGGATCGACACGAGCGAGCGCACCGTTGGAAGGAGGCGCCCGAGGAAGACGAAGAAAACGCCGTTGCGCCGAAACCAGACCTGGGCGCGTTCGACCTCCGGCCAGGTCATCGTCACCCAGCGTCCATGGCGCCTGATGATCGGCTCCAGCCGGTCCACACCGAGCGCCCGGGCGGCGAGATACCAGACGATATTGCCGAGCATCGCGCCTGAACTGCCGCTCGCGACCACGAACCAATAGTTGAGCTTTCCCTCGGCGGCGGCCATTCCAGCGACGGGCATGATCACTTCCGACGGGATCGGTGGGAAAACCGTCTCGAGGAACATCAGGAATCCGACCCCGAGGTAGCCCGATTGCTCGATCAGGCGGATGACCCAGTCATTCATTTGATTAGGCGCTCCGCCGTGCCTCGAGACGAGCCTCGATCGCATCCCATATGCGGGCAGGGGTGTCGGTACCGTTAAACTTGTCGATTGCGACGATGCCGGTGGGCGAGGTGACGTTGATTTCGGTCAGCCATTTGCCGCCGATCACGTCGATTCCGACGAACAGCAGTCCGCGGCGCTTCAACTCGGGACCAAGCGCGGCGCAAATCTCTCGCTCAGTCTCGCTCAGCTCACTCTGCTCGGCGGTTCCCCCGGCCGCGAGGTTTGAGCGAATGTCTCCCTTCGCTGGGCGTCGGTTGATCGCGCCCGCGATCTCGCCCTCAATGAGCACGATGCGCTTGTCGCCGTCCGACACCTCCGGGAGAAAGGCCTGAAGCACGTGCGGTTCGCGATAGGTCGCGTTGAACAGCTCCATCAGCGGTGCGAGGTTCGATCCGTCGCTTCCGATCTTGAAGACCGCCTTCCCCGCATTGCCGTGCAGCGGCTTTATGACGATGTCGCCATGCGCGTTCAGAAACTCCCGCGCGGCCCCAAGCGAGCGCGTGACCATGGTTGGCGGCATGAACCGAGCGAAATCCAGCACCCACACCTTTTCGGGCGCGTTGCGCACCGCTTCGGGGTCGTTGACGACCAGGGTCTCGTCCCGAATGCGCTCCAGGAGGTGCGTTGCGGTAATGTATCCGAGGTCGAACGGCGGGTCCTGCCGCATCAGTACGACGTCGATGTCCTTGCCGAGATCGACGATCGAGAACGCGCCAAGCCGGAAGTGATCGCCCGGAACCGGCTGCACGGTCACCTCATGAACTCCGGCGTAGAGGCGCCCGTCCTGATAGGTCAGGGCGTCCGCAAGGTAATGGTAGACCTTGTAACCGCGGGCCTGCGCGCCAAGCATGATTGCAAACGTGGAATCGCCGGAGATGTTGATGCTCTCCAGGGGATCCATCTGAACGGCTATGCGCAGCGACATTGCCGCCGCCTAGGCGAGGCCCGGGATTTTGTCACCCTTGCCCGACGCTCGAAACGTGACTGGAGGCCGCGGCGGCTCGGCCTCGCCTTTCAGACGTTTCGCCGTTCATTTCGAGCGTTCGAGGGCACGGGCGTAAGCGCGCTTTTTCGGGATGTTCAACGCTGCGGCCACTTCGGCGGCGGCTCGAGACGGAGAATGGGCCTTGAGCGCGTCGTCGATCGCGCGATCGACGTCCTCGTCGCTGGCCTCGGCTTGCTCCGATGGCGGCCCGACGACGATGACGATCTCGCCCTTCGGAGGCCTGCCCGCGTAGCGATCGGCAAGTTCCGAGAGCGAGCCGGCGACCGTCTCTTCGTGGAGTTTGCTGATCTCCCGGATGACGGCCGCGTCGCGGTTGCCGAGCGCGTCGTGAAGGGCTGCCAGCGTGTCCTCCAGTCGAGGTCCGCTTTCGTAAAATACCAATGTCGCGCGCACGCCCGAAAATTCTCCAATTGCGTCCGTTCGAGCCTTTGTCTTCGACGGTAGAAACCCCCCGAACAGGAAACGGTCGGTCGGAAGGCCAGCGAGGGTCAGCGCTGCAATCGCAGCGGAAGGACCGGGCAGGGTGTGAACAGCATGTCCCTCGGCGCGAGCCGCCCGGACCAGCTTGTAGCCCGGATCCGAAATCAGCGGCGTCCCGGCATCGCTGACGAGCGCGATCGCTTCGGATCCGAGGCGCGAGACGATGGCATCCCGCTCTGCCTCGCTCGTATGGTCGTTGTAGTTCGAAAGTCTCGTCTTCGCCCCGGCATGCGACAAGAGCTTGGCGCTGACCCTTTTGTCC
>JBKPKZ010000087.1:0-3544 GCA_046731355.1 Pseudomonadota bacterium | reverse complement strand
AGGACATCTGGGTCCCGATCGCGACTTCGGCTCCGACGTAGAGAAAGATCGCAAGCCCGCCGAACAGGGCCCATGGCGACGACGCCGCATCCTTGAGCGTGGCGACGACTCCGCGCCGGGCGGTCTCCTCCGAAGCCGCTGGAGCGGCCTCGCTGATGACACGCCGGCCGAGCCAGATGAGAATGCCGACCAGGATGATGAGGCCGGCGATCCAGAAGAAGGCGCGATCGATGCCGGCGAGCGACTGGGCGCGAACCTCATCGGTGATGACGGCGCCGTGCTTCACCTCGACGCCCTTCAGGAACAGCGCCGCGCCGAGGTACGGGCCGATGAACGTGCCGAGGCTGTTGAAGGTCTGGCTGAAGGTCAGTCGGAAGTGGCTCCGCTCGGACGGGCCGAGCGCCGCAGCCAGCGGGTTCGCTGCGACCTGGAGGATGGTGATTCCGCTGGCGAGAACGAACAGGCCGAGAAGCACCAGCTCGTAAACGGCAATGTTGGCGGCTGCGAGCATGATCAGGCAGCCGGCAACCATCAGCGCAAGGGCGATGATCACCGTTCCCACCGCCTTCCTCCTCGAGAGGAGCACGGCGGCCGGAAGGCTCATCACGCCATAGGCAATGAAGAATGCCGATGCGCTGAGCTGCGCCTCGACGTCGCTCAGCTGGAATATGCCCTTCACCGCGGCGACCAAGGGATCGACCAGCGAGGTGATGAAGCCCCATGCGAAAAACAGGCAGGTGACGATCGCGTAGGCGCTGGTCACGGTTGCCGAACGGCTATCGGTTTGCGCCACGCTTACTCTCCCCAGTCTCAATGGCGCCGCCTTGGTGGCAGGGATGAACCCGTGTCACAAGCTCGAAATCCGGGCGGCTATCGCGCGGAGGCCGCGTCCATCGCGAGCGCGATCGAGCCCATCGGCCCGGCCTGGGCGCCAAGCTCGGGAGCAACGACATAGTCGTCCCGTGGAAGCCGCAAGTAGCTGCCGAGGCTTTCGACCAGCATCCGCTGGACGCGCTGGACCAGGTGCGGCTGGCGCTCGGTCACTCCGCCGCCGATCGCGATCCTCTGCGGGCAGGCCGCGCAGACGATCGCGTGACAAAGCTGGGCAAGCGCGAAAGCCACGGTTTCCCAGACGGGGTCGTCGGGAGCGATGTCGCCGACATGGCGCGAACCCAGCCGAGCCTTTAGCGCGGTCCCGGACGCGAGCCCCTCGACGCAATCGCCGTGAAAGCTGCAAGCGCCCGGCCAATCGTCGCCCGGAATCCGGACCGGCCGGACGTGGCCGAGCTCGCTGTGCGCGAAGCCTCGCGTCGGCAGGCCGTTGACGACAAGGCCGACGCCGACCCCGGTTCCGACGGTGATGTAGGCGAAGTCCATGAATCCCCTGCCCGACCCCCAGCGCATCTCGGCAAGCGCGGCGCCGTTGACGTCGGTGTCGAAGGCGACGGATGTACCGGCTGCCCGGGCGAGGCGACGGACTACGTCGGTGTCCGACCAGTTCGGCTTGGTGGTCCTGGTGATGAAGCCGAAGGTCGGCGATTCCATCCTGAGATCGACTGGCCCGAAACTGTTGATTCCGAGCGCAGCGATCCCGCCTTGGGCCCAGTCCTTCAGCAAGTCCTCGAGCGCGCCGAGCGTCTCGTCGGGCGTGGTCGTCGGGACGGCCTCCTGGCGAAGGATCTCCCCCGGTGAATGCGCAAGCGTCGAGACGCACTTCGTCCCGCCGAGCTCGACCCCGGCATAAGGCAATCTCGCCAACGCGCTCTCCCGTTAAAATGAGCGAGCGCCAAGCTACACGGCAATTCGAACGCGGCAATGTTGAGCCTTGAGTAGCTGGTGCGAAGAAAAGCGGCTGAAACGGCGTTCGTGGGGCCGTTCGCCGATCTCAGGCCAGTCTCGTCCAGTAGGGACCGATCTTCCGCAAACGGTCGAGCGAAGCCTGCGCCGACCCGAGGCATTTCTCCTCGACTGCGTGCTCCTCGCTCTTCGAGCGCGGGGGCCTGTGGCCGAACCTCCGCCACAGCGCCCGGGCGGTCACCAGGTCATTGAGCTTGCCAAGGCTCTCCTGGAGGCGTTCGACCGACTTGTAGAATTGCTTCTGCTTCCTCCCGGCGCCGGAGTGGAGCGGCTGCACGAAGTCCAGCGCGTAGCGGAGCTTCTTGATCTCGATTCGAAGCCCGTGCCTTTCATCGGCGTGCATCGATTTAAGATCGCCGTGGCGGGCAAGCCTCTGCCACCATTTGTAGAGCCTTCGGGCGACGAAGTCCGGCAACGGCCGGCAGGCCTTGGCATTCTGACGCCAGCGGCCGAGCTCGACCCAGGCGACGAGGTCGATCAGGAGGAGCCGGAGGCGCTTCGATCGGAGGACCTCGAGGACCCGGTCGTAGGCCTCTTCCCGCTCCGCCTTGATCGCTGCGCGAAGGGGCTTCGGGAGGCCCTTGCGCAACAGGAAGACGTCGAGATTGCGCGCTTTGCCGAGCTGCCCGGTGAACCATCTAAGCTCGCCCCGAAGATTGTCGAACTGGGGGTCGGAAAGGGCGGGCCTGAACAAGGACAGCGCGGCCCTCAGGCGCCTCATCGACACTCGCACCTGGTGGAGCGCCGCGGTCTGCCTCCTCCTCGCAACGACGAGCTCGTTTGCCCGAAAATGCGCGATGCAGCTCTCGACGACCGCTTCGACCGCCTCGGCGACGACCATGTCCGGCCGGAGGGGGACCGGCTCGGCCTTGGCCACCTTCCCCGGCTCTCCGCCCAACCCGAACGCGGCCTCGGCATCTCGAAACAGGGCCCGATCGATCGCCGGCCTCTCGTCCGCAAGTTCGGGTCCAGGCTTCAGGTCGACTTCGTGGTTCACGAAACCTCGGCTGGAGGAAAGCGGCGCGCTCTTATCACAATGCGATCCGCCGTTCAGCACCAGTTGCCGCATTTTGCGTTGGTACGGTCATGAATCTGTCCGAAACCCCGAGCAGATTGTTCGCAAAGAGGTCATCTCATTTGCGATTCGGAAGGAGCAGGCAGCGCTTGCCTCTACAGACTGGAGCCTTGCCGTGGCGCCTCTCGAAGCGGAGGAGACCCGAGGTTCTGCTGGTCACGGGACGGCGCTCGGGCCGGTGGATGATCCCCAAGGGCTGGCCGATGGCGGGCAGATCGCTTGCCGACGCTGCGGCGCGCGAGGCGTTCGAGGAGGCCGGCATCAGCGGGACCGTTGATCCACGCCCGCTCGGCAGCTTCCATCATGCCAAGCGCGGTTTCTTCGGGACGACGGACATCGAGATCCTGGTCCACTCGCTGTCGGTGGAAAAGGAGCTTTCCGACTGGCCCGAGCGGGGCGAGCGGGACCGCCAGTGGTTCACGCTCAAGAAGGCGCTCGCGGCCGTGGATTCCGACGAGCTAAGGGAGTTGATCTTGAGCCTTGGAAAGCAGATCAAGGCGCTTGGCGAAGCTTGACCGGTATTATTTTACCCGTCCGGAACTAGCCGGATTTGCTTGACGAATCCGGTCCTCGGTGCCAATGACCCGCCCGACGGCGGCTCCGATCAGGTGC